>JAWWDX010000046.1:0-14707 GCA_033719695.1 Putridiphycobacter sp.
AACAAGCAGCACTGCCTGGCACATTGTTTGAAATTTTACTGCAGCCATGGTCACTAATTACCAGTTTGTTTGTTCATGCTGATTTTTTCCATATAGCTTTTAACATGTTATGGCTCTATTTTATAGGGCAGTTATTTTTGCAATATTTTAGTCAACGTAAATTATTATTGACCTATATTTTAGGCGGTATTGCAGGTAGTTTACTACATGTGCTGTCCTATGATATTTTTCCATACCTCCAAATGAGAGATCCGAAAGGTTTAATCGGAGCCTCTGGAGCTGTTGAAGCTTTTTTTGGTGCCATGTTGTTTTACCGTCCAACAATTAAAGTTCAGCTCTTTTTTGGTATTAGTATCCCATTTTGGGTACTAGCATTATTCTTCATATTGAGTGATTTTGCAGCTTTAACTAGGCTTGATGGTATAGCACATTTTGCGCATATCGGTGGTTTTTTATTTGGACTAGTATCTATGATTAATGTTAATCAATCAAATCAGTTCATGAACCGACTAGAACGCTGGTTTTTTAATGTTGATTTTACCCGTATTTTTAAAAGAAAACCAAGAATGAAAGTTTATCGAAATGAAGACTTTCGAAAGATGAACGACGACGAATATCGAGACGCTAAAGCATCAGAACAAGAAAAGGTAAACGCTATTCTCGATAAAATATCGAAGGGGGGGTACGATAGCTTATCAAAAGCAGAAAAGGCTTTTCTATTTAAATTTGGAAATGACAAAAGGAGCTAGAAAACGGACGCCATTGTTGTTTAAAACATTGTTTATTCTAAACCTTATAGTTGGAATTGGGCTGGTTGGTGCCTACCTAAGTACACATTTTTCACCTAATACTTTTCCGTACATCTATTATTTAGGATTAGGGTATCCGATTCTTTTAATCATTACGATATTATATACGGTCTTCTGGTTGTTTTTCAAAAGACGTTATGTTTGGTTTAATGTTTTCATTGTGATCTTAGGCTGGAACCATGTAAGACATTTTGTAAGTTTTAATACAACTAAATATCCAACCGATCAAACAGCCATAAAAATACTGTCATATAATGTGAGGATTTTTGACTTGTATAACACAGGAAAGCGCTATGAGTCGCGAGATGGCATTTTTAGTTTTTTATCGAAAGAGAAACCTGAAATTGCGTGTTTTCAGGAATTTTTTCATCAAGAAGGCGGTACAGATTTTGTGACTAGAGATACCTTAATTGATATTTTAGAAGCACCTTATTTTCAAGAAAGATATACGCATAAAATGCATGATGGGAAATATTTTGGGTTGGCAACGTTCAGTCAATTCCCTATCATAGAATCAGGTGAAATTCCGTTTGAAAATGATCCTAATAATTTTTGTATTTACGCCACTATTGTAAAAGGAATTGATACTATCAGGGTATACAATGCGCATTTAGGTTCTATCCGGTTACAAGATAGAGATTATGCGTTTTTTGGAGACGAGGAAACAGGTAAAATCTACAAACGAAATCCAGAGGAGCAAATGATTTTAAAGCGACTTAAAACGGCTTATGAGAAAAGAGCCATACAGATTGAAAAAGTTATGGAAAGTGTTAAACAGTCACCATACCCAGTTATTTTTTGCGGCGATTTAAATGACACTCCTGTTTCCTATTGCTACCGACAGTTAAATAATGTTTTATTGGATGCTTTTGTAGTGTCTGGTAATGGAATAGGAACAACATACATAGGTAAGATACCTTCTAATAGAATAGATTATATTTTTTACTCAACAGAGATGACAAGTGATCTCTTTACAACGCATGATGTGATTTTTTCTGATCACAAACCAATTTCAGCAAGAATAATTTTGTGATTTTGAAACTGAATGTGCATTTAGACGTTAAATTATTAGCACCTTTGCAGTGTTAATAACAAGACAAAGTAATTAAAATGAAGGGAATTATATTAGCGGGTGGTTCAGGTACAAGGTTATATCCATTAACTAAATCGGTTTCAAAACAAATTTTACCGATTTACGATAAACCAATGATTTATTATCCGTTATCAGTGCTCTTGCTAGCTAATATTACAGAGGTATTAATTATCTCTACACCAAGAGATATAGAAGTATTTAAAGATTTATTCGGTAACGGTAATCATTTAGGTATCTCAATTTCTTATAAAGTTCAACCTTCTCCTGATGGGCTTGCACAAGCTTTCATTATTGGTGAAGAGTTCATTGGTGAAGACAATGTTTGTTTAGTTTTAGGCGATAACATATTCTATGGTTATGGGCTGCCAAAAATTCTTGAAAAAGCGTCAACTTTACAGAAAGGTGCAACTGTTTTTGGGTATTATGTTAATGATCCAGAAAGATATGGTGTTGTTGAATTTGATGAGAATAGAAAAGTTATTGGCTTAGAAGAAAAACCTGCAGAACCTAAATCAAATTACGCAGTCACAGGCTTATATTTTTACGATAATACAGTTATTTCAAAAGCTAAAACACTGAAACCATCAAAACGAGGTGAGTTAGAAATAACGGACTTAAACAGGTTGTATCTAAATGAAGAAGAGCTTAATACTGAGTTGTTAGGCAGGGGCATGGCATGGTTAGATACAGGCACACATGAATCTTTAACGCAAGCCTCAAATTTCATTGCTTCAATCGAACAACGACAAGGATTAAAGGTTGCTTGCCTCGAAGAGATAGTGTACAGAAAAGGGTATATAAATGATGAGCAGTTGAAAACTTTAGCTGAACCATTAAAAAAGAATCAGTACGGTCAGTACCTACTGAGGTTATTAGATAAAAAGAAACAAGCATTTTAAAATTTAGCAAATGAAAAATATTTTAATAAATAGTTTAAATGGCTTTTCAGCTGCCGATATTCCAATGTTTATATTCCAACTTTTGGTTGCTGCTTTGTTAGTTCGTTTACTACAGTTGGCATGGTCTAAACGTTTTGTTATAGCAACAGGCAACCATTATGTATTGATGGGTATAGTGTTTACGTTTATGGCAATGATTGCTAAATATTCCGTTCCATTTGCAATTTTGTCTGTAGCCGTTATAATATGGATGGGTCGGTCGGAAAACAGTGATGACACCAGTAAATTATTAAAGTTATTAGTGGGTGTGATTGGAATTGGTGTTGGTTCTGCTAATGTTGTTTTAACTGCTGTTGTAACCACCCTAATTCTTCTAATCATTTGGTTTTTTCCAAATAAAAATAATGCTTAAGAACCGCTTTAAAATAGATTCCTTAGTATTTGTTTTAGCTATTGGTGTAGTTTCTTTATTTGTTTTTTCAAAGAATGTCCAAGAACAACTGGCTGGAAAAGAAACTGTTTTAAAAAAGTTTGAACAGTTAGAAGACCTTGTACATTTTCCTGACACTCATAATCGGCGTATTTTCCAATACGACAAGGCATATAAAATTCAATACTCAGTTAATGGCGGAGATACGTATGTTTTTGACAGTGAAATTGATGAAGATGAGATTATACTAAGTTACCTTAGCCATTATATAACTTCATTTCGATCTAAACCTGTTTATGGTGTTCAACCACAATTGAAGTCTATTTTGGTCAAAGCTAATCATAGCAGTAAGCACGTTTACAGTGAACCCAAAATGATTACTTTCTTAAACGAAGGTACTCACTCATTACCAATATTAAGTTTGATAACTAGTGAAAAAGGCTTATTTTCCGAAGACAAAGGTATCATGAATATGGGAATGGACGCTTGGCATAATGTGGGTTTTTATTTACCGTTTTGGGAGCGAAATGCCAATTATAAAAGAAGAGGTGAACAATCGAAACGTGAAACTTATTGGCAACTCATTGAAAAAGGAATTGTTGTTTTTGAAGCGAAGGCCGATCTTCAAGTCAGTGGTAACGCAACTCGGTCCTTTCCACAAAAGTCGTTTAAGTTAAAAGCAAATAGGTTATACGGTTACACGGAGTTTAAATATCCATTTTTTGGTAAAAAAGGCATAAAAAAGTACGCCTCACTGGTTATTCGAAATTCAGGCAATGATAATACAAAAACGTTATTTGCAGATTTATTGATGCATCAATTGGCTGAAAAATCAAATGTTTTAGTACAAAAAGGCATGCCAATAGTGCTATACATGAATGGAAATTACTGGGGAATTTACAATTTACGCGAAAGAATCGATTTGGAGATGATTGCAGCATATGAGAAAGCTAAACCGGCAGAGGTGACTATTCTTGAAGGCGGTGGCGGACTGTTAAAAGATGGCCATAAATCGGACCAAGAACAGTTTTTAAAGTTAATTGAGACCTTACGCTCTAAGGAGCAAGTTCATGACCTGGCGTCAATTGAAAATATAATAGACTTGAATTCATTTATTGATTATATCATATTTGAAACCTATTTCGGTAATGGCGATTGGCTACATAACAATGCTTTGTGGTATCGGGCAGACAAAGGGCGCTGGAAATGGGTGTTAAATGATTTAGATTATGCGCTTACTTATCAAGGTCAAAACAATGTCACAAAAAATTATTTCGATTACTTATCAGCTAATCGAACAGTGAACGCAACACTATATAATTATTTGGTAGGAATCGAATCTTTCAGAACACGACTGAAAACCCGCGCAGTTGAAGTATTGAAAACAAACTTGTCGGAGAAAGCGGTGACAAAGAAAGTTAAAAAACTAAAAATGTCAATAGACGCTGAAATCAATTGGCATATAAATCGTTGGACCAATAATCTTTCCAAAAAAACTTGGGAAGATAATGTACAGGCTAATTTAGATTTTCTAATACGTCGAAATCAAATATACTTAAAGCAAATCGAAGCACTCTAAATGGGATACGCTTATAAATACTACGCTCAGTTTATCATGCTCATGGTAATTATTTATACGCTAGGTGTATTTATTCCTGAAGTAGTATATGTTTTATTTCCAGTAGTCTTGTTTCTATTGGGCTATAAAAAGTTTTTCTTTGAACTATTAGTACTTAGTATATTATTTTTGATTTTATCAGATTACGTGCCCATTTCTTCTGCTACCCGTGATAGTTTGCAATTTGCAAAAGACCTTAAATTCCTTGCTCCTATTACTTTATTTGCTTTTTTTCTATTTTATCGTGAAGATTTTGATTTAAATCTTTCCTTTATTGTTCCTTTTATTCCCTTTTTTTTAATTGCATGTATCGCCCTTTTTTATTCGCTAAATATTTCAACAGGCATTCAAAAAACCATTTCATTTGCAATCATGTACTTTACCGTACCACTCTACGTCCTATACTTGCATAAAACTTATGGTTCAGTGTTTTGGAGTGGTCTAATCACCTTTCTTGTAGGTATACTGTTAATAGGCCTAGTTTTAGGAATAGTTATTCCGCAAATCGGTATTCACTCTGGTGGGCGTTTTAAAGGGGCGTTGGGCAATCCCAATGGTGTAGGTATTTACGCATTTTTGGTAACAGTGATTTATACTTTAATTAAGGATCTCAAGCTCGCAAATTTCACAAAACGAGAAAATTTGTTAATTGTGTTGGCTATTTTTCTAACTATAATTTGGTGTGAGTCAAGGAATGCGATTATGAGTACTTTGCTGTTTCTTGTAACTTACAGGTTAGTTAAAATCAATTGGCTGTTGGCAATCATAATTGTTACGAGTATTATTATCTTTGAAGAGTATTTATTTGCTGTGATCATTGCAATTATAGAGTTTGTTGGTATGGAATCATATTTCCGTGTGAATACAATTGAAGAGGGGTCGGGTAGAAAGATTGCGTGGATATTTGCTTGGCAGGAAATTCAGAAATACTTTTTTATTGGCGGTGGTTTTGGACATGATGAAAATATCATGCGACCAAATTACTATTGGTTAGAAAGGGCAGGACATAACGGTGGTGTTCATAATTCATACTTATCCATGTGGTTTGATACAGGTATTGTTGGATTAATAGCCTACTATACGGCCTATTTATATAACCTATTAAAAAACATGCAGGGAAACTATATGGTGCTAGCTTTTGTTGTTTCTGTTGGTTTTAATATCAATTATGAGTCCTGGTTAGTCGGTTCTTTGAACCCCTTTACGATATTGTTTTTAATCATTTTGAGTGTTTTTACATTCCAAATTAAACCAGAAGTCGAACATTTAGAAGTACAAAATTGAAATGACATTTAGAAAAAAAATAAAAATTACTTTTTTCGTTTTAGCAATTGGTTTGCTTTTGGCGCTATATTTTGCAAATAGACAGGCAAAAACCTACGGATACACAGGTGTCACAGATGTGGTAACAACTGTATTAACAAATAAAAAATTAGCAAATGCAGTAGAACCAAAACAATTGAATATAAAGATTTCAAAAGCTGATTTTGAGTTTATTAAAGACAAAAGGGAAATTGCAATTGACAGAGGTATCCAAATAAATGTAGGTGACAATTACGTTCCGTGTAAAATTGATTTCGCTAATGATAAAAGCACAGGTGAAATTCGCTTAAAAGGACACATGACTGATCACCTTCAGGGCAATAAATGGTCATACAGGGTAAAGTCTGATGAACCCGTACAAGGTATGTATCGTTTTTCTATACAGCATCCTGGCACGCGTAACTATGTTTACGAATGGATATATCACCAACTTTTGAAGAACGAAGGTATTATCTATTTAAACTACGATTTTATAGAAGTCATCATTAATGATGAGAATTTAGGAATTTATGCCCTAGAGGAGCATTTTGGGCAACACGTATTAGAGCGAAACAATAGACCAAAAGGCGCTATTTTGAGATGGAATCCAGAATTATACTGGGATTGGCGTATTGATGAGCTGCAAGGTGCCTATATTAACGAAGAATACAGTGCATTTTCAAGTAGTTTTGTTGAACCCTATGATCGAGGTACGGTAAAAAGAGATTCAGAATTATTAGAGAATTATCAGAAAGGGGCATACTTATTAGAAATGTTTAGACGAGGGAAGTTGAAAACTTCTGACGTTTTTGATATGGAGAAAATGGCGCGATTTCATGTCATCATTGACCTGGTAGGGGGCTACCACTCTTTAGATTGGAGTGACGTTAAATTTTATTATAATTCCGAAACTGACAGGATTGAACCAGTAGGATATGAGAGTTTTAGTGTTCGAAAAACAGAGAAAATAGCAGGGCAACGAATTCCAAAAAGTTATGATGGCATAATATATAACTATCACGATCAACTCTTTTCTGACCCCTTATTTTTTGAGATTTATATTAGAAATTTAGAACGGATTGTGTCTGAAGGGTATCTACATAAATTCATGACCAAAATTCAGCCTGAATTGGATGAAAAAATGGGATTGATAGCCAAAGAATGGCCATATCGTAAAGTGTCGTTTGATGGTTATTTTGAGAATGTTAAATTGATTAGGAATAATGTAGATATACCAAAACCTTTCCATGCTTTCATAAATCCTACTGAGAACAACCTATTATCCATAGCGATTGCCCCAGTTTCAGATTATCCAATACAAATTATTGGAGTTAAGCGAAAAGATAAAATTAAATACCTTCCTGAAGTATTAAATGTGCCTGCCAAAGTTAGAGAGTCCTACACCAAGTACTTTTCGATTTCAATCGAAAATCCCTTTTCAAAATCGACTAATTTATTTTTAGTAGCCAAAGTACCTGGTAGTTCAAAAACATACTTAGTTGAGGTAAATGAGTATCCAGCTTATAAAAAAAACTTTGAGTTAGCAGATAGTAATTTTTCTACAGTTGATGATTCAGCAATTATTGCTAAATCAGGCGAACAATGGGTGTTTAAAAATAAAATAACAACACTTTCGCAACATATTACAATTCCTAAAGGGGTTACCTTATATATGTATCCTAATCAGTCATTGAAAATTACAGATAAAGGCCGAATCACAGTTGAAGGGAGTTTGTCATTTCAAGCCTATAATTCTGCTGAACCAATTTCAATTTCTACGTCAAAAGATGGTGTAATCCTCTTGAATAATGGACGATTTAGTGCAAGTAATGTGCATTGTAATGGAAATAATTTGTTTGTAGCTGATAGTAGCGAACTGATATTTAAAAATTGCATGTTTTACGATATGGCTAAACTATTCCAAAACGTCAATAATAGCCAGGTAACCTTTTACAAATGCTTAAGTGGCAGCTTAAATTCATTGGGTGTTTTAAATGAATCAATAATATCCATTGACCAGTCAGCATTTAGGAAAGGCCATCTATTAGCAGAATCTAATGGCAGTTATTGGTTTATCAAAGATTCAGAATTTACTAATTTTAGAAAAGGTATTGCCTTGGCATTTGGTAGTTTATCAAAAGCATACAATAGCAGTTTTCAGCGTTTTGACACCCTGTCAAGTCTTTCTGAGGGTTCTCGATTTCAGACTTTTAGCAGTTTCATTTCCAACATTGAGCAGGGCTTTATGATTGACTCCACAAAAGGATTACAAACTTTTAAAGATGTTGATTTATATAAAACGAAAACGGTGAATATTAAAAAATTGATTTCTTTCGTATGACAGGAAAATATGTGATTTTTAGTCTGGCACTATTGGTAAATTTATGGACAAGTAGTCAACAGTCGCCTTTCAACAGTAAGATAGTTAATACAGATAGTACTAACAATTACCAATATATTGTAAGTGGTCATTTTCATGGTTCTGGGACCAATCATACGGGCTATCCAATTAATAGCTTGTTGGCCAATATTGATCAGTTAAACAATGGTGATTATCGTTTTTTAGTGTGCTTAGGTGACTTGTTTAAAGATGTTTCTAATGATATTCCATTTTACGAGCAGTCGTTTTTTAGTAAGTTGAACATTCCACTTTTTAATACTGTTGGTAATCACGATCTAACTGCCGACATATACCAGCAGCATTATGGTCAAACAGATTTTCAGTTTACAATTAACCAGGACCGCCATTTATTTTTTGATACAGAAGCTAATAACGGTAGTTTTAGTGATGAGCAATTAACAATCCTAAATCAAACACTGGAAGCGGCAACAACTAACAGCATACGTCAAGTTTTTATCTATTGTCACAGAACTGTGTGGGCAAAGCATTACACCGAATTTGAGGGCTTATTTGAAGACAATACTCAAGCTGTTTTTGGAAATAATTTTTCAAAAACTGTTTTCCCAATAATCCAAAAAATAGGAGAAAAAGTGCCTGTTTATTGGTTTTCTGGCTCTATAGGAGATGCGCCAGCATCTTTCTTTTACCATAGAGATGAAGCTTCAAATCTCACTTATATTGCTTCTGCCATTAGAGGTTTCAAGCGTGATGCTTGGTTGAAGGTAATGATTAGTGAAACAGGAATAGTCTCTTTTGAAACAATAAGTTTAACGGGTCAAAAATTAAAAAAATTACAAGACTATAATGTTGATTTTTGGCAATCTACTTCTGCAAAAGAACCGTTTAATTACAGACTTATTTTTTACTATACTAAATTGATTGTTTTACACCGAGCATTTTGGTACGGTATCATCACCAGTTTCTCACTCATTCTCTTATATATTGTCCTAAAAAGAAGAAGAATACAAAAGAAATCACAATAAGTCTGGACGTCTTTCTTGCGTTCTTTTAAGCGCCTGTTTCAGTCGCCAGTCTTCTATTTTTTTTTCGTCACCCGATAAAAGAATTTCAGGAACAAGATATCCATCATAATCTCGTGGGCGTGTGTATACAGGTGGTGCTAATAAATTATCTTGAAATGAATCGGTTAACGCTGATGTTTCATCATTAAGGACACCAGGTAATAACCTTACTACGGCATCAGTAATAATAGCTGCGGCTAATTCTCCACCTGATAGCACATAACTACCAATGGATAGTTCTTTGGTGATAAACAAATCTCGTACTCGTTGATCAACACCTTTGTAATGACCACATAGAATGATCAAATTTTCGCCTAGTGACAGCTGATTTGCTGTTTTTTGGTCAAAAAGTTGACCATCTGGTGTAACATAAATGATGTCATCATAGTGCCGCTCAGATTTTAATTTATTGATACAATCTGCAATGGGTTGAATTGTCATAACCATACCAGCTCCTCCGCCATATTGGTAATCATCTACACTTTTTTGGCGGTGCGTTGAATAATCTCTAATATTATGGATTTCAATTTGCGCAAGACCTTTTTCTTGTGCTCTTTTTAGAATAGAATGATTAAAAGGGCCTTCAAATAGCTCAGGTAATACTGTTAAAATATCTATGCGCATAACTTGTTTGTCGTGTATAATGTACTGATTATTTTAAGTAACAAAATTAAAAGATTGTATTGTAATAGCGTTACTTGACCAATTAAATTAAACTTATATTAACTAAACGGTATATAATCAATGTTTTGCATAAGTGAGACTTAATAAGATTATTATTTGTATTTTTGCATCTTGTAATTTTTAAATATGACTAAATATCTTTTATTTATTGTTGGATTTTTGTGGACGTTTACACTGTATTCACAATCTGAAAAGACTGCATTAGATTCACTGGAGCAAGAAATTGATAAACAAGTTATAGATGAAGACGTAAATGGCTTTGAAGTTGGGAATGCTTTCAGTGGTATTTCTGATTTTGATGGCATTCTCAACGATCATATTCACGGTTTATTGGAGGCTGATTCCACAGTAGATTTTAAGACGTACTGGAATAATAATGTGACAATCACTTATAACGAAAATCCGGTGCATAATTTAAAGGATACTTTATGGTTATGTGTTTTAGATTCCTTGCATAGTGAGGCGCATTCACCTGTTAAAAATGCATATGTAACATCACATTTTGGAATTAGATACGGAAGAAATCACAATGGAACAGATTTAGATTTGGAAACGGGTGATACCGTCTACGCGGCCTTTGATGGGATTATTAGATACAGTAAATATCATGCAAATGGCTTTGGTAATTTAGTTATTGCTCGCCACTTTAATGGGCTAGAGTCGTATTATGCACATTTATCGCAATTATTAGTCGAACCCAACACTTATGTGAAAGCAGGAGAACCTATTGGCTTAGGTGGAAACACTGGTCGGTCTTCGGGTTCACACTTGCATTTTGAAATTCGATTTTACGATCAACCTATCGATCCTGAGTTAATTTTCGACTTTAAGAAAGGGGAGGTGTTAAGTCCCAACCTATTTGTACATAGTGGTGTTTTTGAGCATTCAAAATCCAGTGCAAGCGGATATTCAACGGGAGGTACTTCTACAACTACAAATAAAAAATATCACAAAGTAAGAAGCGGGGATACGCTTTCAGCAATCGCACAGCGACATAGAACATCAGTTAGTAGACTGTGCAAATTAAATCATATTAAACCTACCAGCACACTTCATATTGGACAGGTTATTAGGTTAAGATAGCAGACTGGTAAAGTTCTTCCCACTGTTTTAAGATTGCTTTTTTTCCAAAAAGGGCTTCAATGTTTTTTTGGTTTTCTATTGTATTGTACGACCCAAAAGTGTGACTCATTTTTATTATGGCATGTTTTAATTGATTGATATTTCCTACGTCAAATAAAATACCATTATTTTCATTTACAAATTCTTGTGGTCCACCACAGCGACTGCAAATTACTGGTAAACCTGAAAGTATTGCTTCAGCAACCGTCATTCCAAATGTTTCAACTATTGAATTGCAAACATAAAAATCAAATGAAGGGAGCAAAGCCAAGACTTCCGTTTGAGTCTTACGGCCTAGAAGTGTTACTTTGTCTGATAGATGCAATGCTAATATCTTATCAATGATTTTATTTTTATCTGGTCCGTCGCCTACGATTGTTAAGTGAAGACAATCGTTTTCTTCAAGCGCAATTTTGAAGCCTTCTATTAAACCTGTGATATTTTTTGTGTGATCATTTAAATCGGATACTGATATGATTTGAATGTTTGAAGTTGCATTTTTTTGCATAGGATTTGATGAGGCTAAAATGTAATTTGGTATGACTTTGACTTGTTTGTTGCTTAGCCCCGATATTTTATCAGCTAACGCCTTACTTACTGCTGTAATTTTGGACGCCTTATTAAGAACATGGCCATACATCAGTTTGTAGAGCATTGGTTTTGCCGTAAACTGCCCGTTAAGATGCCCTGACCAATGTTCAGTGACAATATATGGTGTAGCGAAACGTTTATGCAATCTAAGTGCTAAAAACGCAGGTCTTATTGGCACATGGACATGCACCAAATCTACATGACCAGAAATTGCTTGTAAACCTAATCTCTGCGCTTTTCGGTACCTGAAAAAATGAACTATTTTTTTAAATATTTTCCACTCTTTATAGTATACATTAACCTCATTGACACCATTGTTTTCTGTAAGCTTAATTGTATATTTTTCTGTTGCTTGTTGAATAGGTTGAGCATAGATTACAGTCACAGTGTACTTATTTGCCATTAGTACAGCCTGATTTTGAACAAAAATACCTAATTGCAAATCGCTCAAGTTGGGGTACCACTTAGACAGCAATAAGATATGTTTTTTAGAGGTATCCAAATTATTTAATTGCAATTGAAAACATTTTTTCTTCACCAATAAATCCAGTTAAGGAATCGTTAATGGTTACAGGTCCAACACCTTCAGGTGTTCCGGTGTATATCAAATCTCCAATTTTTAACGTTATAAACTGAGAAACGTAAGCAATAATTTGATCGATCTTAAAAATCATATCAGCTTCATTACCTTCTTGAACAGTATGTCCGTTTTTTTGTAGCGAAAACGCAATATTTCCCATATCTAAATCCTCTTTTTTTATAAAATGAGTTGAAATGGTGGCGCTGTTATCAAAGCTTTTCGCTATTTCCCATGGCAATGATTTTTCTTTGCATTTTGACTGCAAATCTCTCGCTGTAAAATCAATTCCAAGACCAATTTCTTGATAGTATTTATGAGCATATTTTTCATCAATGTGTTTACCAACTTTTGATATTTTTACTACTAATTCAACTTCATAATGTAAATCAGAGGTAAAGTCAGGTATGTACAGGTAATTTTGACGATTGAGAGCCGTATCTGGCTTCATAAAAAAAACTGGCTCACTCGGCAGAGCTGCTTTCATTTCAACAGCATGTTTTGCATAATTTCGACCAATGCAAATTATTTTCATAAAACGGTAAATTATCAATTTAACGATAAAATTAATGATAAATTAAAAGGGTTACCTAATTACTTACCAGTAAATTTTGACTTCAGTGCTGAAAGTTTGTCGTCCAAGCTCTCGTGTTTTTCTTTCTTATTATCAGATTGAATTTTAGCAACTGCAGCGCGTAGTACCTTTTTTGTATAGTGAGGAAAATCGTTGTTGAGCATCCATGAATGATATCCTGGTTCCTTTTTTAGAATTTCTGCTATGGTTTTGTTTTGATGTTTTCCAAAATTATAAATGAGTTCTCCTTTCTTGTTATAAGCCAATCTGCCACTAAAGTCTGCAACTTTATTTTTAGTATTTTGACTAAATTCAGCTAGGAATGTGATGTCATTTTTTAGTTCCGTGTATTTATCAAGTTGCGCCTTAAGAACCTCGTATGTAGCTACGATATCTGCTTCAGCACTGTGAGCGTTTTCTATAGATTTTTGACAATAAAATTGGTACGCAGCCTCTAGTGTGCGTTTTTCCATTTTGTGAAATATATTTTGCACATCAACACAACTTCTGCTTTCCATTGGAAATTCAATGTCAGCTCTCACAAATTCCTCCAGCAATAGTGGGATGTCAAATTTGTTAGAATTATAGCCTGCTAAATCTGCTTCACCAATAAACGCAACCAGTGTTGGTGCAAACTCTTTAAAAGTAGGCTCATTAGCTACATGTTCATTTGTTATACCATGGATATCTACGACTTCTTTAGGAATTGATATTTCAGGGTTTATCAGTTGAACTAATTTGTCTTCCGTTCCGTCTATATTTACCTTTATGATTCCAATTTCAACAATTCTATCTTTAGTAATGTTTAAACCTGTGGCTTCGAGGTCAAAAAATACAATTGGTTTAGCTAAGTTTAAATCCATGAGTTATTTTAAAGCTGAATATAAAGTGCTGACATTTCAGGAATATCTAATTTGATTTCAACTCTTCTATTCAACTGTCGGTTGGCTGCATTATCGCTGCCATCTGCATTGGCGTTAGGTGCCGCTGGCTTAGATTCTCCAAACCATGCATTGTCTAATCTGTCTGGAGCAATACCTCTTTCAATAAGATATTTATAAGCAACTAATGTTCTAATTTGTGATAATGTTGTATTGTATTCTTCTGTACCAATCCAATCTGTATGCCCGTCAAGTCTCAAAGTAGCATTAGGATGATCTCTTAAATAGTTGTAAACATTTTCAAGAATGTTTTTACTTTTATCTCTCAGAAAATATTTATCAAAGTCAAAATAAATATTATCAAAATCTGCAGAAGCATAGTCAGTTGAAGGTGTCTCAACAGTATTGTCCACAACTGGCTCAGTAGTATTATCCACTACTGGTTTTGTATTGTCCACAACTGGCACAGTAGTATTATCCACTACCGGTTTTGTATTGTCTACGACTGGCTCAGTAGTATTATCCACTACCGGTTTTGTATTGTCTACGACTGGTTCGGAAGTATTGTCCACAACTGGTTTTGTATTATCCACAACTGGCTCAGTCGTATTGTCCACAACTGGTTTTGTATTGTCTACGACTGGTTCAGAAGTATTGTCTACAACTGGTATTGTATTATCAACAACAGGCTCAGTAGTATTGTC
>JAWWDX010000047.1:0-14238 GCA_033719695.1 Putridiphycobacter sp.
CCATTTAGTTTTACCTTCGTTATAGTTACCAATTTTAGTAACTAAATAATCGCGGTACTTTAATAGTGTTAACCTTATTGCACTACCTTTTTCGTTTGGGTTACTTCTGTCGTCTCCAACGAACATGTTTGTTGGAATGTCATAATTATCGAAATTCTGAACATCATTCAATGACTTAAGTGTCGTTGAATACTTCTTTCCATCTATTTCAATATCATGATCATGATCTATCCAATCTTGACCACCTTCAGCGACACCAATCATTTCGTTTGCATATTGAATTAAGAAATCAACCGTTTTATCGGCCTCATTTTTTACTTCAATTGCATTGTCTTGCCATTTCTTGATATCTTTAACATCTCCTCCAGTTGTTTTCAAAGCCAAAATTTTAGCTTGAAAACCTTGGTAAATAGCACCGTTTTTACTTTCAATTGCACCTGTACTTACTTCAACTTTATCGTTAAGTGTGATGAAAGCAGCAATTACTTGTTTTGAAACGTTTAATGCTAACAAAGCTGTTAATACGAGATACATCATCCCGATCATCTTCTGTCTTGGGGTTTCTTTTCCTCCTGCCATTTTCTTTAATTAGTTTAATTTAATTAATAACTAAAATCAATTCTATAATAAGATTGATTAATCTCTAGAAATTGACATGGCCTTTAACATATTACCGTATACTTGGTTTAAGTCTGTTAAGTTTTTAGAAAGCATAGCCATGTTGTCTTTGTAACGCTTAGTGTCTTCAACTGAATCACTTAAATTTGACATCATTTCTACGACTTGGCTTTGGAATTTATCAGTTGCTTCTAAATGCGCTGATGAACCTTTTAATTGTAATTCATAAACACTATTTAAAGCTGCTAAATTAGTTGACACTTTTTGCATTTGCTCACCAAAAGATGCTCCATCTTCGGTTCCAGCAGTTAGCCCTAAAATAGACTCAGAAGCTTTCTCGTAAGTTCCTGATAGTTTTTGAACTTGTCCACTAGCTTCTTCTAAACTTGCCACATAATTATCTGTTGCAGCAGCAGCACCTGAAACCGCTTTCAATCCTTCAGCGTTTTCGCTTAGCGTTCGGATACCATCCCCTAATCTATTCAATAATTCAGCATCTATTTTTGCTTCTTCTAACAAGTTATCAAATTGTTCTGTAATACCTGTTGCAGAACCACCGCCTCCAGAAGCCATTACGCCACCAGATACACCTTTTTCTGAAATATAAGCATGTACATCAAAATCTTCGTCGTGCGCTAAAGCCAATTCTGGGTATACTAATTCCCAATTTGGATCTTCGTGCAATGGTTCAAAGGCAGAAAAGAAGAAAATTACGGCTTCTGTTGATAAGCCACCTACAAGCATAGCGCCTGCACCTGGCCAGTGCATGATCTTAAACATTGCACCAACAATTACAACTGCTGCACCAATACCGTACAACTTAGCCATAAAATTTTTCCATTTTTTACTTCCTGGTTTCATAATTTTCCTTGTTTTTAGTTTAACTTTTGTTTTTTGGTTATAATTTTTAATTTCTTATAATTCGATATCCGATTTCAAGCCTTCACCACCTTCACTATCAAAGTCTTTTCCACCTCTACCAATATGTGTTTGAACACATCTAAATCCTATGTACGATTTGGTTGTATCTTGGAATTCATAAGTTCTTGTTCCGTTTTGTAAATAATATCCAATATCTTTCCATGAACCACCTCTAATTACTTTTCTTTTTAATGTTGGCGGATCCCAATCTAATGCATAATATCTATAATCTGGGTTCATATCATTTGAAAATTCATAAACCGATTCATCATAAGCCGTTTCAGTCCACTCTGCTACATTACCAGCCATACAATATAGACCATAACCATTAGGATTGTATGAATAAGCCTTTACTGGGTAAAAACCACCATCATCAACGTAACGTCCTCGCATAGGCTTAAAGTTAGCCAACATACAACCGTTTGAGTTTCTGATGTAAGGTCCTCCCCATGGATATGGACTTTGTTTTAAGTCACCTCTTGAGGCATATTCCCATTCAGCTTCTGTTGGTAATCTAAAATCTTGCACCCAAGTCATACCTTGCTTTGATAACCAATTGTTTAATTTCTGAGTTCTCCAGTGAGAAAAAGCTCTCGCTTGTTTCCATGTGACACCTACTACTGGATAATTGTCGTAAGCAACGTGCCAGAAGTACATATTTACCATTGGGTCGTTAAAAGAGTATGTGAAATCTCTTATCCAACACATAGTATCTGGATACACTCTAATTTGCTCTTCGATAATAAAACGTCCTCTATCGCTATGACCTCTAATGGCGTTATTTTCTCCTTTAGTGTTAAACCAACCCAAATCTTCATCTAATCCAACAGGCTCTCCAACAAAATTCGTTGAAGGTGTGTTTAACTCACGGTGCTGAGGACTAAGTGATTTGTTTGTTGGTTCACCTGTTGAACCACCACTTTCTGGTTTATATCCATTTCGCTTGATATTTACCTCTCCTCGAGATGCAGCTTGTTGTAAATCTACCCAGTAATATTTGTAGTTCAATTGACGAACGTCAATTTGTTTTCTTTTATACCATCTTTCATTTGGCTTTAAATATAAGTCTGACACCAATGGTAGAATTTGATAATCCGTAATACCTTTCAGTTCCCAGCTTAATGCAAAGTTTTCTCTAAAATACGGATCAGTTGGATCAAATTCATCATCCCAAATCTTCCACTCAGACGAAGATTCATCATAATATGCATCTTGATGGCTTAACATGTTACCAAGTGCTTCTTCTGAAACATCTTCTTTAATCACAATTCCATCAACATTCAAGTTTAAAGCATTTTCATACACTTTTTCAAGCATAATAGAATCCTTAACGTACTCCACAAACTCACGGTATTCGTTGTTTGTAATCTCCGTATTATCAATATAGAATGCAAATACAGATGCTACCTTTGAGCGTGACTGCTGCAAAAATGGCACATCTTCATCACTTTGCCCCATAGTATACGACCCTGATGGCACATATACCATTCCATATGGCACTGTCGGATAGAATAATCTTCTTCCCTGCACTCCTGTTAAGTCGCCAGTTCCAGGGTCACACCCTACCAGCACTAACATCATCATTATTATTCCAAAAAATATTTTTTTCATGCTACCAATTTTATTTCGACTATCTATATAAGGGTTGGTTTTACAGTTTATAAACGAAACTTTAGATTTTTAGTTACAATTTATTTTACGCTTATTCCAAAATAAATGGATTACCGTATCTTGCTTTAGCAGGATCTTTAGGAAACAAGCAGTAGTTTGCCCAAATTTCTAACGATCCATTACTAGGTGTATTAATGTTACTTGTTGTAATATCATAAGACAATCCAAAGCTGACTACATCAGCTTGTGTACTACCTAAGGAACCTAAGTTACTACCAGCTTTACCAGACTTAGGTGTTATATCAAGCGAAGAACCTAATAAAATGGCAACAGCATCTTTTCTTCTGTAACTTAAACCCGCATAAATAGACTGCTCAGGACGCATTCTAAAATCAGCAATTGCTGTAATATCCATGGTTGTTGACACTAAATCTGAAATCACCAAAAACGACGGCTTCAGTGTTAATCTTGGATCAATCTGTAGCATGTCATATGTGATATTCATCCCACCTGTCGCATAATAATGTCTTGCTTTCTTGAAGTTAATATTATCAAGTTCAGGCGCAGCTAAATGTGTTGCCGACAAACCAGCGTAATATCTATTATCCGCATCTCTCCAGAATAAACCGAAGTTTAAGTCTAGTGATGTTCCACCATCAGCGTTAGGTAAATTCGGATCTAGAGTAACGTCTATACCCGTTTCAGGCGCAAGCCATTCTGGCACATAAGAACCATTGATTAAACCAAGACCTAAACCGGCGCTCAAATAACCAGCACCAACGAATTCAAAGTGCTTGGCCACATTAATTTTGAAATCGTTTTCTGAAAAGAAACCAATATTATCGTTCATGAAGCTAATACCCACACCCATTCCTACTTTTTGGATATTTGCTTGTGCATTAAACAAGACCGTATTAGGTGCACCATCAAAACCAAACCATTGGTTACGATAAATTAAGGTTCCACAATATCCTTTAAACCCAGTTGCGCCAGGATTAAAGGAGATTTGATCCGCCATGTAGTGCGTCAATTGCTTATCACTTTGTCCGAAAGACAAATTAACTGCTAAAAAACAGGTACTTAATAGTAAAATCTTCTTCATAAAAAAAACTTTTGCGCACGAAAAACACTCCATGCGGTGGCTAAAGTAAATATATTTTTTTAAAAATACATAAATTTTAGCAGAAAACTAAAGTTTTTTTAGCTTATCAAAAACTAGACTAATTTTTGATAAGTCTTCCACCAAAGACTTGGCATTTCATTTTTAAGTGCGTCTTGGTAAACTTTATAAGTACAAGGCACTAGCAAATGACGTTGGAACTTTGAACGGTCGCTATTTGGATATGGAACTTCTATCCACCAGCGCCCAGATTTATCGCTTTTGTAGAATAAAATCTCATCTTTAAAGTCGTCGATATTCACTCGATACCTTAGGTAATTTTTTTTACCTGAAATAGGATAATCCCCCTTGCGTTGGTTATATCCTTCAATAAAGTACCATATCATTTGCGCAACAAGGTTTGCACATAGTTTCTCAGATGAACCATCAGCATTATAGTTAAAAATGCCACATGAGGTTAACTTATCACTAATACCTGCATATCGCATTATCCGACAAGCGTCTTCACCATAAAAACCGTGTGGCGACGATTCGGAGTTGTGTGCATAATCTGAACTCCTGATACTATTTAAGTCGAATGAAATGATATCTGAGTTTCTGGCATAGGGCTCTGCAATTGTTGAATCAGTATAATACTCCCCCAATCGGTGCACATCAAAGTACATTTTTGTAAAAAGCTCAGTTTCTTCGGCATTCACATAATAGGACTGGTAACCTATATTGGCATAGTTAAACAAATAGTTGGGTTGATGCAAAATAATTTTATTCAACCAACCGTCACTTTTAACTTCCTCATCTGGATCACCTAAGTCAAAATGTGAATCGATAGACAATAGATTAACTGTTTGCTCCAATTTTTCATAGGCTTGATACATAGCATAAGTCAAATCCTGTGTACCACCAATGATAAGTGGAAAAATATCATTTTTAATTAATTCAAAACAAACCTCCTTGAGCGCGGCATAAGAATCGGCTGGAGATTGGCCAGGTTTGATCTCTCCTAAATTGTATACCGGCACTTTCCAATCGCCCCATTGCAAATTATTGATTTTCTCTATAATATTATGAAAACCAGAATCTATGTAATCAATTTGACTTGTTCGGTATTCTGAAACAAAAATTAACGCAATGGATTTCCTACTAATATCAGAATAATCGTCACTTAGATAAACGATTCGATCTCCCAACTGAGTTGTATCATACTCGTCCCCTACCGTAAAGGGCTGAAAATAAATAGAAATATCTTTCATAGCGTCGTTTCGAACTACAAATATATTTTCTAACTCAAAACAAACCACAATGGGTATTGTTAAACAGTTAACAATAGACTTTTAAAAAGCAGGTAATTTACCGTTTACTTCTTTTTAGCTGCAGGTTTCTTTTTAGCTGGTGTTTTCTTAGTTGTTGTTTTTTTTGCTGCCGGTTTTTTGGTAGCTATTTTGCTACCTCTTCCTTTCTTTGCTGGTTGATTCTCGGCGATTTTCACACATTCTTCATATGTTAAGTCCGCCGGCTCCACATCTTTTGGTAATTTAAAATTAGCTTTTCCAATTTTCAAATAAGGACCGTATCTTCCGATTAACAGCTGCATTGTCTCATCCTCTGGAAAGGTTTTTATCAACGCTTTAGCATCTTGTTCTCTTTTGGCCAAAATCAGCTCTACCGCACGCTCAAAATCTACTGAATCTAACGTGTCGCCATCTTTTTCTTTGATAGAGACAAACTTTGAATTATGTTGAACATAAGGACCAAATCTACCTGCATTCACTTTCACATCTTTACCTTCAAACTGCCCAAGTACTTTTGGAAATTTAAACAAATCCAAAGCCTCTTCTAAGGTAATTGAGTGAATATTTTGATTATTTCTGAGTGAAGCAAATTTTGGTTTTTCTTCATCATCTGCGTGCCCAATTTGCACCATAGGGCCAAAGCGGCCAATTCTAGAAATTACTGGTTTACCAGATTGGGGATCAATGCCTAATTCGCGTTCTCCAGAAGCTCTGTCAGCGTTTTCTAACGTATCTTCTACATTTTTATGAAACGGAACATAAAACTTCTTAAGCATTTCCGTCCACTTTTTCAATCCATTGGCAATATCGTCAAATTCCTCTTCCACACTTGCTGTAAAACTATATTCCATAATTCTACCGAAGTTTTCAATAAGAAATTCAGTTACCACCCTGCCAATATCGGTTGGCACAAGCTTTCCTTTTTGACTTCCAGTTTTTTCCGTCAACACTGACACTTCTATGTTGTCTGACTGCAACAACAATTGTTCATATTTTCTTTCATCACCCTCATGAATGCCTCTTTCAACATACCCTCTTTTCTGAATGGTTGAAATAGTTGGTGCGTAAGTTGACGGTCTACCAATACCTAGTTCTTCTAATTTCTTAACCAAACTTGCTTCTACATATCTTGAAGGAGGACGCGAAAATCGTTCAGTTGCCGTAATCGATTCTCTACTCAACTTTTCCCCTACTTTAATATCAGGTAATAAACCTTCAACTTCTTCTTCATCTTCATCCAATTTCGATTCAAGGTATACTTTTAAAAACCCTTCGAATTTAATGATTTCTCCCTTGGCTTGAAAAACATATTGCTGTGGTGCATCAATACTAATAGTAGTTCGCTCCAATTCAGCATCACTCATTTGCGAAGCAATTGACCGGCGCCATATTAATTGGTATAGCTTCTCTTCGTCTGATTCGCCACTAATAGCATGTACGGAAAAATCAGTTGGTCGGATTGCTTCATGCGCTTCTTGAGCAGAATTAGATTTAGTCTTAAACTTTCTTACTTTGACAAACTCTTTTCCGTAAGCCTTGTTTATTTCTGCTACAGCCCCATCAACAGCTGTTTTCGACAAGTTAACAGAATCAGTTCTCATGTAGGTGATTTTTCCGGCCTCATACAAACGTTGTGCTACAGACATGGTTCTAGAGACTGAAAACCCATATTTCAAACTGGCTTCCTGTTGTAAAGTTGACGTTGTAAAAGGAGCCGTTGGTGTTTTTTTAGCTGGTTTTTTTGTTACATCCGCGATTGAAAATTCATACTGCTTGCAATCGTTCAAAAAAGATTCAGCGGCTTTTTTATTTTCTAGTGTTTTATTTAATTTCGCTTTTAAAGTTGTGTTACCTACACCAAACAAAGCTTCAGTATTAAAATAATTGTCTGCTTTGAATGCTTCAATTTCTTTTTCTCTTTCAACAATTAGTCGAACTGCCACAGACTGCACTCTACCTGCCGATAAGGAAGGCTTAACTTTACGCCAGAGGACAGGTGACAATTCAAAACCAACTAACCTATCAAGTATTCTACGGGCTTGTTGTGCATCTACCAAATCATCATCAATTTTTCTTGGATTTTCTATGGCGTGCGATACAGCAGTTTTGGTTATTTCATTAAAAGTAATTCTTTTGTAATCACCTTCTTTTAATCCCAAAGTTTCTTTTAAATGCCATGAAATAGCCTCTCCCTCACGATCCTCATCACTTGCTAGCCAAACCATTTCAGCTTTCTTAGCCAATTTTTTAAGTTCTGCTACAATTTTCTTTTTGTCGGCCGACACTTCATACTTGGGTAAAAAATCGTTTTCAATGTCTATCGCATCTTCTTTTTTACCAAGGTCTCTCACATGTCCATAACTGGACATCACCGTATAATCTTTCCCTAAATAACCTTCAATTGTTTTTGCTTTTGCAGGTGACTCAACTATCACTAAATGTTTTGACATAATTTCCTTCTTAACCAATTCTACTACGAATTTTAAGGGCACAAAGTTATAAAAGGTAATTGGATAAATCTAATTTTTTAAACAAACCACCTTTTTGTGGTCACCTATTATTATAAATAATAATAAAAATTACAAAATTTTAAAAAAATAACAGTCTGTCATATTGGCAGAACTTTAATATCTTTAACTTTGCATCAGAATTAACAAGAAATGATCAATACAACTCAAATAGAGAAAACAATAGACGAAAGCAAGCAAGGTGAAGCTGTAATGATACCTAGTAACAATAATGGAAAAAAACTTTACCTCGAGAGTTACGGTTGTCAGATGAATTTTTCCGACAGTGAAATTGTAGCCTCAATATTAATTGAGCAAGGTTTTTCTACAACAAACGATTCGTCGATTGCTGATGTTATTTTAATGAATACTTGCTCAATTCGTGAGAATGCGGAAACACGTGTTAGAAATAAGCTAAGTCAATATCAAAAGCAGAAAAAAAACAATCCGAAATTAATTATTGGCATTTTGGGTTGTATGGCCGAAAGGTTAAAAAAAGACTTACTAGAAGAGGAGAAATTAGTAGACCTAGTTGCTGGGCCAGATGCATACAGAGATTTACCTGTTCTCATTCAAGAGGTAGAAAGTGGTCAAAAAGCAGTTAATGTATTGTTAAGTCGAGAGGAAACCTATGCTGATATATCACCTGTTAGACTTGGTTCTGGAGGCGTGACAGCCTTTATTTCTATTATGCGAGGGTGTGACAACATGTGTTCCTTTTGCGTTGTACCATTTACAAGAGGAAGGGAACGAAGCAGAAATCCCGAAACAATTGTGAAAGAAGCTGCAGATTTGTTTGCTCAAGGCTACAGAGAAGTCACTCTTTTAGGCCAAAATGTGGATAGTTATAGATGGAATATCACTAAAAAAGATGAAATCATTGACCCTAAGGAACCCGTTGTAAATTTTGCACAACTTTTAGAAAAGGTAGCCTTGGTAAATCCTGATTTACGTGTGCGCTTTTCAACATCACACCCAAAGGACATGACAGATGATGTTTTGCATACTATGGCAAAATATGAGAATATTTGTAAGTACATTCACTTACCAGTTCAGTCGGGAAATTCAGATGTACTCAAAAGGATGAACAGAGGTTATACACGAGAATGGTATTTAAATAGGGTTGATGCTATCAAACGTATTATGCCAGATTGTGCCATTTCAACAGATATCATTACGGGCTTCTGTGGTGAAACAGAAGCAGAATTTCAAGATACCGTCAGCTTAATTAAAGCTGTAGAATATAATTTTTCGTATATGTTCTTTTATTCTGAGCGGCCAAAAACTTTGGCCGAAAGAAAATTTGAAGATGATGTGCCGTTAGCGGTTAAAAAATCACGTTTACAAACCGTTATTGATTTACAACATCAACTATCGCTAAAAAGCAATGAAAAGGATGTTGGAAAAACTTTCAAAGTATTAATTGAAGGACTTTCAAAACGATCAAACAGTGATGCTTATGGGAGAAACTCTCAATATGTCACATGTATCTTTCCGAAAGGCGATAAAAAAATTGGTGAATACGTTGATGTCAAAATTCACGACTGCACTACAACAACACTAATCGGAAAAATTGTTTGATTTATGGATTTGCAGCAAGTAAAACAACGGTTCGGAATTATTGGTAATAGTCCTGCATTAAACCGCGCATTAAGTGTGGCAATACAGGTTGCCCCAACCGACATGAATGTTTTAATAACTGGTGAAAGTGGCACAGGTAAAGAGAATATGCCTAAAGTCATACATAATTTAAGCGCAAGAAAACATGCCACTTATATTGCGGTAAACTGCGGTGCCATACCGGAAGGAACGATAGATTCTGAGCTTTTTGGGCATGAAAAAGGATCTTTTACAGGTGCTCATGATAAGCGAAAAGGCTATTTTGAAGAAGCAGATGGTGGTACAATTTTTCTTGATGAAGTAGCAGAGCTTCCAACAACGACGCAAGTAAGACTTCTTAGGGTTTTAGAAACTGGTGAGTTTTTAAGAGTAGGATCGTCTAAGCCAATCAAAACGAATGTACGTGTAGTTGCTGCAACTAATGAAAATTTGCAAGAAGCCATTTCAAAAGGGAAATTTAGAGAAGATTTATTTTACAGATTAAGTTCAGTACCTATTCACTTACCTCCTTTGCGAGATAGAAATGAAGATATTCATTTATTGTTTAGAAAATTTGCTAGTGAATTTGCAGAGAAATATAGAATGCCGACTGTGCGATTAACACCAGAGGCAGTGAATGCACTAACAAACTATAATTGGCCTGGAAATATTCGTCAATTAAAAAATACAACCGAACAAATTTCTATTATTGAGCAAGAGCGTGAAATATCAGCATCTACTTTACGTTTATACCTACCTGAAGGCTCCCCTACTTCTAACCTACCAATGATTAGAGAGAAAGAAGCAGATAATTTTTCAGAAAGGGATATTTTATACAAAGTACTTTTCGAAATGAAAAAAGACTTAAATGAGCTTAAAAAACTGGTGCTGAAAATTATTCAGAGCGACGGAGGCGGCATAAGTTCAGAAGAAAAGACTAGAATTATAGAACAATTATACGACGATATAGAACCTGAAACTAGAAATTTACTACCGCATCAATTTGATAGACCACAAACAGAAAAGCCTAACATTCATACGGCAATTTTTGAACCAGAAGAGCATTTTGAACCAGCTGTTGAAGTTGAAGAATCATTGAGCTTAGAAGACAAAGAAAAGGAACTTATTACTAAAGCATTAACCAAACATAGGGGGAAGCGAAAATATGCTGCTCAGGATTTAGGCATTTCAGAGCGAACTCTCTACAGAAAAATAAAAGAATACAACTTAACTGACTAATTATCTTATTTTAATTGATTAAGTTAGGACACTAAATCTAGATGAAAAGGCTATTGACATATATCATTTTTGCTGTATTAATGAGCGGTTGTGTTACTTATTCGGTATTAGATGGTAGTATTGATGCAGACACGTTTAATGTTAGTATTTTCGAGGAGCAAGCTGCTAATGCACCAGTTGGTTACGGCTCTAAATACACTGAATACTTAAAAGATTTTGTAATTGGTCGTTCTTCTTTAAAACTTGCCAGTAGCAACCCCGACATTATGATTAGTGGAAAAATAGTGGGTTATTCTGTCTTACCAACAGCCGTGCAAGGTAATGAAACAACTGCTCAAAACAGACTAACTGTCACTGTGCTGGTATCAGTAATCAATAATAAATCTCCCAATAATAGTTTTGAACAACAATTTAGCCAATTTTCAGATTTTGACGCTGCACTCGATTTGGCAAGTAGGGAAGATGAATTATTAGAGGACATTAATAATAAATTGAGTCAAGACATCATTAATAAATTAAGCAGTAACTGGTAATGGATATAAAGAAATTAGAAGTTTTCATTTCAAACCCGCATTTGCTCCAAAGTACAAGTCTTTCAGAACTTGAAGCGAGTCTGGAGAAATATCCCTATTGCAGTACCCTTCATCTTTTATATCTAAAAGCCTTATCGAATTCCAATAGCATTCTTTTTGATGAGGCCTTACGCAAATCTTCGGTATATGTTAATGATCGCGAACAACTTTACCACATTTTGAATACTACTGATGACGCTGATACTGTCATTCAAGACGAAGAAAGTGATACCATCAAAAATGATCAGTCTGAAAATGTTTCGCACACTAAATCTGATTCTACAGCGGTACAGCACAGAGATGATTCTGAAGTAACAGAAAAAGAATCTCTCGACAATAAGGTGCCAGACAATCCGCATATCCACGAGGAAGCAATAGAGCATAAATCTAATGTCAGTGCATTAGAAAAAGAAATGATTGCACATGCCATTGATTCTGACTTAATTTTTGATGTAAAAAATATTGATAAGCCGAAAGAATCAGAATCTGAAAGCAAAAATATTTCTGATATCGAAGCACCTATTGAATTTGAAATTTCTAATGTTAGTCAAACTGAAAAAAGTGTGCAATCAGATGTGCCGAATCAGCATTCAGGTGAGGTAATAGATAAAGAAGAAGCCATAAAGAATTTGACTTTTACAGAATGGCTACAATTCAAAAAAGCAAAAACCTCAAAGGTTGCAGAACCAGAGGTTAAGAAAGAAGAAAAGCCAGAAAATATTTCCGTAGATGCTGAGACTGATTTATCGTCTGTTCCGGAGCCTAAATTGACCAAAAAGGAAATTAATCAACTATTAGACAGGTTTATAGCAGAAGAACCAAGGTTGTCAAAACCAAAAAAAGATTTTTATAATCCACTTACCAATGCTAAGAAAAGCCTTGATGATTCTGATATTCTTGTCAGTGAAACACTCGCAAAAATTTATCATTTACAAAAAAATTATTCAAAAGCAATTAAAGCATATGAACAATTAAGTTTGTTAAATCCGAAAAAAAAGAGTTTCTTTGCAAATCAAATTAAGAAAATTAGAAAAGAAGAATTAAAATAAAGTAAAAATGGATATATTATTATTAGTTGTTATTTCGTTGATTAGTATTGCCTTAATACTATTAGTATTGATCCAAAACCCTAAAGGAGGTGGCATCAATTCTGAATTTGGATCTGCTGTTCAATTAGGTGGTGCAAAGCGTGCTAACTCAATCCTTGAGAAGGGAACTTGGGGACTAGCCATTGGCGTAGCATTCTTTTGCTTGGTTTTAGCGATTACTTATAAGCCTGATGGCACCAGTGGTAGTACAGATGCTGATGACATTCAAATTGAAGCAACAGGAGAAGCAACGCCTGACTTTGAAGGCTAAACATCACAAAACATGATTTTGAAATGTCAGTATGTCATTACATACTGACATTTTTTTTGCCTCAAATAGTTTTATGGTATAAAATGGCAGACTATGCGCCTAGATTGGCGTTTGGCATAAAATGTGACTAGTACAGTTCATACAAATATTAATCATTTAATCTTTAAATTATACTTATTATGTTAAAACCGTTAGCAGATAGAGTTTTGATTGAAGCAGCTCCTGCCGAAACCAAAACAGCCAGTGGCATTATTATTCCAGACACTGCGAAAGAGAAGCCTCTTCAAGGAAAAATTGTTGCAGTTGGACCCGGAAAAACAGATGAACCAATGACTGTGAAAGTGGGTGATTCTGTACTGTATGGACAGTACTCAGGAACCGAGATCAAAATTGAAGGAAAAGATTATTTAATAATGAGAGAATCTGATATTTACGGAATTCTTTAATCAAAAAACTAGAAAATTATGTCAAAAGAAATTGTATTTAACACAGAAGCTAGAGACCAATTAAAAAAAGGTGTGGATGCTATTGCCAATGCCGTAAAAGTAACCTTGGGTCCAAAAGGTAGAAATGTTATTATCGACAAAAAATTTGGTGCCCCACATATAACAAAAGATGGCGTAACTGTTGCAAAGGAAGTTGAGTTAAAGGATCCAATTCAAAATATGGGTGCACAAATGGTAAAAGAAGTAGCTTCAAAAACCGCAGATATAGCGGGTGATGGTACTACTACTGCTACTGTTTTAGCACAAGCGATTGTTGCCGCTGGTCTTAAAAACGTAACAGCAGGTGCCAATCCAATGGATTTAAAACGCGGTATTGATAAAGCCGTTAAAGCTGTTGTAGCGCATTTGAAGAAAACATCAAAAGAAGTTGGTTCTGATAATGAAAAAATAAAACAAATTGCTACCATTTCTGCCAATAACGACGAGATGATTGGCTCTTTAATTGCAGAAGCTATGAAGGTGGTAGGCAATGAAGGAGTTATCACTGTTGAGGAGGCAAAAGGAACTGAAACAGAAGTAAAAACTGTTGAAGGTATGCAATTTGACAGAGGGTATTTGTCGCCTTATTTTGTGACAAATACTGAAAAAATGATTGCTGAATTAGAAAATCCTTATATTCTAATTTGTGATAAGAAAATTTCAAACATTCAGGAAATATTACCAGTTTTAGAACCAGTAGCTCAATCAGGCAAGCCTTTGTTAATTATTGCTGAAGACATTGATGGAACCGCTCTTTCTACACTTGTAATTAACCGATTAAAAGCAGGTTTAAAAATTGCTGCAGTGAAAGCTCCAGGTTTTGGAGATAGAAGAAAAGCCATGTTAGAAGATATTGCCACTTTAACTGGCGGTATGGTTATTTCAGAAGAGCGTGGATACACTATGGAAAACGCTACA
>JAWWDX010000048.1:0-14156 GCA_033719695.1 Putridiphycobacter sp.
CTCGCAAAGAGTAGTGGCAAAAAGTCCTCTTTATAATAAATGGCAAAAGCAATGGTTGTCAGCATTAACGTGCCCATTATAAACAGCAGTCCACCTATTACATTCAAGGTTACACTAGTATTAATGAGCTTCTTTGGCATTTAGTTAAGAAAAATAATTTTCAATTTTATTAATAGACTCTGTGAGTGAAAAAACGACTGCTTTATCGCCCTCCTGCAATTGGAAATTACCAAAAGGAATGAAACCAATCTCGTCTCTAATTACACCAGCAATATTTGCTGTTTTAGGAAAGCCAAGCTTGCCTACAGTTCGTTTGGTCACCTTCGAATTGGCTTTTACATTGAACTCAATAATTTCAGCATCTACACCATGCAAAGATCCTACTGCACTAATTTCTCCTTTTCTAACATATTTAAAAATATTGGAAGCAGCAATAATTTTCTTATTAATTAAGGTGTCAATTCCAATATTCTGTGACAAGTGAATATAATCTATGTTTTCAACGCGTGCAATGGTTTTTTGAACGTCATGGTTCTTTGCCACAAGTGAAGACATGATGTTTGATTCAGAATCTGCAGTCACTGCTACAAAAGCATCCATATCGCCCAAGCCTTCTTCTTCCAGCGCTTTTACATCTCGGCCATCAATGTTAACAACCAAGGTGTTCTTTAGTTTTCCTGCAAGCATTGAACACCGTGCAGCATCTTTTTCAACTAAAATCACACGATACTCTTTTTCTAATAATTGTGCAGCTGCTAAACCAATACTAGAACCACCTAAAATCATAATATCTTTGATATCAAAACACCTTTTATCACAAATGGTCATAATGTTATCAATAGAATCTGGACTGGTAACAAAATAGAGGATGTCGTTCTCCAATATTTTAGTATCACCTTTTACAATAATGGTTTGCTCTTTTCTGTGGAGTGCAATAGGTTTAAAAGTAAGATTCGGGTTTAAGTGTGAGCTTTCTTTAATGGTTTGGTTTTTAAGAGGTGATTCGTCACCTACCGAAATTCCGATCACTGATAATTTACCGTCTTCAAATTCAAGATTGTCTGTAAACGCAGACTTAAGCACCAATCTATAGATTTCCTTAGCAGCTAACTGTACTGGTGAAATTAAATCATCTATGCCTAAATCATGATAAATTGCAACATTTTCAGGTAATAAAAGCTCTTGGTTGTTGATTCTTGCAATGGCTCTTTTGGCACCAAATTTTTTAGCTAAAATTGAAACTAATAAATTGGTCTCTTCAGAGGAGGTGACCGCAATAATTAAATCACACTGTTCAACCTTTGCTTCCTTTAAAACTGATATAGAAGTAGCATCACCTAGAATGGTGTAGACATCAATATGGGTTTCAATATACTTTAAACGTTTAGCGTTTTCGTCAATTAAATAAATGTCTTGTGCTTCTCCAGCCAACATTTTTGCAAGATGGTATCCCACTTCGCCTCCACCTGTTATAATTATTTTCATCCTGCTTATGACTTATAGAAAGGTAGTTTAACCACCTTTGCTTTAAGTTGTTTATTTCTTACTTGAATATAAATTTCAGTATCAATTTTACTAAACGCTACTGGTACATATCCCATGCCAATTGCCTTTTTTGTGCTTGGCGACATAGTACCTGAGGTTACCGCCCCAAGTGTATTGCCATCAGCATCTACAATTTGATAATCATGCCTTGGAATACCTTTATCTATCAATTCAAAGGCAACTAATTTATTTTTTACACCAGCTTCCTTTTCGGCTTTCAAGGCATCAGAATTCACGAAATCCTTTGTAAACTTTGTCACCCATCCCAATCCAGCTTCTAATGGGGAAGTGGTATCACTAATGTCGTTACCATACAAACAGTAACCCATTTCTAATCGTAAAGTATCTCTAGCTGCCAAACCAATAGGTTTAATGCCAAATTTGGCACCAGCTTCAAGTACTTTATCCCAAACTTGTTCAACCTCACTATTCTTGCAGTAAATTTCAAATCCACCAGACCCTGTATAACCAGTTGCAGAAATGATGGCGTGCTCAATTCCTGCGAAATCACCTACTTCAAAGTGATAAAATTTAATAGCACTTAAATCGATAGAGGACAGGCTTTGCATAGCTTCTACAGCTTTTGGTCCTTGTATAGCTAGTAAAGAATAGTCGTCTGACAGATTTCGCATGTTTGCACCCATGCTATTTTGTTCTGAAATCCAATTCCAATCTTTTTCAATATTAGAGGCATTTACCACTAGCAAGTATTGTTCTTCTTTCAGTTTGTAAATAATTAAATCGTCTACAACACCACCTGTTGCATTAGGAAGGTAGCTATATTGTGCTCTTCCTATGGTTAACGTGCTGGCGTCGTTCGCTGAAACCTTTTGAATTAAAGCCAACGCCTGTGGTCCTTCAATTAAAAATTCACCCATGTGCGAAACATCAAACACTCCTACAGCTTGTCGCACCGTTTCGTGTTCAAGATTGACGCCTTCGTATTGAACTGGCATATTAAAACCTGCAAAAGGAACCATTTTTGCTCCAAGTGCAACATGTTTATCATTAAGAGTTGTGTTTTTCATCTATAATAAATTGTAGAGAAGCAAAAGTATAAATATTTAATAAATATAAATGTTGTACATAAATTAATAATTACTTTCGTTTCTAAGAAATAGAGAAAAAAACGTCCTTTATTAAATCAAACACAAAAAATGAAAGTTTATACCAAAACAGGAGACCAAGGACTTACAGGTCTAATAGGCGGCACAAGAATTCCGAAGCACCATCTTAGAATTGAAACCTACGGTACAGTAGATGAGTTAAATGCTTATATTGGATTGCTAAGAGATAAAACCAGTCGCGCTGATGATGTGACTTTTTTAGTAAATATACAAGATAGATTGTTTACGCTAGGATCTTTATTAGCTTCTGATCCAGAAAAGTCTAAAATGAAGTTACCAGAACTGCACGACAAGGATATTATTGACTTGGAAAATAGAATTGATGAAATGGAGGCCACACTGGAGCCAATGAAAAGCTTTATTCTACCCGGCGGGAATGAAGCTGTTTCATTCATTCACATAGCGCGCTGTGTTTGTCGACGAGCGGAAAGACTCGTGTCTGCACTCCATTCAGAAACAGAAGAACGTTACAGTGTGGGACTACGCTATTTAAACAGACTTAGTGACTATTTATTTGTATATAGTCGGTATGTTGCAAAACTTGTTAATGCTACGGAAACGCCATGGATTGCAAAACTGTAGCTGTTTTTTTTAATCATTTTTGGCTTAAAATTTGCTTTTGACGATTAAAAAACTACTTTTGCAAAAAAGTTTAAACAACAAATTATGTATTGGACTCTAGAATTAGCTTCATATGTTGAAGATGCACCATGGCCAGCAACAAAAGACGAATTGATTGATTACGCCATGAGAACAGGTGCACCTTTAGAAGTGGTTGAAAATTTACAAGAAATAGAAGATGAGGGAGAACTTTATGAGAGTATTGAGGACATTTGGCCTGATTACCCAACTAAAGATGATTTCTTTTTTAACGAAGATGAATATTAAAAAAAAGAGCTAATTCAATTAGCTCTTTTTTTTTGTGATAAAAAGTTTATCAATAACAATTAGATTTTCCTAAATTCGCAATTCAATTTTAGTATTGAATGCCATATAACTGACGGAAATTTACATTTGTTATTGGTAGATATAATATAAATGACAAGAAAAAACACATCAATGAATTACGACATTATTGTATTAGGAAGCGGACCAGGAGGTTATGTAACAGCCATCAGAGCGTCGCAATTAGGATTAAAAACTGCTGTAGTTGAAAAAGCTGAGCTTGGAGGAATTTGTCTTAACTGGGGATGTATCCCTACGAAGGCTTTACTGAAAAGTGCCAACGTATTTGAATACATTTCTCACGCACAAGATTATGGTGTTTCCGTAAAAGATGCGAAAGCCGATTTTTCTGGTATGGTAAAACGTAGTAGAGGTGTAGCTGAAAAAATGAGTGGTGGTATTCAATTTCTTATGAAAAAGAATAAAATTGATGTCATTAAAGGATTTGGTAAAGTAAAAGCTGGTAAGAAAGTGGCGGTGACAGGTGAAGATGGAGCAGTGACTGAATATACAGCAGCTAAGGGCGTCATTATTGCCACAGGAGCTAAATCTCGTCAGTTGCCAAATTTACCGCAAGATGGTAAAAAGGTGATAGGGTATAGAGAAGCCATGACTTTACCTGCGCAACCTAAACGATTAGTTGTTGTAGGATCAGGAGCTATTGGTGTTGAATTTGCTTATTTTTATAATACCTTGGGAACAGAAGTTACTGTGGTAGAGTATATGCCAAACATTGTTCCAGTAGAGGATGTTGAAGTGTCGAAACAATTGGAGCGATCGTTTAAGAAGCAGGGAATGAAAATAATGACGGGCTCTTCTGTGGAAAGTGTCGACACATCAGGAAAAGGTTGTGTAGTGACGGTAAAAACGAAAAAAGGTGAAGAAAAAATTGAATGTGATGTTGTTCTTTCAGCGGTTGGTATTGAAACCAATATAACAGGCATAGGATTAGAGGATGTTGGCATTGCGACGGATAAAGGAAAGGTATTAGTGAACGATTTTTACCAAACCAATATCCCAGGTTATTATGCCATTGGCGATATTGTGGCTGGTCCGGCTTTAGCACACGTCGCTTCTGCAGAAGGAATTACTTGTGTTGAGAAAATTGCAGGCATGCATGTTGATGCCATTGATTATGGCAATATACCAGGTTGTACATACTGTTCTCCAGAAGTAGCGTCTGTTGGAATGACTGAAGAAGCAGCAAAAGATGCTGGATATGATATTAAAGTTGGAAAGTTTCCTTTTTCAGCTTCAGGAAAGGCAAGTGCCGCTGGCGCCAATGATGGCTTTGTCAAATTGATTTTTGATGCTAAGTATGGAGAATTGCTTGGTGGTCATATGATTGGAGCAAATGTTACAGAAATGATTGCAGAAATTGTAGCTATTAGAAAATTGGAAACAACTGGTCATGAATTGATTAAAACTGTTCATCCGCATCCAACCATGAGTGAAGCTATTATGGAGGCTGCTGCCGCAGCTTATGATGAAGTGATTCATATATAATATCTATATTAATAAAAGCTAAAACCACTAAGCACCAGTTTAGTGGTTTTTTTTATATTTATAAAAAAACTATAACATGAAAAAAATAGGATTGGTATTTGCGATTGCAGTTTTAGTGATGAGTTGTAAAAAAGAGGGGTGTACAGATAGTACTGCTACTAATTATAATGAAGACGCCAAAGTAGATGATGGTACATGTGCATATCAACGGGATGGTTTTATTGGTACATATGTTGTTTCCGAAACTTGTACATATGAAGATAATGGTTCGTATACGGTTACTGTGATAGAAGGCCCAAATACCAATGAAATTGTTATTGAGAATTTATATAATGTGGGTGAAAGAGTACGAGCAGTAGTAGCTAATAATGAAGCCACTTTTAAAGAAGGTGTTGCTGGAATCACCTACGAAGGCACAGCTTACATGTTAGGCGAAGAATTAAATGTCGACTATGAAGTTTGTGAAACAGACTATTACCCTTGTTCAGATATTGAAGCCTGCAGTTTTATAGGGACTAAGTAAGTCTATGATTGCTTCAATTTAAAAATATAAGCACCAAGCACACCTGTAATTAGCAGTGCTATAATAGCCAGCCATTTTGTCTTATTGTTGGCTTTGGAAACAGCTGAATTGATAGCTTCTGCGCAATCACAATCGTTTTTAGCTTGTTCATTGTGCGTGTTTATGACTGCTGATGCTGCGCTGTCTTCTTTGTTATTATTGAATTTATTTTCAGTTATTTGTGGTGTGCTGTTACTTCTATCAACTAAGTTTTTTTTACCGCTTATTCTAGCTTCCCACTGCGCAGCCGACAGTATTCTTTGTCTGTTTTCGAGTAATTTCTTGCGTACTTCAGCGCCATTATTTCTCAAGGCTACAGGTTGAATTTCGTACACCAATTCATTGTTATTGTCAATGGCAATATTTAAAGCTGAGGTACCATATGGATAGTTTTCGGTAATTAGGCTATATGGCCGAGTCGATAATTTTTCGTGGAGATCTCCCAATCGAATTTTAGCAGCTCCGGAAACAAAAATGACATCTACAGGGGTAACAGACCGCATGTTTTTAAACAATTCTATTTGTACAGGTTTTTTATCAATTTTAAGCGATTTGGTCATTTGACTGAGTTTTGCATAAATCGCTTTTGCTTCAATATCTCTACCATAAATACCTATAATGTATGTTTTAGTGTCAACAGGATCAGTGTAGTAAATATTGTAGGCAACATCTAATATGAAAGTAGATTTTTTGTTGACAATATCTTTCTCGGTTTTAGAAAACGCAATACTTGAAGTTTGAATGACTAAAAAGGCACAAAAAAGCAATATGATTTTTTGGGGATGTAGTGAGGATGTTTTCTTCATTAATCGGGGTATATGAAGTATAAAGATATAATTTTCTCCCCGTTTTTTAAAGGTTTTTTTCTACGATTTCTACTGTGATTTAGTTGAGCTATTTAAACTAGCTAAAGTTCAATTACTTCTTCTTCTCGTAAATTATCTATTATAAATTCTTGTCGGTCGCTTGTGTTTTTACCCATGTAAAAGGCAAGGATGTCTTCAATCTTAGCGCTTTTTCCTATATAAACAGGGTCAAGTCGAATATCTTTGCCAATAAAATGCTTAAACTCATCAGGTGAAATTTCCCCTAGACCTTTAAATCTGGTAATTTCCGCTTGTTTTCCACAGGCTTCAATCGCATCTAGGCGTTCTTGGTCGGAATAGCAATAAAAAGTTTGTTTTTTATTACGCACTCTAAATAATGGGGTTTGTAAAATATAAACATGCCCTTTTCTGACCAAATCTGGGAAAAATTGTAAAAAGAAGGTTAATAATAGCAGGCGGATATGCATGCCGTCTACATCTGCGTCTGTTGCAATTACAACTTTGTTATAGCGCAGATTTTCAATATCATCTTCAATGTTTAAAGCAGCTTGAATGAGGTTGAATTCTTCATTTTCATAAACTACTTTTTTTGTTAAACCATATGAATTCAATGGTTTTCCGCGTAAACTAAAAACAGCTTGCGTATTGACATCTCTTGACTTAGTAATGGAACCACTCGCCGAATCTCCCTCGGTTATGAAAAGCGTTGATTCATTTTTCCGCTCATGTTTTGTATCGTCAAGGTGTACTCGGCAATCTCTTAGTTTCTTATTATGTAAACTCGATTTTTTGGCGCGGTCTCTTGCTAATTTTCTAATGCCCGATAATTCTTTACGCTCTTTTTCAGATTGTTTGATTTTCTTTTCAATCGTGTCAGCAATTTCAGTATTTCTATGTAAAAAATTATCTAGTTTTTCTTTTAGGAAGTCATTTACAAATGCCCTCATTGATTGTCCATTGGGTTCAATTTCAGTGGAACCTAATTTGGTTTTAGTTTGCGACTCAAAAACTGGTTCTATAACTTTAACTGCAACAGCAGCTACAATAGATTGTCGAATATCAATTGCTTCGTATTTCTTAGAATAGAAATCTCGAATAACTTTTGCAACCGCTTCTCTAAAGGCAGACTGGTGCGTTCCGCCTTGGGTTGTATGTTGCCCATTGACAAAAGAAGAATAGTCTTCTCCGTAAGACCTAACATGTGTAAAAGCTACCTCAATATCTTCTCCCTCGAGGTGAATAATAGGGTATAATGGATCGCCATCCATATTATCGCTCAATAGGTCCAATAAACCATTTTTTGATAGATACTTTTCACCATTATACTTAATAGTTAACCCCCTATTTAAATAACAATAATTCCAAAATAATTTTTCTAAATACTGTTTGCGATATTTATAGTTTTTGAAAACAGTTTCATCTGCTGTAAATTCAAAATAAGTACCATTTTTTTCGTCGGTTGGCACAATATCGCCATCTGTAATTAATTCACCACGCTTGTACACTGATTCTTTCATTTGCCCATCCCTAACAGAACGCACTAAAAAATGCTCACTCAAGGCATTAACCGCTTTGGTACCCACGCCATTTAGTCCTACAGATTTTTTAAAAGCTTTAGAATCATACTTCCCACCGGTATTGATCTTAGACACACAATCGTTTACTTTTCCCAGAGGAATTCCTCTACCATAGTCGCGAATAGAGGCTAGACCATCTTTAATTTTCACTGTAATTTGACGGCCATTACCCATCACAAACTCATCAATGGAGTTGTCCATGATTTCCTTTACCAGCACATAAATACCGTCGTCTGGCGCAGACCCGTCTCCAAGTTTACCAATATACATGCCTGGTCGCAGCCTAATATGCTCTTTCCAGTCAAGTGAACGAATATTGTCTTCAGTATAATTTGTGCTTTGTTCGGCCATTGGTGATGTTTGGTTTGGTTGCTAACAAATATAGGGCTTTAAGCCTGTGTATAGCACAATATTTATGAAAGGATATCAACAATTTGCCGTTAAATGTCAGATAAATATTAGTTTTAAATTGTTTTTGAGATTTATGACATTAAAAGCACTCATTTTAAGCCATAATAGTAAGCAAGTATGGGAGGAAGCTGCAGATCGTGTGTTACGGTCTGCCAAAGAGTTACAGGAGCTCATTTCCTATTTTGAAAGTACTGATATAAGACTTGTCCAGCGTGCAACACAAATTATTGGTAAAGTGCACGATAAGGACAGAGCGATACTCAAGCCCTATTTGATACAAATGATAAAAGGGTTGGGCGACGAGCGTATTGATGCCTACAAACGAAATGTATTACGGATTTTTCAAACTGCCGAAATTCCGGAACAGTACGAGGGACATTTATTTGACCACGCATTTACGTTTTTAGAAGATAATACAGAGCCTGTTGCTATTAGAGCATTTGCCATGACTGTTTGTCGGAAAATAGCTGAGAAACATCCTGAATTAGCAAATGAGGTAACTGATGCCATCAAGTTAATTTTGGAAGAAAATGAATCAGCTGGTATTCAAAATAGAGGAGGGCATGAACTCCGGAGGCTCAAAAGATTAATAGGTTAATACGCTTGCTGTAAAAAGCTTATATTTGTGCAAAACACCATTGATATGAAAATACTATTTACATTTTTTCTATTGACAGCAATCAGCTGGTCTCAAGCACAAACAGATACTACTGCTAATCGATTGATTTCGATCAATGATAGCGGGATATTGGTTGCCTACAAAAATGATACGTCGGTTTATTACGGTGCGTTTCCACAAAACATTACGTCTGGACATGCATTGTTTATGAACCCAGATGACAATTTGATATATGCTGTAGTAGATATCACTGGAGGGGATAGGAATTTATACACGTACGATCCTTTTAGTGCCGAGTTAACATTAGTGCACGATTTCGCAGACGGGTTTATTCATACTGCTGATATTGGCAATAATGGTATGGTATACGCTGTAACTGGAAACGGTAGTTCAACGCCTGGTCTAGTCTACACTTTAAATTTGTCAACTGGTATTGAATCACCACTCTATGTAAGTGCATCTGGAACTTCTGGATTGTCTCGTGCGATAGAGTTTAATCCTACCGACTCATCATTATATATTTATCAGGGTGATTCTGACGAGCTATATATTTACAATTTGGCAACAGGTATTGAAACTATGGTGAGCACAACTGGTTTAAACGACGAATTACATGGGGCATACTACAAAGCTGACCTAGATGTATTTTTATTAACTTCTTACAACGACATATTATATACAACAGATCAAACATATATAAATGGTTCGCAAACAGTGTATGATATTTACACTATGGACTTAACTGATTTTAAAATGTTAGATACCTATACGGATGTCACCACCATATGTACCAGCGATAGTGTGAATATTGCTTTGCTTTATACGGATTCTGTTACATGGACTTGGTATAAGGACGGTACACCTTTGCCAAATACGAGTTCATCACTATGGGTGTCAGATCAAGGTATTTATAAGGCCTTAATAAAGCGCGTACAAACTGGTACAGATTATTACTTTTGGACAGAGCCGTTTAAGGTGAATAATTTTGCAGAACCACAAGTTGTCCTTAGTCAGGTTGATAATGATACCACCATTTGTCCAAACGAAACAGTTGTCATAACGGGTGCCAATGGTGGTATACTACAATGGTATCGCAATGGTGTGCTATTAGCTGGAGAAACAAATAACACCTTGGCTGCCACGTCAGCAGGGTCATATAATCAAACTAAAGTTAATATGAGCGGGTGTTTTGGAACCAGTGAAGTACCATACATATTGTATGACGATAATTGTGGCTTAGACGTCACTGCTCAAAAGCATATTACTGGCGTGACAATTTACCCTAATCCGGCTGAAGAAACGATAGCTATCCAGCTTGATGGTAAGATTGAATCCGTCTCTATTTTAGATCTAACTGGCGCACTAGTGCACAGGGTGGAAGGAAATATCTTTTCAAATCAACTTATAAGCGTACAAGGTTTACCTGCTGGCGTTTACGTAGTAACTATAGAAACTGAAACGGCATTCTTTTCTGAGCGTTTGATTAAAAAATAGCCTAAAAAAAAGCTGCTCCATCACAGAGCAGCTTTTTTATTCCTTGTATTTAATTCTCAATGATATCAGTTTGAGTCACCGGTTTATTTGAAAAGCTCAAATGGTCATCAGCAATGCCTACCGCAACTGTCGTTCCAATTTGAATATCCCCGGCTAGTATAGATTTTGACAAAGCATTTAAGACTTCTTTCTGAATCATACGCTTAATTGGTCTGGCACCAAATTGCGGATCGTATCCTTTATGTGTCATCCATTCAATGGATGCTTCCGATACGTCCAATTTAATCTCATTCGGCACCAATCGTTTATTCAGAACGTCAATTTGAATTCTCACAATGGCTTTCACATCTTCTAAACTCAATGGTTTGAACATAATGGTTTCATCAATTCTGTTCAAGAATTCTGGTCGAATGGTTTTTTTCAATAATTCAAAAACTTCCTTTTTAGCGTTTTCCACTATGCTGTATTTGTTTTTAGCTTCTGCATAACCGTCAAACCGCTCTTGAATAATGTCAGAACCCAGGTTCGACGTCATAATGATGATAGTGTTTTTAAAGTTCACCAGACGTCCTTTATTGTCGGTTAATCGACCATCATCAAGTACTTGCAATAAAATATTAAAGACATCAGGGTGGGCTTTTTCAATCTCATCAAGCAAAACAATTGAGTAAGGACGTCTTCTAACGGCTTCTGTTAACTGACCACCTTCGTCGTAGCCAACGTACCCTGGAGGTGCACCTACCAATCTGCTAACGGCATGACGCTCTTGATACTCACTCATATCAATTCTAGTCATGGCATTTTCGTCGTTAAATAAAAACTCTGCCAAGGCTTTTGCCAATTCCGTTTTTCCAACTCCAGTAGTCCCCAAAAAGATAAAGGATCCAATTGGTTTCTTTTCATCTTGCAAGCCGGCTCTGCTTCGTCTCACCGCATCACTTACCGCTTCTATAGCTTCTTCCTGACCAACGACACGTTTACCAAGCTCAGCTTCTAGCCGTAAAAGTTTTTCTCTGTCACCTTCCAACATTTTGCTTACTGGAATACCAGTCCACTTCGAAACCACATCAGCAATATCTTTGGCGTCAACTTCTTCCTTTATCAAGCTAGATTCATTTTGCATACTTTGAAGTTCAGCTTTAAATTTGGCAAGCTCCGCTTCCGTTTCTTGAATTTTACCATATCTTATTTCTGCTACCCGCTCGTAGTTACCTTCTCGCTCAGCTTGGTCGGCCTCGAGTTTTAACTGTTCAATGGTTTCTTTGGCTTTTTGAACAGACTCTAATCTGTTTTTTTCATTTTGCCACTTAGCAGTTAACTGATTTTTTTGTTCAGTTAATTCGGCTAATTCAGTTGCTAATTTGTCAAGTTTTTTCTTGTCTTTTTCACGTTTAATAGCTTGTCTTTCAATTTCAAGCTGCATAATTTTTCGCTCAATTTCGTCTAATTCTTCTGGCTTAGAATTAATTTCCATACGCATTTTAGATGCGGCCTCATCAATTAAATCAATGGCTTTATCGGGTAATTGTCGCTCTGTGATGTAACGTTGTGATAATTCCACTGCTGCTATGATGGCGTCATCTTTAATCATGACTTTATGGTAATTCTCATACTTTTCTTTGATACCTCTCAAAATTGAAATGGCATCTTCACGACTTGGTTCGTCAATTAAAACAGTTTGGAAGCGGCGGATGAGGGCCTTGTCTTTTTCGAAGTATTTTTGATACTCGTTTAAGGTTGTGGCGCCCACTGCTCTTAATTCACCTCTAGCTAAAGCTGGTTTGAGAATATTAGCCGCGTCCATTGCGCCTTCACCACCACCAGCACCAACTAAGGTGTGAATCTCATCAATAAATAAAATGATTTCACCGGCTGCAGCGGTTACTTCTTTAATAACAGCTTTCAAACGTTCTTCAAATTCACCTTTGTACTTAGCACCTGCAACTAAAGCTCCCATGTCTAAGGAGTAAACTTGCTTCGATTTTAAGTTTTCAGGCACGTCACCAGATATAATTCTATGGGCAATACCTTCAGCTATGGCTGTTTTACCCACACCAGGTTCACCAATGAGAATTGGGTTGTTTTTTGTTCTTCGTGTTAATATTTGCAGCACGCGTCTGATTTCGTCATCTCGTCCAATAACGGGATCGAGCTTTCCATTCTTTGCCAAATCATTTAAGTTTCTGGCGTACTTATTCAAGGCTTGGTATTCGTTCTCGGCCGAAGCTGAGTCAACAGTGCTACCGTTTCGTAATTTCATAATGGCTGATTTTAAGTTTGTTTTGGTTATGTTTTGGTCTTTTAACGCATTTGAAATAGGATCGTTTACACCTAAAAAGCTATATAACAATAGCTCAATAGAAATAAATTCATCTCCAAATTCCTTTAGGTTATTTGTGGCGTTCTGAATGATTTCGTTGGCTTTAGCTGAAAAATACATCTGACCACCTGATACTTTTGGGTACGATTCTATTTGTCTGTCTACAATGCTATTAATGGTATTCCAGTCAAAGTTTAATTCATTGGCAATAAAAGGCAATACATCCTCATCTACTTTCATCATGCTCTTTAGTAGGTGAGCGGGTTCAATAGTTTGCTGTCCTAAATTAGGCATCATGTTCTGAACATCTTGTAATACCTCTCTGGTTTTATATGTGAATTTTTCTATGTTCATGGTTTCTATGTTTTGGTGTCATATGCTCAAATATGAATCCATTTTGGGATTGTAGATAAAAGTCGGAAATAATAGCATGAAAACTGCTGAAACCCTGCAATAATGTCAGGTTGGAAGGGTTTCAACTGCCAAATTTGTGCTTGAAATATGATATTTTCACCTAATTTCAATCGTATTTTATAATATTCAATATTTTTACCCCATGCAGAATGCCACCACAATTCACAATAAGGACTTTGTACCCTATATCAAACAAGCCGATATTTTAGCAGCCATTCAAAAGCTTGCAAATGATATCAAGGTTGATTACAAAGGTAAGCAGCCAATATTCTTAATCGTTTTAAAAGGAGCGTTTATGTTTGGAACAGAGTTGTTAAAAGCTGTTGATTTAACTTGCCAAGTACAGTTTATTCAATTGGCTTCGTATGATGGCACAGTTTCAACGGGAATCATAAATGGTCTTGAAACCCTCCCCAAAGGACTTGAAGGGAAAGATGTGATTGTTGTAGAGGATATTGTGGACACTGGGCAAACAATTGAAGCCTTAGCAAAAGCGCTTAAAAAATTGAAATTAAAATCGTTAAAGATTGCAACCTTACTACTGAAACCTAGCGTTTACGAAAAAAACATCCCCATAAACTATATTGGTTTCGAAATTCCGAATACCTTTGTGGTCGGTTTTGGACTCGATTATGAGCAATTGGGCAGAAACCTAACGGACTTATACAAATTAGAAGAAAAAGGCATGTTAAATATTGTTTTATTTGGACCTCCAGGCGCAGGAAAAGGCACACAAGCAGTAAGATTAGTAGAAAAATACAACCTATATCATTTGTCTACAGGTGATGTGTTTAGAGCGAATATAAAAG
>JAWWDX010000049.1:0-13894 GCA_033719695.1 Putridiphycobacter sp.
ATTGTGAAATTGGTTAAATTAAAAAACACCATCTATATCAGCCAAAATTATAGCTGCATGCTAAACCCAACCAGTTAACATGCAGCATAGAAAGTAAGATGAACTAGTTGTAATTTCGATTATTAACAAATTATCACAAAAAAATTCTACAATTTGTCTGTCCTACTTTATTCTAACACGTGTATGGTTGAACAAAAGGGGGGGGATACTATGTTTTTATTGAAGACTAACAAAGCGTGCTGACTAATAAGAGGTTAAGTGTCGTCTTTTTCTGGGTATAAAAATTTTACTATCGGTCTCGTTTAGTTTATTGTCCCATCCTATCAAATATTTAGTGAATGATGAAATTTGAAGAGAGTCAATGCTACGGTGAGCAAAAGCCATTATTTCATTGGAATAAAGCTTCATGGCTTTTTTCTTTATTTTTTTATTTTTCCTTCGATCAAATGGAGAAATATAGAGGTCTAGGGCCCCAAAAATATGGAGAAACTCATGTGCAATGACTGAAGGATGTTTTGTGCTTACCACGGCATATTCTGTTTTTTTGTCGCTTGAAGTATGCAATGCAAAAGAAATTTCGTCTTCAAAATAGTTATTTACAAAATACATTAGCGCAATATTATCGGTTTTATGAATATCTCTAAGTTTTGCTATCAACCGTTCTCTTGAGTTCATGGTGTTTTTCATTGAAATCATGGCAGATGAGTCTGCTGGAAACATTTTGTTCAGTCGTCTTGCTATAGCATCTGACCAATCGTCGATAAGGTCAATACCTACTTTCATATTTCTGGAGTAAAATAATGTACCGCTTAAAGTTTTGTATTTAAGTTCCCCGCGAACCGGAATTTTCTTGTTGATTACCGGGTGATCATATGTAATTGCTAATGGTATATTGTTTTGTTTGGCCATTTTTTCGAGCCAAGAAATACTTTTACGAATAGAATCACTCGTTGATTCCAAGTCGTATTTGGACCACGGATGTGTTTCTTTCGAATCGACAAAAATAGCGTATAAAACAACTTTATTTGTTAATGTTTTACAAACGTTATTTCTTACACTAGGAAGTTCGTACCTTGTACCTTTTGTAGTATTAACAATACAAGATGATAGTATTATTGACAAAAAAATGAAAGTGGCTTTAAAAGTTTTCATCTAGTTTTGTTTTTACTGATACCTTTCTTGATAATATTTTTCATAAGCTCCTGAAGTCACATTTTCCATCCAAGCTTCATTTGATAGGTACCAATCAACAGTCTTTTCAATACCTTCTTCAAAAGTGATAGATGGAACCCAACCAAGGTCTTTTTTTACTTTAGTGGCATCAATAGCATAACGTCTATCATGTCCAGCACGGTCGGTTACAAATGTGATTAGGGCTTCAGAGGTACCTTCTGGTCTATTCAATTTACGATCCATTATTTTGCATAAGGCCTTAACCAGATCAATATTAGTCCATTCATTCCAGCCTCCAATATTATAAGTTTCACCTAATTTGCCAGTATGGAAAATAGTGTCTATAGCCCTTGCATGGTCCTCAACCCATAACCAATCTCTAATATTGTCGCCTTTACCATAAATAGGCAAAGGTTTATTATTTTTTATATTGTTAATCATTAATGGAATCAACTTTTCGGGAAACTGGTGCGAGCCATAGTTGTTCGAACAATTAGACAGTTTTACAGGTAGATTATAGGTGTGAAAATAGGCTCGGACCAAATGATCTGAACTGGCTTTCGAAGCAGAATAGGGGCTTCTTGGATCGTAGGCTGTATCTTCCAAGAAATAACCTTCGGTACCCAGTGACCCGTATACTTCGTCGGTTGAAATGTGATAGAAAGTGCCTGGATTGTTCCCCCAATAATTTTTTGATACTTCCAGTAAGTTGGCAGTTCCGACAATATTGGTCATAATGAATGCCATAGGGCCCGATATTGACCTGTCGACATGCGATTCTGCCGCAAGGTGTATCACGTCTGTTATGTTTTCAGTTCTATAAATGTCTTCAAGCGAGGATTTATTGTTAATGTCCGCTTTTACAAATTTATAGTTAGGGGCATTTTCAATATCTTTAATATTTTCGAGATTACCAGCATAGGTTAACTTATCCAAGTTTATAATTTTGTAATTTGGATATTTATTGACAAATAATCGCACAACGTGTGAACCAATAAAGCCAGCCCCACCAGTAATTAGAATAGTTTTTTGATAATTTTCAGACATAATATAAAAAAAAAGTGGCAGTACTTTTTGTACTGCCACTAAATTAGTAAATTCTTAATTGAGTTTAAAGTGACCAATAAGTTAAGTTGTTAATTTTTCCTTTATATATCCCTTTTAAATCAACAAAAACACCTTTTCGGTCTTTTAACATGTCTTGAAAATCTGCCTCAGAAAAATTATTATATTCTTTATGATTGACAGCAACAATTACAGCATCATAATCATTGGTCATTTTTTCTTGCAATTTGAAACCGTACTCATGGAACAATTCTTCAGAATCGGCATGCGGATCTACCACATCAACTTTGCACGAAAAAGATTCTAATTCGCGAATCACATCAACAATCTTAGAGTTTCTGATATCACTGACATCCTCTTTAAAGGTAGCACCTAACAATAAAACTTTTGATTCCATTGGGTTTTTACCTTGCTTTATCATCATTTTAACGGTCTGTTTACCTACATAAAAACCCATAGAATCGTTGACATACCGACCAGAATTAATGATTTTAGCGTGGTATCCAACTTGTTTTGCTTTATGTGTTAAATAATAGGGGTCAACACCAATACAATGTCCGCCTACCAATCCTGGACGAAAATTTAGGAAATTCCATTTTGTTCCTGCCGCTTCTAATACATCATATGTGTTGATGCCAAGCTTGTTAAATATAATTGATAGCTCATTGATGAGCGCTATGTTGACATCCCTTTGAGTATTCTCAATAATCTTTGCAGCCTCAGCCACTTTAATTGTAGCTGCTCGGTGCACACCAGCAGTAACAACTAACTCATATGTTTTAGCAATAATGTCAGCCGATTCCGGCGTGTCTCCAGAGGCAACTTTTACTATACTCGCTAAGGTATGCACTTTGTCACCTGGATTTATACGTTCTGGTGAGTAGCCTACATTAAAATCTGCTTTCCATGTTAAGCCTGAAACTTCTTCTAAAACTGGAATGCAGTCTTCTTCTGTGCAGCCAGGGTAAACTGTTGATTCGTATACAACATAGTCGCCTTTTTTCAGAGCTTGCCCAACAGTTCTTGAAGCTCCTAATAATGGTTTTAAATCTGGCAGCCTACTTTCATCAATCGGTGTCGGAACAGCAACAATAAAGAAAGTTGCTTTTTTTAAATCATCAATTGAAGCAGTAAATTCAATGTCTGCACCTTCAAAATCTTTTGCTTCTAATTCGTTACTAGGATCAATTTGTTTCTGCATTAAGGCAATTCTATCTGCATTAATATCAAATCCAATAACTTTAATTTGTTTGGCAAATTCCAGCGCTATAGGTAGTCCTACATAACCTAGACCTATGACTGCAAGTGTAGCCTCTTTTGCTACTAATTTATCGTAAATATTCATCTTTATTTTTTAAGCTTTGTAAAGCTTTTGTCTCTTTCGTTATAAATTCTTTCAATTATATCAACCACCTTAAGTCCTTCCAAGGCATTTGTTGTTGCTGTGGTTCTACCTTTAAGCGTATCAACTACATTTTCAATTATATAATGGTGATTGGCTGCTGAACCCTTATAATTGCCATAGTCGTTTGGTGGGTTTGAGGGCGGCAATGTTGGCATTTCGTAGTTTTCTATATTACAATACTCAACTTCGTTCATATACTGACCCCCAACTTTTACACTCCCTTTACTACCAATAATGGTAATTGAACTCTCAAGATTAGTATTCCAAACTGCGGTAGAATAGTTTAAACTTCCCATACCACCATCAACAAAATCGAATGATACAAACCCTGAATCTTCAAAGTCAGTGGAGTGTTGATGTGTGAAATCATTAAACTTTCCTTTAATATTATGAATGTCGCCAAATAGCCAGTACATGATGTCAATAAAATGCGAGAACTGTGTAAACAAAGTTCCACCATCAAGTGCTTCCACGCCTTTCCAGCCACCTTTTTTGTAGTATCTGTCATCTCTATTCCAGTAGCAATTCACTTGTACCATAAAAATGTCACCTATTATTCTCTCTTCAACTATTTTCTTTAGCCATTCAGAGGGTGGTGAATACCTATTTTGCATCACTGCAAATACATGCTTATGGTTGCGTAGGGCTTTATAAATAACAGCTTCACATTTAGCTTTCGATAACCCTATTGGTTTTTCTACAACAATGTGTTTGTTTTCATCTAAAAGGGCAATGGCTTGATCAGAATGTAAGCCATTTGGTGTGCAGATATTTGCAACATCATACTGCACATTACTAGCAATGAGGTCTTCTAATGACTTAAAAAAAGGGACACCATCAAATGGATCTAAATTTAAGGTTTTTTTATCGCCAGTATCGCATAGCCCAACCAATTCTGCCTCAGGATTATTTATGATCATTGAGGCATGTCGTTTACCTATGTGTCCACATCCTACAACTACAAATCTAATTTTTTCTGTATCTGTCATTATTTGATACGTTTTACAATGTTATTTTCAAGTTTATATGTTTGTTTACTTTCCTTGCATATAGCTATGTTATTTTTATCAAACTCAAGCCTATGACCGTACTCGCCAACCCATCCTATTTGTTTAGATGGGTTTCCAACAACGAGCGCAAAATTAGGAATATCTTTTGTAACAACGGCACCTGCGCCTATAAAAGCATATTCTCCAATGTCATGTCCGCACACAATAGTAGCGTTTGCACCTATGGATGCGCCTTTTTTGACAAGGGTTTTAGCATACTCATCTCGACGGTTGATCGCGCTTCTTGGATTAATCACATTGGTAAAAACCATTGAAGGCCCCAAGAATACATCATCTTCACATTCAACACCTGTATAGATTGATACATTGTTTTGAACCTTCACATTATTTCCCAATTTAACATGTGGTGAAACCACAACATTTTGCCCCAAGTTACAATTATTGCCAATGGTTGCATGCGACATGATGTGTGAAAAATGCCAAATTTTTGTGCCTGAACCAATGCTGCAGGAATCATCAATTACTGCTGTAGGATGAGCAAAGTAAGTAGTAGACATATGTTATATTTTAATGATTTCAAAGCGTTCCATTTTCCCATCAGCTTCAATTTGTAGATGGTAAATACCCATTGCAAGTGCTTCGATATTTATGACAATATTGGTTTGAGAAGAGACAATTTTGTCTTTCACTAATTGCCCTAATTCATTATATATTTTTATAGTGACGTCTTGATAGGTGTCATTTAGTTTGAGGTTGATAATGTCTTTTGAAGGGTTTGGAAAAATCGTTACATTAATAGCTCCTGACGCATTATTTGTTCCCAATCCTGAAATCGTATAGCAAGAAGAAGTATCTGAGCAATTTGAATCTGTAATAATGACAGCATAACTTCCGTTCGCAGAAGCTATAAAACTGTTCCCAATTTCTCCAGGAAGAATGGCATAATTATTATTACAATTCACCCATTGATAACTAGTTGCGTTGGAATTATTTGAAGATAGAGTATATGAGTTTTGCGTCACAGATGTGTCTACTTCAAAAGTTGAAAGGGTAAGCGTCACTACTGAGTCGCAAGTGGAAGTAGCAAACGTTTCAGTATAAATGCCAGCAGCAAATAGCGTTTGTGAGCCAAAAATAAACGCTTCCCCTTCGCAGATAGTAGTACTCGACGTGGTACTGTCTATCGAATTTACATAAAATAAATCAGTTGAATCCAAAGTGTAGGCTTGGCCGTATAGGTATCCTGTTAATTGTAGATCGAATAGACCTGTATCGTCTATGACATAAAAGGCATTTGATAGTCCTGTATAAGTAATAGTATCTATTCCGTTATTAAGTGTCCATAAAACTGAATCTAATTCAGTACCAGTGTAATTAGTCAAATAGACATCACCTACGCATGCTGGGGTTGTTGTTGATGCAAAATCTAAATGAGGAGTTAGAATATTAACCTTATAGTCTTCAACTTCTCCATCAAAATTACTATCACATGGTCCAGGATAGCTATTGTATCTTGCTGAAACGCGCATAGAGGTTGAACCTACTATCGCCGTACTGGGGACAATTATATTTAGCGGAGCATTAGAAGTAATGCCATCCGCTGAGTTTTGTGTGTAGCCTAAATCAAATTCTTCTCCTGCATCCGTGTAATTGCCATTCTGATTCCAATCAATCCATGCCCTAGCATAGATGGTATAATTGCCATCAGTATTTAGGTTCACTGTTAAATCATAATTCTCTCCCAAAATTAATTCACAAGAATCAGTTCCGCTATAGTCGGTATATGGTTGTGTTTTTCCTGAAGGGTTATTAATATTCTCAATGTCTACCAAGGTAATAGCAGTTTGCCAGGACATATTTCCAGCCGAAGCACATGTGGGTTTAGCTTGGTACATGAATTTGTAGGTTTCAGTTGTGTCACCATTTATCCCTACAGCGAATACTTTAAAAAAGATTTTGGCGTTAAGTGCAATTCCAGGTATTGGTGTGTCGGTTACCCATGTTGAATCCACCGTATTTGACATGGTAATGGTGTTATTAAATAGTTGATTATTTTCTGACCATTTGACATAGGCACTCGTAATGGTTTGGTCGTATGAAATAACTGATGTGACTTGCTGTGGTGCAAAGGGAGTCGGTGTTTGGTCTGTAGGTGGGTCCGTAATTGAAGTTCTTATAATGGCTGGGAAATCGTGCCTACCTACAAGGCTATATTCCCATAAACCACGCCCCCATGTTGCAGCTCTAATGGTATTTGTACCCCACATTACTTCTAAATCTTCAATAGCCATGTTTGGTAAGTCTGGGTTATACAGAGTCCATGAGGTACTATTGAGCGGCATGGTATACACGCCTATTTCAGCACCGACATAGATATTGTGTGCAGGTGTATGATCGATAACAACTTTTCGCAGCGGCATATTACCTAAGTTATGTGTAATATTTGTCCATGTGGTGCCACCATTAATAGATTTATATATTTTTTGGCCATTATTTTGATGGGAGGCAAACGTGACAATAATTATATTGTCGTCATGCGGTGCAAAAGCAATATCCGTAATTGATGAATTTGGCAGGTTATTACTAATGTCTGAAAAAGTATTGCCACCGTCGATTGATTTTTCAATATTAGAACCTTTGCTCACAATTATGATATTTGAATTGTTTTGAGCAATTGCAGCTTCCGTAATGGTTCCTGTAAATGAGGGTGTGCCTACATTTACCCAACTAGTTCCAAAATTATCGCTTCTCCAGACGTTTTCTCCTAAGGAATATACCCGCATATGGTCGTTAGGGTCGTACATCAACGGAGCGATCCAGCTGCCCGTTTGTCCTGGTGGTGTTGCGCCACCTTGCGTATAGCCACCATCTTTAGTTAACCTTCTAGCACCATTTTGAATACTGCCCATCATCCAATCGTCGTTTAACGGATGAATAATACCTTCCATACCATCTGCCCCATAGAATTCAATCCAAGTGGTTTCTTGTTTAATACTGGTGCCATTGTCTTGCGATCCCACAATGCTTCTAAAGTGATTAGATTGGCTTACACCTAAAGAATAATTTTCTCTAATTCCAGTTCCCTGACTCAAAATTGTCCAAGTTAGTCCGTTATTGTCAGATTTTGACAGAAATCCATCTGTAGCAACATAATATACACCATTTATGCATTTTGCGTCGCGGAGGTCGGCATGCACATACTGTCCATTGTTAAAACTAGCATAAGTTCCTTGTGACCAGTATGCAATTTGGTTAAAGGTAATGCCACCATCATTTGAACCAAAAATATCTAAATAACCATATAGCATTTTAGAGGTGTCTAAATCATTCACAGCAAAACCGTCACTGCTGCTGTTTGGATTGCTAATGAATGTAAATGTTGTGCCTTCGTCAGTCGATTTCCAAATGCCGTTTGATGACGCAAAATAGACACAGCTTGCACAATCAGCACTGACTGAAATGTATCCGTTAGCACTGTTGTTATTGGTCAGTATTGCAGATTGCTGGTAGGTTAATCCACCGTCGGATGAACGCATCACAACGTCTTGATTGCTACCCCAATAATACGTGTCATATATGTAGATAATATTGCTATTGGTAGGGTGAAAATCAATGTCAATTATGTCGCCATTTGGTATACTTTGAGTCCAAGTTTGCAAATTGTCGTCAGATTTGAAAATGCCTTTTGAGGTACCAATATAAATTCTATCAGGAATTGTTGGGTGGTAAGCAATTTTATAAATCTTGTCATTATTTCCTAGCCCTCCCCAGCCAAGTGTAGTCGGGTTGAAATTTGTAATGGTCCATGTGATACCACCATCTGTTGATCTGTAAATGCCGTGAGTACTGCCATTTCTTGAGTTTTTAACATTGATTAAAATCGAATCAGGATTTGTAGGTGAGACAGCAATGGCATCCACTCCAGCGGCAAACAAAAAGTCGGTCGTAACATTCCATGTCGCTCCACCATCAGTTGAACGCCAGAAACCACCCGATCTTGATCCTAAATAAATGGTTTGCGTATTGTTAGGATTGACATAAAAATCTTCAACCCTGCCCAGTCCAGCCGAATAATGACCGGTAATGCTGTCTATTGTATACGGACCCAAATCTCTCCACCCCGCATCATAAAAATCTTCAGGTTGGGGATTGTTTGATTTGAAATTTTCATAGGCTTGTTCAACAAAGTTAGGAAGGGTTTGTGTTCTGTCTCCGCTAGGATAGTATTTGTACTCATTGGCCCATTTCCATCTCTGATAGCCTTTCCAGCCAGATCCTTTTCCTTTCGGATGCTCTTTAAAATAGGTTTCAGCTGCTTCTACTACCTCGTAAAAATTGTACGAATTATCTTCCATCATTACCTTATATGGTACTTGACTTTGTAATTGTGAACAAAATGCAAATACAAACAGGAGGTAGGATAAGGTTTTCATACTATTTTATTTTACAATATACGAATCAAAATTATAATGGTCCGTTTCCATAAGTTCTTCCTTGGTTAACGATTTAAAATAATCGTAGGTAATTTTAAGGCCCTCTGCTCTTTCGATTTTAGGTTCCCAGTTTAATAATTGTTTTGCTTTTGTAATGTCTGGTTGCCTTTGTTTAGGGTCATTCATAGGCAAATCCTTATAGATTACTTTTTGATTAGTTCCTGTTAATTTAATTACTTCCTCCGCAAAATCTCTGATAGAAATTTCATCTGGATTACCAATGTTAACCGGTAAGTTATAATCTGACAGTAAAAGGCGATAAATACCTTCAACCAGGTCGTCGACATAACAGAAAGATCTAGTTTGAGATCCATCTCCAAAAACAGTAAGGTCTTCACCTCTTAGAGCTTGGCCAATAAAAGCTGGCAAAACGCGGCCATCATTCAGCCGCATTCTTGGTCCGTAAGTATTAAAAATTCGGACGATTTTAGTGTCTACATTGTGAAATGTGTGATATGCCATAGTCATGGCTTCTTGAAATCTTTTTGCCTCGTCGTACACACCTCTAGGACCAATTGGATTAACGTGTCCCCAGTACTCTTCAGTTTGAGGGTGTACTTCAGGATCACCATATACTTCGGAAGTGGATGCAATCATTAAGGTGGCATTTTTTGCTTTGGCTAAACCTAAACAATTGTGGATACCTAGAGAACCAACTTTAAGGGTTTGAATAGGGATTTTGAGATAGTCGATAGGGCTTGCCGGTGATGCAAAGTGTAAAATATAATCGAGCTTACCAGGTACATGAATGAATTTACTGACATCATGATGATAAAAATCAAAATTTTCTAATGGAAAAAGGTGTTCAATATTCTTCAGCCTTCCTGTAATTAGGTTGTCCATACCAATTACATGGTATCCTTTATCAATAAATTTATCACAAAGGTGCGAGCCTAAGAAGCCCGCAGCACCTGTTATTAATACTCGTTTTTTGTCTTTATTCATCCTATTACAGTTTGTCTACCAATACTCTCATAATAAAATCCACGTTCTTTCATGGCTTCTAGATCGAATAGATTTCGACCATCAAATATTTTTGGTTCCTTCAATTTTTCTGTTATCAATTTAAAATCTGGATTTCTAAACGCGGCCCATTCGGTAGCGATTAATAAAGCGTCAGCACCTTCTAAAGCCTCATATTGATGTTCAACAAAAGTGATTTTGTCTTTTAACACTCCTTTTACATTCTCCATGGCTTCGGGATCATAGGCTTGAACTTTTGCACCTCTTTTTAGTAATTGATCGATCATGTATAATGCTGGCGCCTCTCTAATATCATCTGTGTCCGGCTTAAAAGCCAATCCCCATAAGGCAAAAGTTTTTCCTCTGAGGTCGCCATAATGATTGAGTACTTTGTCGATCAATTTTAGCCTTTGATTATTATTAACATCAAGTACAGCATTGATTATCTTAAAGTTGAAATCGAACTCTTTTCCCGATTTTACTAATGCTTGAACATCTTTTGGAAAACAACTGCCTCCAAATCCAATACCTGGAAATAAAAATCGTTTGCCAATACGGTCATCAGATCCAATTCCTATTCTCACATCATCAACGTTCGCACCCACAATTTCACAAAAATTAGCAATTTCATTCATGAAAGTGATTTTTGTGGCGAGAAATGAATTAGCAGCATATTTAGTTAATTCTGCTGATTTTTCATCCATGAATAATATTGGATTGCCCTGCCTAACGAAGGGTTTGTATAGTTCACCCATTATTTTTTTTGCTCTATCTGAACTAGAGCCAATGACAACGCGATCAGGCTTTAAAAAATCATCAACTGCAAAGCCTTCACGTAAAAATTCTGGGTTTGAAACGACATCAAATTCTACAGTGGCGTATTCAGCTATGGCTGCTTCTACTTTTTCAGACGTTCCCACTGGTACTGTCGATTTATCGACAATAACTTTGTAGCTGGTCATAATTTTACCAAGTTCTTTCCCAACGCCCAATACATAAGAAAGGTCAGCTGAACCATCTTCTCCTGGAGGTGTTGGTAATGCCAGAAATATTATTTCCACATCTTTAATGGCTTCTTGTAAATCAGTTGTGAAAGATAGTCTTCCTTCTTTGATGTTTCGTTCAAACAGGACGTCTAAATGGGGTTCATAAATTGGTACTTCACCGTTTTTCATCCGGTCAACTTTATGCCTGTCAATATCCACACATATAACTTGGTTTCCTGTTTCAGCAAAACATGTTCCCGTTACTAAACCTACGTATCCTGTCCCTACTACTGCAATTTTTTTCATTTAGTGATATACTTTTTTACTGCTTCGCAGATATATTGTAATTGATTATCTTCTAATTCTGTGTGCATTGGCAACGATAGTACCGTTTGGCACAACTTATTGGTGTTTTTAAAGTCTGAATCATTATAGTTTTCTGCATCATAAGCTTTCTGACTATGCAATGGTACAGGATAGTATATCATGGCTGGCACCCCCATTTCATTTAAGAACTTTTGTGCTTCAAACTGATTAAGGTTATCAATTTTTAAAGTGTATTGGTGAAAAACATGGGTGGTGTACGATTCTATTTTAGGAGGTGTCACTCCATCAATTTCATTGAAGAAATTAGTGTAATAAGCCGCAGCTTTTTGACGTGCTTCAATATAGGTGTCTAAATGTTTTAGTTTAATACCTAATATCGCTGCCTGAATAGAATCAAGGCGCGAATTCACCCCAACTCTGTCATAATAATACCTAACACCCATACCATGATTAACAATGGATCGCATAATCATTGCCATCTCGTCATCATTTGTAAAAATAGCGCCGCCATCTCCAAAACCGCCTAAATTTTTAGATGGAAAAAAAGAGGTGGTACCGATAATTCCCATGGTACCTGCAAAATGTTTTGTACCATTCGAAAACGTGTATTCTGCTCCAATTCCCTGAGCAGTATCTTCAACTATATGAATTTGGTGTTTTTTTGCTAGTGCCAACAATGGTTCCATATCAGCACATTGCCCAAATAAATGCACAGGAATAATTACCTTAGTTTTAGGCGTAATCGCTTTTTCGATCGCTTCCAGTGAAATGTTAAAATTATCAATATCAACATCTACTAGTACAGGCTTAAATCCTAATAGTTTAACTACTTCAACTGTGGCAGCAAAAGTAAAATCAGAAGTAATAACTTCTGAACCAGGTTCTAAATTTAAGGCCATCAAGGCAATTTGTAAAGCATCTGTACCGTTGGCACATGGAATGACATGTTTTACATTTAAATATTTTTCTAAATCAGATTGAAAGGACTTTACGGCAGGACCATTAATAAAGGTTGCAGTGTCAAGTATTTCTTCGATTGATGAGAGGACTTCTGGCTTGATTTTTTCATACTGAGAAACCAAGTCGACCATTTGAATTTTTTTCACTTGAATCAATAATTAGTGTTAAATACTATTAAGTTTGCGAATATAACTAATAATACTGTAATTTTATTGCTTTAATACAGTGCATTTAGGCTAAAAGATAAGTAAGTATGACGTTAGATAAAAACAATGAATATCGACTAAAAACAATGAGGATAGTGCTACTCTATATGGGCTTCTTGTGGTCGTTAAATTCTATTGCTCAACGGGATTTGAAATCAGAATCTGTATTTACCCCAATTTATGGTCTTACTTACAAAGCATCTTTTCCAGGAGGCGATTTTGCTGATAGATGGGGGTTTTCAAACGCCATAGGTGCAGAAGTAAATTTTAAATTAAAGTCTAATTTGTCTTTTGGTATAGAGTCGCAATTTCTTTTTGGTAATACCTTTAAACAGCTGGAAATTTTTGATAATTTATTAAATGAGGCAGATCATATTACTAATATGTCTGGTCAGCCAGGTGAAGTACTGCTACTATTGCGAGGTGGTACTTATACCGCGCAGTTAGGATATGTTTTTACTAAAGTTGGCAGAGGTCCTAATGCTGGTTTGTGGCTAAATGGAGGCTTAGGTTTTCAGCATCACAAAATACGTATAGAGCATACTTACGACGAAATACCACAATTTAAAGATCCATACATAAAAGGGTATGATAAATTGAGTATGGGACTGGTTTCAAAACAGTTTGTTGGTTATTTACAGCAAGGTAGCAAACAATATTTGAATTTTTATGCAGGATTTGAATTTATGCAAGGCTTCAACCGCAATGTAAGAACCTATAACTTCGATAGTGAAGGTCCTGAAAATGAGCTGAGATTAGACTTGTTTTATGGTTTTAAGGTAGGCTGGATGATTCCAATATATAAACGGCAATTACAAGAATACTATTTCGAGTAAATGAAGTTGCTGTATACAATAGGAATATTATTCTATGGTAGCTTAATTCACATAGCTTCACTTTTTAATCCGAAGGCAAAGGAATGGGTAAATGGCAGAAAGGGATGGCGATTAAAATTGTCTGAATTTAAACGAGATGACAAGCCGCTATATTGGTTTCATTGTGCTAGTTTAGGTGAGTTTGAACAAGGAAGACCGATCATGGAAGCCTTAAAGCAAAAAGAGGACTGTCAGTTAATTGTGTCGTTTTTTTCACCCTCAGGCTATCGCATTAGAAAAGACTACGAACAAGCAGATGTTGTGTTCTATTTACCGTTAGATACAGCATCCAATGCAAAGACCTTAGTACAGGTCTTAAAACCTACACGTGTTTTTTTTGTAAAGTACGAGTTTTGGGTGCACTTAATATCAGAACTACAGCATCAGTCTGTTCCTGTTTACTTGGTGTCGGGTATATTTAGAAGAAAGCA
>JAWWDX010000050.1:0-13806 GCA_033719695.1 Putridiphycobacter sp.
AAGTGTGATACAAAGGGTAACTACTCCATGGGATGAAAACGTGGTTACTTGGCAGAATCAACCAAACACCACCACAATCAATCAAGTTGTCTTGCCTCAAAGTACTAGCGCAAGTCAAAACTATATCAATATTAATGTTCAAACTCTGGTGCAGGATATGGTTAATTCACCGACAACAAATTTTGGATTTTTATTGAAAATGGTTTCTGAAACGGCTTATCGAAGAATGATTTTTGCGTCTAGTGACCATCCAAATTCAGAGTTGCATCCAAAACTAACAATTGTTTATAACCGAGATGTAATTAGGATTGATACTTGCTTAACAATGCAACCAAATGCAGAAGAGGGAAAAGATGCTTTAATTGCCAACTGTTTTTCATGCGGGTATTTTAATACAAATTACGGGGCCAGTGAAGACTTTGCTGCTGCTGCATGGACAAATAATGGAGATGATTCAAAACTAAGGGCATTAATAGATTTTGATTGGAGTGCCATTCCTTCTAATGCATATTTATATTCAGCAAACCTGTCTTTGTTTCATAATCCAACCAGTTTAAATGGACAGCATTCAAGCTTGTCTGGTTCAAATGAATCTGTTCTACAAAGGGTTACCTCTTCTTGGTCAGAAAACACAGTGACATGGGGCAATCAGCCTTCAACATCACAGGTTAGTCAGGTAACGATTCCGCAAAGTTACACTGCAAATCAAAACTATACAGGTATTAATGTAATGCCCTTAGTTCAGGATATAGTTGATAACCCAAACAATAGTTTTGGTTTTCTATTTAAGATTTCAAGTGAAACGGCTTACAGACGCATGATATTTGCTTCTAGTGATCATCCCAACTCACAATTGCATCCTAAATTAGAGGTATGTTATACTTCAACAACTGCCTTGGTTGATGTTGACCAAGGCTTTCAGTTTACCATTTTTCCAAACCCAACAAATGGAACGTTTAAAGTTATGACAGATTCAATTAACGAGTACCGAATCGACCTATTTGATTTGCGAGGTAGGCTGGTTTTTTCATCTAACTTCAAAGAGTTAATTCTAGTAGATGTTTCGCAGTTTGAAAGAAGTATATATTTGGTCAGATTGTATAACGGCCAAAATTTCGCTACCAAAAAACTTGTTGTAAATTGATAGTAATACTCCTTTTTTAAGTAGCATAGACGCTATTAAACGTAGGTAGAATTTTTGTTTTACCCTCGCGACCTTTAACCCTAATTATGGAATAGCAAATAATCTTTTTAGATGCCAAACAAAGTACCTAAACTATACTATATCTTTTAAAATTAATCCTGACCCCACTGCATTGTGTCTCAATGGCTTGTTGTCTTTTGGGTTTAGTGAGTATGTGATATCCTCTAGGGTCATATCTCCACGTCCCAAAGCCAGCAGTTGCCCCATGATTAAGCGAATTTGATAGCGCATAAATCCTTGGGATTTTATGTGAAGACACCACAAGTTGTCAGGAAAAAAATTAGCTTGATAAGGACTATCTCTATTAATTTCACAATAACTTATTGTTCTCAAAAATTTGGTTTGCTCACTTGGCTTTGTACAATATTTTTTAAAGTTGTGGGTGCCTTCAAAAAGTTTGGCGCCTAGTTTCATGATATCTATGTCTAAAGTACCAAATTCATTATAAACCAAGTTAGCCGAAAAAGGGTGTGCTTTTCCTCCAAATGAAAATAAATAGATATAATATTTTTCTGATATACCTTCTAATGGATTTTGGTTGGGCGGAATTTCTGAAAAGTCAAGCGCACGAATATCACTGGGTAAATTAGCGTTGAAGATATCAATAAAATTATCTGGTAATTCTGCTGCTATACTTAATTGAAATCCAAATCGGTTCGCAGAAACTTTTGCATCTGTCCTTCCCGTTCCAAAGGTTTTATAGTCAACATTCGGATACATGAATTCGAACGTTTTATTAACCATTCCTTGCACAGTTTTTACCTTTGGTTGTAACATCCATCCTGAGTATCTAAACCCTAAAAACTGGATATGAATCAAATAATGTTTCGTCAAAATTTAGTAAACTGTTAGGCCTTTTCCTCCCAAATTGAAATGATTTCCACCATAGTTTTTACAGCTTTTTCCATATCTTGAACCGACACATATTCGTGCTTAGAATGAATAGCCATTTCACCAGTAAATAAATTCGGACAAGGCAGACCCATAAAGGATAGGCGTGAACCATCCGTACCGCCTCGGATTATGACTGGTTTTGGTGTGACACCAACACGTTCCATAGCTTCAATGGCATAATCGGTTACAAAGGGGACTTTTTGAATAATTTCCTTCATGTTGCGATACTGCTCCTTAACAGTAAAGCTTGCTGTAACCCCTTTATATTTTGCAACTGTGTCATTTAGTAATTTTTCTAATCTCGATTCATATTCTGCTAATTTCGCTGTTACATGGTCACGAATAATGAACTTTATGGTCACTTTTTCCATAATACCATTGAATGAAACTGGATGTACAAAGCCTTCACGATTTTCCGTTGTCTCTGGGCTCCATGAATCCTTAGGTAATTGACTAATGAAATCGCTACCAACTTTGAGGGCATTCACCAATTTATTTTTAGCATAACCTGGATGCGCACTAACACCGTTTATTTCAATTGTTACGGCATCAGCAGAGAAGCTTTCATCTTCTATTGAACCTAGTGCTCCACCATCCAAAGTATACCCATAATCAGCATTTAACCGTTCCATATCTACATGGTCAACGCCTCTGCCTACTTCCTCATCTGGGGTAAATAATAGTTTAATATCGCCATGTTTATAAGTTGGATTGGTCATTACAAAGTGAGCGAAATCCATAATACAAGCAACACCAGCTTTGTCGTCTGCACCTAAAAGCGTTAATCCGCTCGCGGTAATTAAATCATCACCAATTTTTTCCTTTAAATACGCGTGTTTGTTTTTTGAGATTATTTGACTATTATCGTCTGGTAAAACAATATCAGTGCCATCCCATTTTGGGTGGACTATTGGCTTCACATTGGTGCCGCTGCAATCTGGCGCAGTATCCATGTGCGCGCAGAAACAAATTTTTGGAATATCTTGTTTTGAAGAATTACTGTCAATTGTCGCATATACATAACCCCATTCATCCATTTCAGCATTAGCAATGCCCATGTCATGCAATTCATCAACCAAAATCTTTGCCAAGTCCTTTTGCTTCATGGTGCTCGGGAAAGTAGTTGAGTTTGGGTCTGCTGTAGTATCTATAGTGACATATTTTAAAAATCGATTTTTGACGGTGTGTTGGTACATTTTTTTTACAATTTGATTGATCCACAAAGTTAAAATTAATCTAAGAAATACCCTATATTTTTATACCTTTGTTATGTAAAATTTAACATGGCAATGACAACATATTTATTAAAAAATGCAACTTTAATTAACGAAGGAAAGACAATAGAAACAGACGTATTGCTGAAAGGCGGTCGGATTGAAAAAGTAGCAAAAGACATATCGAATGTAGCAGCTACAGTTATTGACCTTAGTGGGAAGTGGTTAATCCCTGGAATGATTGACGACCAGGTGCATTTTAGAGAGCCGGGCCTTACGCACAAAGGAGACATATTTACAGAGTCGCGAGCTGCTGTAGCGGGTGGTATTACTAGTTTCATGGAAATGCCCAACACGGTGCCGAATGCTTTAACACAAAATTTATTAGAAGATAAATATCAAATTGCTGCCGCGAAATCCATTGCAAATTACTCCTTTTTTATGGGGGCATCTAACGATAATATTGAAGAAGTTTTAAAAACTGATCACAAAAATGTTTGTGGAGTTAAAGTATTTATGGGTTCTTCAACCGGAAATATGTTGGTAGATAATGAAGAAACACTGACGAATATATTTTCTAAATGTGATATGTTAATTGCAACGCATTGCGAAGATGAAGCGACCGTTCGAAAGAACTTGGCAGATTATGAGGCCAAATACGGACAAGATATGCCAATTAAATATCATCCAGAAATAAGAAGTGAGGAAGCGTGTTACCTTTCCTCAAGTATGGCAGCCCGATTGGCCAAAAAATACAACACCCGTTTACATATTCTGCATATATCCACTGCAAAAGAATTAGATTTATTTGATAATTCAATTCCTTTGAGTGAAAAACGCATTACTGCTGAAGCTTGTGTGCACCATCTATGGTTTTCTGAAGAAGATTATGATCGTAAAGGAACCTTTATCAAGTGGAATCCAGCCGTTAAAAAAGCCTCTGATAGAGAAGCGATTTGGGAGGCAGTCAATGATGATAGAATTGATATTTTAGCAACCGACCATGCACCTCACACAGTGGAAGAAAAGCAACAAAATTATTTTAAAGCTCCTTCAGGTGGACCGCTTGTGCAGCATGCTGTTTTAGCAATTTTAGAAAAAGTGAAAGAAGGGAAAATCTCCTTGGAAAAGGCTGTGGAAAAAATGAGTCATGCACCAGCAATATGCTTTCAAATTGAAGAGAGGGGATTTGTGCGTGAAGGGTATTATGCCGATTTAGTAGTGGTTGATCCTAATAAGCCTCTAACAGTGACTAAATCAAACCTCCTATATAAATGTGGATGGTCGCCTTTTGAAGGGGAGACATTTTCACATAGTATAGACACAACTTTCGTCAATGGTGAAATAGTCTACACGCAGGGGGAAGTTCAGGAGAGAGCAGTCGCAAAGAGAATGACTTTTAAAAGATGAAAAGGTTCTTTGGTATTTTGAGTTTATTAATGTGCTTAAGTTGTGAGAGTGATGAGACAACTGTGAAACCTTTGAATTTAATTCCCAAGAGTACATTAATACCATTGATGATTGACCTAGAAATTATGGAGGCTTACTATGAACAAGTACACAAACGTCCCAATATTTATAAAACAACCCTTGATAGCGCAAGCAGAACAATTTTAAGAAATTATAATGTAACCTCTGCTGACCTAGAGGCTAGTTTGGAGTATTACAGCGCAATGCCAGATAGTATTTATTTGTTGTATGAAGAAACGCTCGATTCAATAAATAGCATGGTTATAAACAATAAAAACAAAGAAATTTAATTATTTTTCTTACTTTTAGTAAAAACACACTTATGAAATTATTAGCTACCTTATTCTTGCTTTCTTTTACCGTGGTACTAAATGCCCAAATATCGGTTGTAGAGCAAAAAGTAAAAGTATTATTAACAGAAAATGGCCTCTATTTAACCATTCCTTATGGCGATAAGAAGATTTTTGAGAAGGCGTTAAAGGACGAACTAAAATCATGGAAAGGAAAGGTGTCAACTAAAGATCATTTTTTTGCAGACGACTGTAAGTTAAAAGAGGTAGGAGACAACACATTTGACGCTTATGCAAAAGTTGAGGATATGACAAAAGGCGGAGTTACTATGTCTGTACAGATTGATTTGGGAGGTGCCTACTTAAATTCTAAAATTCACCCAGCTGAGTACAAGGTTTTTGAAAAAAAACTATATGATTTTGCGGTGAAGACTGCAAAAGATGTCATAGAAGAAGAGGCTAAAGAACAAGAGAAAGTTCAAAAAGACCAAGAAGGAGAACTAGAAGATATCAAATCGGAGATTGAGAAGCAAAACGACGCGATAACTGCCGCTAAGAAAGCCATTGCAGATGCTGAAGACGCCATAAAATCAGCCAAACAAGATAAGGCCAAAAAAGAGGAAGAAATCAAAGAGACAGCGGCAAAAATTGAAGCTATCAGAGCCAAGAAACAAGCTGTAAAATAATAGTTGAGCAGATCAATGATACTTAAATGCCTGCCTTGTATATTTGCAGGCATTTTTATTTATACATCTCCCGTTGAAAAGTAATTTAAAATACCAATTAATCCTTCATTTTATTGTACTCATCTGGGGCTTAACAGGTATCCTAGGCGATTATATTAAGTTAGATGTATATTCACCACAGTCTTTTGAAATTGATCAAGCTAGCATATCACTTAAAATCGTTTTTTTTAGAACTTTAATTGCATCTGCTTCTTTGTTCTTAATCGGACTATTTATAAAACGTAGGGTGACTTTAACTGCTTCACAAATAACAATGTTATTGGGAGTTGGAGCTATTATTGGCTTGCATTGGTTTGCCTTCTTCTTCGCTATAAAGGTAAGCACGGTGTCGATAGGTGTGGTCTGCATGACCTTATCAACACTTTTTACTTCTATTCTCGAACCTATCGTTTTTGGTAGACGTGTAAGTTTTTCTGAAATTGTGATCAGTCTGGTAATTATAGCAGGTATAGCATTAATTTTTGGATTCGAATTTAAGTATGCCTTGGGTATTACCTTTGGTATCATTTCAGCTTTTTTTGCTTCACTATTTACAGTGCTTAACGGGCGGTTTATCAAGACCATCCCGTCATTTAAAATTACAAAATTTGAGATGTTAGGTGCTAGTATTTTTACAGGGATCGGTTTGTGGCTTTTTGATGAGTGGCATTGGTCTTTGTTTGATATTAGCATTAGCAATGCTTTTTATTTAGTATTCTTGGCTTTGGTGTGCACAACATTTGCATTTATGGTAAGTGTTTGGGTGATGAAACACGTGACACCTTTTACGGTAAGTGTGAGCATTAATATGGAGCCAATTTATACTATTCTAGTTGCTTTGGCTCTTAATCCTTTTAAAGAAAAAATGAGCGTGGGATTCTATATTGGCGGATCACTGATTCTAATGGCAATTTTTACCAATGCGTATTTAAAAAAAATTGCCCGGAGAAAAGCTAGACTTACCTAATTATTTTATAATTTAAGGCTCTAGAAATTATTATTTTCTAAATTTGTAATCGAAATTAAAACCAACAAAGAAACCGATATGGCCAAGAAGTCCTTAATTGTACCGCATGATTTTACAGAAGTTGCTGATGGCGCACTTAAACATGCCATTGTAACAGCTACTGCAATTAATGCGGCAGTACATGTTTTACATGTTGTTGAAAAGCGTACGGAGATAGGTAAAGCTGAAAAGAAGCTGGAAGCATTAATCAAGAATACTGAAAACAAAAATAATGTTGAAATTATTCAACACACAAGAATCGGAAATATTTTCGACGATATAGGTGATTTTGCTGCAGAAATCGGTGCTGAGTTAATTATCATGGGAACACATGGTGCTCACGGATGGCAGCATATTACAGGTTCTCATGCGCTGAAAGTGGTGACCTCCTCTACGGTGCCATTCATCATTGTTCAAAATGGTGATATTTCTGAAAACGGTTACGACGATATTGTGGTGCCATTAGATTTACACAAGGAAACAAAGCAAAAATTGACAATTGTTGCCAATATGGCAAAATACTTCAAGTCAAGAGTCCACGTTATCATACCAGATGAAACGGATGAGTTTTTATTAACTACAGTTAAGGCTAATATTATTTTTGCAAATAAATTTTTTGCAGAAAGAAATATTGAGGTAACAACGCAAATAGCCACAACCAGAGATTTTGATGCTGAGGTAATTAAATTTGCTGAAAAAATAAATGCGGATTTAATAGCCATCATGAACCTTCAGAAAAATCAAATGTTTGGGTCGCTTACAGGAAAGCACGAGCAGGTAATGATTACCAACTCTGCCAAAGTACCTGTGTTAATTGTTAATCCTGTAACTAAATCAAATTCTGTGCAATTTTATTTTGCTCAGTAATAAAGTTAGATCTTATAAAATAAAGTATCCTAGTTAACTAGGGTACTTTTTTATTTTAATTAAAGTACAAATGAATCCTTTTATTTGGACCATTATAGCATCCTTTTTTATAGCGCTGATTAGTGGACTGTCAGGTAAGAAAAATGGTTACTCCTTTTGGCGCCAATTTATCACTGGATTTATTGCAGCTTTAGGAATTTTATCTCTCTTAGTAAAACTTATTAGAGATTATTTATAAATTAGTATAAAACTTACTAAATGGGTTCAAATACCGCCAATTTATTTACAGACTTTAAGTCTATAAGTCTCACAGAGTGGGAGACTAAACTTGAAAAAGATTTAAAGGGCACACCAATTGAAGCGCTTCATTTTAAGCCTGAATTTGATTTACAAGCTAAAGCTTATTACCATCCCGACGAATTTACGAACCAACAGTATTCAAAAGGAAGTCAGTTAAATGCGAGTAATAACGACTGGGCCATCTCTCAATCTTTTTACGATTTAGAATCAAAGGACAGCAATCAGTCTATCCTCAAGGCGCTCAATGAGGGTGTAACTGGATTGAAAATAACGGTAAGCGAACACACAAATTTTAGCACACTACTGTCAGGTGTGTCTATTGCACATATTTTTACGCATTTTGTTTGCCCAACTTACAGTAGCTATGAGCAATTGATAACTTATTTAAGTAGCGAGAAACAAAAAGTGTCACTGATTGAGGTGCCATTTTTAACCGAAGGTTTGAGGGCAGGTACATTTAAACTTGACAAAGGACAAATCTCAAGTTTTATTCAAAATAGTGCAGTCTACTGCTCTAAAAACATTGTTATAGAAGGACATAGCTTTTGTGAGTTTGGTGCTTCATCTGCTCAAGAACTAGGTATTGCCCTTAGTCAACTAAATGCCTACTTAGAAACCTTGTCGAAACAAAATGTAGCAACCAAACGTTTACACGAGAAAATAGCCATTCACCTGGGTATAACCGATAACTATTTTGTAAACGTTGCCAAGTTCAGAGCGATAAAAGAATTAGTTTTACAATTGCAGTTACAGTGGGAATTGCCAACAGATACCATGCCTTGGATTTCAGCAGAAACAGTGATTCGGCATTTGACAGTAAATGATCGTTTCAATAATGTATTACGCCAAACAACAGCGGCAACCTCAGCAATACTTGGCGGCATTAGTCAACTTATTATTAGACCATATAGTGAAGCTTCTAATAATGATGAAGCTTTGTCGTCCAGACTAGCAAAGAACATTCAATTAATATTAAAAGAAGAGGCTTATTTAAATCAAGTTATTGATACAGCGGCTGGTTCTTATGTTGTAGAATCGTTAACCGATCAGTTGATAGATAAAGCATGGTCTTATTTTATGGCTATAGAAGCAGTAGGAGGGTATTATAAAGCTATTGAGAACGGTCATATCCACCAACTAATTGAGCAGTCCAAAGCGAGTCAAATTACTGCTTTAAATGAAAACATAAAAACATTGCTAGGTGTCAATAAATACCAAAATGGCACGGAGTTATGGCATAATAGCGTTTTGAAGAATACGTCTAAAAGTATAGATTTTAAAGGTTTTTCACCATTTAATTTGGAATCAAATTTTGATAATGCAGCAATATGAGCAGAAAAGTAATTAAACCAATCAGCAAAAAACGTTTATCTGAGGTGAAATTAAAGCCTGCTAACGTTGTTTTTCAAACAGCAGAAAATATTGAACTAAAAAGGTTTTATGGTACGGAAGATATACAGAGTTGTGAGCATCTTGGCTTTGTTTCAGGAATTGCTCCAAATACACGTGGACCATATTCCACAATGTATGCTATACGTCCGTGGACGATACGGCAATATGCCGGTTTTTCAACAGCAGAGGAGTCTAATGCTTTTTACCGTCGAAATTTAGCAGCAGGGCAGAAAGGGTTGTCTGTAGCTTTCGATTTGGCAACCCATAGGGGATATGATTCTGATCATCCAAGAGTTGAAGGAGATGTTGGTAAGGCTGGTGTAGCTATCGATACTGTAGAGGATATGAAGGTTCTTTTTGACCAAATTCCACTCGACAAAATGTCTGTGTCAATGACTATGAATGGTGCTGTGATTCCTATTTTAGCTTTTTATATTGTGGCTGCAGAGGAGCAGGGGGTCAATCAAAAATTATTATCTGGCACTATTCAAAATGATATACTTAAAGAGTTCATGGTGCGAAATACCTATATCTATCCACCTAAACACTCAATGCGCATTATTTCAGATATTTTTGAATATACGGCGCAAAACATGCCAAAATTCAATTCTATTTCAATTTCAGGTTATCATATGCAAGAAGCAGGTGCTACCGCTGACCTTGAACTAGCATATACTTTAGCTGATGGACTAGAATACATTCGTGCCGGAATTAAAGCTGGCATGCATGTAGATGAATTTGCACCAAGACTATCTTTTTTCTGGGCCATAGGTATGAATCATTTTATGGAAATTGCCAAAATGCGTGCAGGCAGAATGTTATGGGCCAAATTGGTTAAACAATTCAATCCAGAAAATCCTAAATCATTGGCGCTAAGAACGCACTGCCAAACATCTGGATGGAGTTTAACTGAGCAAGATCCTTTCAATAACATAGCACGAACTTGTATCGAGGCTTTAGCAGCTGTACTAGGAGGCACGCAGAGTTTACATACCAATGCGCTTGATGAGGCAATAGCATTACCGACCGATTTTTCTGCAAGGATTGCCAGAAATACACAGATTTTTATCCAGGAAGAAATTGGTGTTACAAAATTTATTGATCCTTGGGCAGGTTCATTTTATGTAGAAAAATTGACACAAGAAATTACAGAAAAAGCATGGGAAAGAATTTTAGAGGTTGAGGAATTAGGGGGGATGGCAAAGGCGATAGAATCAGGTGTACCAAAAATGAGGATTGAGGAAGCGGCGGCAAGAAAACAAGCAAGAATAGATGCTGAAAAAGATATTATTGTGGGTGTCAACCGCTATCAATTGGAAAAAGAAGATCCAATAGAAATTCTCGAAATTGATAACACTAAAGTTCGCTTAGGTCAAATAGAACGCTTAGAGAAAGTACGTACGAGTAGAAATGAATCTGCTGTAGCTAAATCACTCAAAAAACTTGAAGAGGGGGCTAAAGGGAATGAGAATCTATTGGCACTTGCAATTGAGTGCGCAAGAAATCGAGCGACATTAGGTGAGATTTCAGATGCTATGGAGAAGCACTTTGGCAGGTATCAAGCAACTATTCGTTCTATTTCAGGCGTATATTCAGCAGAAGCTATGACAGATAAAGATTTTGAAAAAGCTAAAACCTTGGCAAATCAATTCGCAGAATTAGATGGGCGTCGACCAAGAATTATGGTTGCTAAAATGGGGCAGGATGGTCACGATAGAGGCGCAAAAGTGATAGCGACTTCTTTTGCGGATATCGGTTTTGATGTCGACATAGGGCCTTTGTTCCAAACACCAGCAGAAGCTGCAAAGCAAGCTATAGAAAATGATGTTCATATTTTAGGCGTGTCATCTTTGGCGGCAGGCCATAAAACGTTAGTGCCTCAGGTAATAAATGAACTGAAAGCAATGGGTCGTGAGGATATCATGGTGATTGCTGGCGGTGTCATTCCTGTGCAAGATTATGATTTCTTATACGAACAAGGTGTGATGGGAGTTTTTGGACCAGGTACAAAAATATCAAAAGCAGCAATTGAAATTCTGGAGATATTAATGAAAGTTTACGAGTAAATCCTGTTAAAAATTCGTTAAGAAATGTCATTTTTAACTTTAAGGCATTATATTTGGATGAGACTATGCAAAACACAATTATGAAAAAAATAGCATTTTTAGTTTTAGTGCTAGCCACTACATTTAATTCAGAGGCACAACGCCCAGACTATCAAGATTTAAATATATATTTTGCTGATGGCGATTACGAAAAATTACTGTCAAAAGCAGAAAAGTATACACAAGATGACGATTGTAGAAAGGATGCCTTACCATACTTGTACTTGTCTAAGGCAAATTTTGAAATCTCCAAAGGTGGAGATCAAGCATTAGCTGAAGAATTCCCTAGAGCTTACAAAGATGCTATCAAGTATGCCAGTAAAGCGATTCAAAAAGATGATGAAGCTAGAACTATGTATTACGCAAATTTAGGGCATTTTACAGCCTTAAAGAACGCAGTTTATGAAGAGATAATAAACCTAGTAGCAGCTGAAGAATATGGCAGATTATTAGGAACACTTCCATTGATGGAAAAATTAGAAAAAGATGATGTTGGAACTGCTTTTTTAAAAGCTGTAGCCAAGTATCACAGAGGAGATAAAAGTGGTTTCAAGATTGAACAAAAAACCGCACAAGCCTTATTTGACAATATGGATACAGGTAGTTTAGTAATGAGCAAAGACGATTCTGTTGAAGAGGCTGACAAAAAGAAAATTGATCGAGAGGTATTTAAATTTGGCGTCTTACAATATGCAAAATTATTAGTTCAAATTGAGGAGGTTTCCGAAGCACGGAATGTGCTAGGAAAAATAAAGCAATTGTATGAAAAAGATGAGAATTTTATGTCAGAATACAATAAAATTGTCAATTAAGATATTCGAGTAATCGGTTAAAAAGCCAGGTCATTAAGCCTGGCTTTTTTTGTGTCTTTCTGTATTTATTGGTAATATTAGCTAAATATTCTTTTAAGTTGAAGTGTTATGTATAAAGCTCTAGTATTATTTCTTGTTATAAATTTTGCTGCACTGGGCATTGGTGGATTCTTTACGGGCCCTGGAGTAGAATCTGACTGGTATATTGGTCTGTTAAAAGCACCATGGACACCGCCGGGGTGGGTTTTTGGTGCGGCATGGACTTCTATTATGATTTGTTTCTCTATATACCTTGCTTGGCTATCGCAGCGTATAAACAACAAAGGTGCTTTTTATCTTTTATTTGCCCTTCAAATTTTTTTAAATATTAGTTGGAATATCATATTTTTTTATTTTCACCAAGTCGTTCTAGGAATGATCGCTATTTCAAGTTTAACAGCATTGATGTTGGTGTTTTTCTTTAGATATTGGTCTAGAATTAAAGCATATTCACTATTAATTTTCCCATACATTATTTGGCTTTTTATTGCCACTTCATTGAATGTGTATATTTGGGTGATGAATTAATAATAAGTTTTTTTAAATGATTGAATACAGGATACATATTTGGCTTAGTTTAAAGTCACTTATTAGTAGTAGTTTGGTATGATATTCGAGTGAGTTTGTTGATATTTAGCGTGAATGACTTTATAGGATGAGGTGTGTATTGAATTGTTGTTAAATTTGCAAGCACCAATGAAAAAACAACTTCATATTATTTCAGAGTATTTCCCATATGGGAATGGAGAGCAATTTTTCGAAAATGAAGTATCTGAATTGTCAGACAAGTTCGACATAATAACAGTCTATCCGCTTGGTAAGGTCTCGGACAATAAGCGAGAATTACCAAAGAATGTGAATGTCAGTTTGGTTCTAGCGAATCGTGAATTGCAGTTGACAAACCGATTAGTTTTAAAACATTTAACAACTATACTAGCTGTTTTTCTTACAGAATTAATACAGTCCAAGCGAAGAAAATATATCATAAGTCATTTCAAGATGTTGCTGGGAACGATTGTTTTAGCAGGGGAATTAGGTCATATTTTTAAAGAACAAATTAATTCTAATTACACTCATTATTTCCACTCTTTTTGGATGAATAAGGGAGCATTAATGCTCGCTATCTTAAAGAAGAAAAGAATTATTAGCGCATTTCATTTTAGAGTTAATGGTTATGAGATTTTTGATGAAAGACGTGATGGTAATTATATGCCGTATAGATTCTTTAATTATAAAATGGTTAACAAAATTCATGTACCGTCTAAAGAAGCTTTGAAGTATTTAGAAGCCATTAACTACTACCCTGAAAAACTCACACTGTCATACCATGGTGTATATGATAACGGTATAAATCCAATGCCTGATAACAAGCCATATCTAATTGTTTCATGTGCTAGTTTGATACGGTTAAAACGTGTAGATAAAATCATTGATGCGCTCAAAAACGTTGAATTTGAAGTAGAATGGATTCATTATGGTGGTGGACCT
>JAWWDX010000051.1:0-13525 GCA_033719695.1 Putridiphycobacter sp.
AGCAAGTCTTTTTTAAATGGTATGGAAGGATGTTCAGGAAGGTGTTGATGAATTTTCATAACATATTTGTGCAAGATCAAGCATCAGTTGATTTACTAAAATCTATTGGTGTTAAAAGCATTTTAGCTGGTGATACTAGGTATGATAGGGTTATGCAAAATAGCGAGCAAGCGAAACAAATTGATTTAGTAAGCAGCTTCTGCAATGGCGAAAAAGTATTCGTGGTGGGCTCATCATGGATTGAAGATGAACAAATTTTGATGCCTTTGATAAACAGTCCTAAATTAAAACAAAAAGTGATTGTGGCACCACATGAAGTTACCGAAAATAGAATAAAAGAGATCGAAAAGCGGTTAATTAGGACGTCAATTCGGTTTTCAAATTATACAGGTAATGAGCCAATAGATGTTTTGATTATTGATAATATTGGTTTGTTGATGCACCTTTACCAGTACGGCAGTATTGCCTACGTGGGGGGAGGCTTTAAAACGGGATTGCATAATATTTTGGAGCCAGCAAGTTTCGGGATTCCGGTAATTTTCGGACCCCATCATTCAAAATTTCCTGAAGCTAAACTATTTATAGATCATGGAGTGGGGTTTCAAGTGGAGACAGCTAAAGATTTGGCTAATTTATACGCTAGTTTGTCGACTATTAATATGACAGATAAGGTCGTAACCTTTATGAATAGGCGAAGGGGTGCAACCGATATGATTCTGAGTAGTTTATAATTGTAGTATAAATATTGACTTTCAAATATATACTGTGAATCTGCTAAAAAAAATATAATTAAATTTTAGCTAATACATCTTTAATCAAATCATCATTCCAAAGCATACGATAGTGACCAATGTTTTCATAAACGGTTAAATCACTATTAGGAATTTTACTTTCCATTAATTCGGAATTTTTTATCGAGATAATTTTGTCATTTTTATCGTGGAAAATATGTAGGTAGTTAAAATTAGCAGTAATCAGTTTGTCGTGAATATACATAGCTTTCAAATCTTCATTTAGCAATTGTGAGGCCCTGTATAGTAATTTTTCGTACGCTTTGTTGCCAAGGTTGATGATGGTTTTGAATTCTTTGAAAATGACATCCATTTTATTAGGACTCGTTAGAAAAAACAATTTATCAACTGTGATTTCTTGCATTTCAGACAGCGCATAACCTGTGACGGCCGACCCAAACGAATGTGAAATAATGGAAATTTTTTTGGTTGTATCTATTGTGTTAAAAACTGTTTTTAAGGCCTCTTTACATTCTATAATGGTCGTTTTCGTTGTGGTGTATTGGGCATGAGCTGGTAGATTTAAACTAATAACATATTTTTCTTTTGCTAATAATGGCTCTACAAATTTTGATAAAGAACCTGCGTTAGAGTCCCAGCCATGAACGAGCAAGACAATGTCGTTTTTTGGATTACCAAACGTGTAAGTATGTAGGGGTTCAGGGACAAATGGTAAGTCTATTCGCTCAGCTGATTCATAAAATGGTTTTTCCCTGTCACGAATGTCTTTTTTTCGTACTTTTTTGAATAGTTCAAAGGCGTGATTTGTGGCTAAGGTTGGATAGATTATTGAAACGGTTCCAAAATAAAATTTAATTAATTTGAGCATATTATACTGTTTGGTATATTTTTATATGTGGTTTATCAATAGTGTAAATAAATTCAATAGCTATGGTTTAAGATGATTTAGGATTAATCGGTTAAGTCCGTCAACCATGTCTGTCATATACACTTCTTTTTTGGTAGTCATAGTCATAAAAACAGCGCCTTCAATTTGCGCAAATATTTGACGGGCATAATATTGAGCATTTATATTTGGTCTAATTTCATTTTTGGCTACTCCTTCAACCATGATTGATTCTATGAAAGCTTGAATATTATTAATGGCTTTCTGTACTTTTTGGATTAATATTGGATCTTGGTGGTTCGCATCAATACCTACATTTAATATCGGACAACCTCCAAAATTTAATGTAAATTGATAGTAATTGCTATAAAAATTTGTAATGGCAAAGAGTTTATCAATCGCGTTTTCAGCTTTGGCTATTTCAATAGCTATAGCATTAGTTACTAAATTAGTATTATAGCTAAAAGCTTTAATTGCTAATTCATTTTTATTCTTAAAATTGCCGTAAATAGCGCCTTTTGTGAGTCCTGTTGCTGCAGTAATATCAGCCATTGAAGTGGCTGAATAACCTTTTTTATTAAAAACAGGCGCTACTTTTTCAAGTATATAGGCTGTTGTTAATTCGGCTTTCTTTGGCATGCCACAAAAGTAATAAAAAAATACCAAACGGTATATTTTATACAATTCCTTTTTCAGATAATAGAATGGCAATAGGTTTAGTGGCCTTAAATTGCGCGAATAAAATTACCAATATAACAGTTATAGGTACAGACAGTACCATGCCAGTAATGCCCCATATAGCTCCCCAGAAACTTAAAGAAATAATAACTACTAAGGGGCTTAAATTAAGGGTGTTACCCATTACTTTAGGTTCAATGAAATTACCTACTATCACCTGAATAATGCCAACAATACTTAACACAGCAAAAAAATGACCTAAGTTTCCAAATTGCAGCAATGCAATGAAAGCAGGAAACAGAGTGCCAATTAGCGATCCTATGGTTGGGATATAATTCATGATAAAAATTAAAAAGGCCCAAAATATTGGGGTGTCAACGCCAATAAATAGCAATGCAAAGTAGCTTGCAACACCGGTAATTAAGCTTATGATAGTTTTTAGTGTGATATAACGACTGGTTGATTGATTGATTTTTTCAAGAATTTCACTTGCTTCCTCGAAGTGATGATCTTTAGTGAATAATTGTTGTAATTTTTGACGGAAAACGGATTCTTCAAGAAATAAAAATAAGACGTAAAGCACTACCATAAAGCCATTAGCAAACAGGTCAGTGAGGGAATTAAGGAGGGGTGATAAAATTTTAGTCAGTTCGAAATCGCCTGCATAATGACGAATTCTTGCGAAGGCATCAAAGCCAATGCTATTGTTAACCGACTGGCTAACATCAATTAAATTTGCTTCATATGATGGTATTTTTTTACTCAGCAGTGCAATGTTATCCACCAACACATTAACTGCTAAGCCAAATAGTGTGAATAGAATTATGGAGGCAATAAGTGTCCATAACCACTTTGGCAATTTCTTTCCTAAAAAAGGTGTTTTTATAATTAGCGCTCTGAATTCAACAATTAGAAACCATATTAGTAACCCCAAAATAAAAGGAATCAATAAAGATTTTCCAACCACCAAAATGGTAATGGCGCTTATTAAAACGATAAAATATGCAGCTGTTTTTTGAACCATACAGCCTAAAGTTAAGTTTTTTTAGTCTGCTATATTAGAACTTAGCCACTTTTTATAAACATCTAGGTCCATTCCTTTTCTTTGTGCAATGTCAGCAATTTGATCTTCTTTTATTTTCCCTACTCCAAAATAATGTGATTCTGGGTGTGAGAAGTACCATCCACTAACAGATGCCGTAGGTAGCATGGCGAGGCTTTCGGTTAAACTAACACCGGTATGTTCAGTAGCGTTTAATATACTAAAAAGGCCAATTTTTTCAGTGTGATCGGGATTCGCAGGATATCCTGGCGCGGGTCGGATGCCAATGTATTTCTCATTAATGAGCTCATCTTTTGATAGTTCATTTTTTTCGTAACCCCAAAGCTCTTGTCGAACCATTTCATGCAGTTTTTCTGCAAAAGCTTCCGCAAGTCTGTCAGCCAATGCTTTCAGTAAAATAGCATGGTAATCGTCATGGTCAGCTTCAAATTCTTTTATTTTACTGTCAATCCCTTGTCCTGCTGTTACTACAAATCCACCAATATAATCAGGTACTCCTGAGCTTTTTGGTGCAATAAAGTCTGCCAATGAGTGGTTGTTGGCAGTATCAGCTTTTTTGAGTTGTTGTCTTAACGTGTATTGCTTGTAAATAACAGTTTGGCGATCATCATTTTCGTATAATTCTATGACATCATCCTCTACTGTATTTGCAGGCCAAATACCTACACTAGCATTCGCAGTTAGCCATTTTTGAGATTGAATATTTTTGAGCATCTTTTGAGCATCACTGAACAATTTTTTTGCTTCCTTGCCTTTTTCTGGATCAGTTAAAATATCAGGGTATTTTTGGCGCATTTCCCATGTGTAAAAAAATGGAGTCCAGTCGATATACGGTATTAATTCTTCAATATTGAAGTCTTTATAATGCTTCACACCAACAAAACTTGGCTTGTGAATAGCGTTTTGATGCCAATTTATTTTTTGTTTATTACCTCTAGCTTCTTCAATGGTTAAATATTGTTTAAAGCCTTTCTTCTTAGCATAATTATCTCTAATGGTATCGTATTCTTTTTTGACATTGTTAGCGAACTTTTGTTTTTCAGGTCCAAGTAATTCACTTGCCACGGTAACCGACCTACTAGCATCTAATACATGAATTGTATCGCCGTTTTTATATTTTTCCTGAATTTTCACAGCTGTGTGTACCTTTGAAGTTGTGGCACCACCAATTAAAAGTGGAATACTCATTTTTTCCCTTTGCATCTCTTCTGCAATAGTTACCATTTCATCAAGAGAAGGGGTTATAAGTCCACTGAGCCCTATAATATCAACTTTAAGTCGCTTGGCCTCGCTAATAATTTTTTCAGTAGGTACCATCACTCCTAAGTCAATAATTTCATAATTGTTACATGCCAACACAACACCTACAATGTTTTTACCAATGTCATGAACATCTCCTTTTACGGTTGCTAAAAGAATTTTACCATTGGTTTGCCCTTCTGCTTTGGTTGCTTCTATAAACGGTAGGAGGTAAGCTACTGATTTTTTCATCACTCTTGCAGACTTTACAACCTGGGGTAGAAACATTTTACCAGCCCCAAACAAGTCTCCAACGACATTCATTCCATTCATTAAGTAACCCTCAATTACTTGGATAGGTTGATCGACCAGTTGCCTTGCTTCTTCCATATCTTCGTCAGTAAAATCGGCTATTCCTTTAACTAGAGCATGGGTAATTCTTTCTTGCAAGGGCTGTAATCGCCATTCAGCTACACCTTTTTCAACTTTATCTGATTGTACAACATTTTCCGCAAAATCTAAAAGCTTTTCAGTGGCATCTTCGTTTCGGTTAAGTAACACATCTTCAACGAGTCTTAGGGTTTCTTTTGGGATTTCGTCGTAAACTTCCAACATACTTGGATTGACAATTCCCATGTCCATGCCTTCATTAATGGCATGATATAGAAAAGCCGAATGCATAGCTTCACGAATAACTTTGTTGCCTCTAAATGAAAAAGATACGTTGCTTACGCCGCCACTCACATGTGCGCCCGGTAAATTCTCTCTGATCCAACGGGTGGCTCTAAAAAAGTCTAGCGCATTGTTCCTATGTTCTTCCATGCCTGTAGCTACAGGAAAGATATTCGGATCGAAAATGATGTCTTGTGGGGGGAATTTAACTTCATTTACTAATATGTCATAACTCTTTTTGCAAATTTCTACTCTACGGTTATAAGAGTCTGCTTGACCAATTTCATCAAAGGCCATAACGATTACTGCTGCACCGTATGCTTTTATTTTTTTGGCATGCTGAATGAATTCTTCTTTACCTTCTTTTAAACTGATCGAGTTGACAACTGCTTTACCCTGTACACATTGTAGGCCAGCTTCAATAATGTCCCATTTTGAACTGTCTATCATTATTGGCACTCTGGCAATGTCTGGCTCTGAAGCGATTAGTTTTAAAAATTTAACCATGGCTGCTTTACCGTCTATTAAGCCATCATCCATATTAATGTCAATAATCTGTGCCCCATTTTCAACTTGCTCTCGGGCAACAGATAATGCTTCGTCGAAAAGGTCTTCTTTGATTAGCCGCAAAAATTTTTTTGAACCCGCTACGTTGGTGCGTTCACCTACATTGATGAAGTTCGTATTTGGGTTCACAATTAGCGGTTCAAGGCCACTCAGTTTTAATGGTGGTAATTGATGCCATTTGTATTTGTATATACCTGAATATGATGGGTGTAAACTCATTATTGTTTTAAGGTTTTTAATTTTATTGGAAAGAAAATATAACTGTTTACATCAGAACGCTCCAATCGTCGTTATCTGCTCTTCCTAGCCAGTCTTTAAATTGCTCTTTTCCACCTCTTGCCGACCAATCCGAGTCAATAGCTAGCTTAGCAGAAATACCCCCTCGAGGATTGCAAATCATTGAAATTCTCAAACGTTCAGGTTCATATACCTCCATTAAATGATCGTAAAAGATATTGATGAGTCTCTCATATGACACCACGATATCTCTTAAGTGGAACGAGTACTGTTTTAGTGATTTTAGCTCAATTATTTTGTTGCTTGGGTACATGGTTAAAAATACCGTCGCAAAGTCAGGTTGTTCTTTGACACCTAAAAATGTAAATTCAGGAATTTTAATTTTTATTTCATACGCTTCCTTGCTTGGGTTAGGAATTGCTTTTAAAATGGTTTTATCTATTTCTTGATATAATTTAGCCATAGCTTTATTTTTTTTGATTTTGTATTAATTCGTTCATTTTTTTTATGTGGTCAGGAGTTGTGCCGCAGCATCCCCCAACAATATTTACAAGTTTTTCGTCTAAAAAAGTCTGAATTTGAGTTCCCATTTGTTCCGGCGATTCATCATATTCACCCATTTCATTTGGTAACCCGGCATTTGGATGGGCGCTTATTAGCAAGTTTGATTTTTGGTTGAGTGTTTTTAGATAGGGTTTCATAGCATTGGCACCCAATGCACAATTAAAGCCAATGCTTAAAAGGTTTGCGTGCTCTACCGAAATCAAGAATGCTTCTGCCGTTTGTCCGGATAGTGTACGACCACTAGCATCTGTAATGGTGCCAGACATCATAATTGGTAAATCAACACCTGTTTTTTCTTTTACCTCATTAATAGCAAATAAGGCAGCTTTAGCATTCAAGGTGTCAAACACTGTTTCTACAAGAAGTATGTCTACACCACCGTCAATTAACCCATTAATTTGTTCTACATAAGCTACAACAAGCTCATTGAATTCTATGTTTCTATAGCCAGGGTCATTCACATCTGGCGAAATCGAAAGTGTTCTATTTGTCGGACCAATTGAGCCTGCTACAAACCTTGGCTTATCTGGTGTTAACTTTGTGTATTTTTTGGTTGCAGCTTTAGCAATTTGGGCGCTATGCAAATTAATATCATAAGCATAGGCCTCTAAATGATAATCTGCCTGCGCTATGGCTGTAGCACTAAATGTATTTGTTTCAATAATATCGGCACCAGCGGCTAGGTATTCTTCATGAATGGCAGTTATAATATCTGGTCTCGTTAGTGAAAGTAAGTCGTTGTTGCCCTTTAAAGGTTTCTCATGTTTTTCAAACCATCCTTTCCTAAAGTCCTCCTCTGTTAAAGTATAGCGCTGAATCATAGTGCCCATAGCACCATCTAAAAGCAGTATTCTATCTTTTAAAATGTCTTTAATTGTTTGCATATTCTATTGTAGAATTGCAGTGAGACCGGTAAAAATGATGTGAATAGTTTCTCTTATATCGGCATTTCTTAACGCCAGGAATTGGCACCTTCTTAGCTTTTCGCTAAGGGTTGCCAAGGTATCATTGGGCCGGTCCCTCCACCTTTCTTTATAAGTGTAATTACATAATGAACTGGGACAAATGTAAACAGTAATTCTTTATCACGCAATTTTTTGATAAACGAATTTTAAAAAAATGACGGCTTGCTACGATAGTTTATCGGCTAATATTTTTATTTCGATAAACGGAGCAATTTTTTCATAAATTATATTGTTTACAGCTTCTAAGATGGGCATGTCAACTCCGTAATCTTTATTTATCTCAATTAAACACTTTGTGGCAAAATAACCTTCAGCAATCATGTCCATTTCCAATTGGGCAATTTTTACAGAATAGCCTTTTCCTACCATATAGCCGAAAGTTCTGTTTCTAGAAAATTTAGAATAAGCGGTTACCAATAAATCTCCGAGATAGGCAGATGACTTAACATCTCGGTGAATGGGATTTACTTCGTCAATAAAGTTTTCAATTTCTTGAATAGCGTTTGAAATCAGTACAGCTTGAAAATTATCGCCATGCCCTAGGCCAGAACAAATTCCGCTAGCAATGGCATAGACATTTTTCAATACGGCTGAATATTCAGTCCCAAAAATGTCATCAGAAATAGTGGTTTTAATGAAGCGATTCGACATTTTTTCTGCCAGAAACTCAGCCATTTCTTCATCTTGACAGGCTATGGTTAAATATGATAATCGTTCTAGTGCAACTTCTTCAGCATGGCAAGGTCCACAAATAATTCCAATATTATCTTCATCTACCTCCATGTATTTTTGAAAAAACTGGCCAGGAATTTCATTGATTTCAGGTATGATTCCTTTTACAGCAGAAAATACATACTTGTTCTTTAATAAATGCTTTGGAAAATGTTCGAAAACACCAAATAAATATGCTGAAGGTGTGGCAATAATAACAATTTCAGCTGGTTGAATCAATTCTTCTAAGTTACTACCAACGTTTATTCGGTCTAAATCGAATTCAACGGACTGTAAGTATTTTGGATTATGACGGTATTTTACAATATGTGCGACAGAAGCTTCATTGTGCATCCACCAATTAATGGTAATACCTGGCTTGGTTGTGAGTATTTTTACAAGGGCTGTTGCCCAACTTCCACCACCAACAACCGCAATTTTTTTTTCTGGAGTTTGCATAATTCTCTAAAACAAATGTAATAAATATTAAGAATACCAACCACCAACTTGTTAAAATCAGTTAGAAATAACTTGTTGGTAAGATTTTGGATTTTTTTTGTTGTAATTTTGGTATTCTAAATTGTAATTACTAATGTAAAAACGCAGGAATGCTCAAAGCGATTTATGTAATACTATTTGTCTTATTCAATAGTGTAATTTTTGGTCAGACTATTACTGGTGTAGTGAAAGGCACCGTGAGAGATAAAGAAACTTTCCAACCCATAATTGGTGCAAAAATTGAAATAGTTGTAAACGATACATACTTGGCTGCCATTACTAATGTAAATGGATTATTCAGAATTGAAGATGTGCCAGTAGGTAAACAAAATGTAGTGATTTCATATGTTGGGTATGAACCCCGTCAATTTAATAATGTTGAAGTAAGTTCTAAAGAAGTAGTACTCGAAGTAGATTTGATTGAAAAAATAAATTCTTTAAAAGCTGTTGAGGTAATTGGAGAAAAAAAAGGAGAAACCATTAATAAAATGGTTTCAGTTAGCGCAAGATCATTTTCAATAGAGGAATCTAAACGTTATGCTGGCAGCTTAAATGATGTGTCGAGAATGGCACAGAATTTTGCAGGCGCAAGAGGTGGCAATGATACACGGAATGATGTGATTATTAGAGGTAATTCACCAACAGGTGTGCTTTACAGAATGGAAGGAATTGATATTCCCAATCCAAATCACTTCGCGCGATTTGGTACAACGGGTGGGCCAATTAGCATGTTAAATAATAATGTATTGTCTAATTCCGATTTTTTAACGGGCGCATTCCCTGCGGAATATGGAAATGCAACAGCAGGTGTATTTGACTTGAAGTTAAGGAATGGTAATGCTGATAAGCATGAATTTATGTTTCAAATCGGATTTAATGGTGCGGAATTATTAGCAGAAGGTCCCATTAATAAAAAGTATAGAGCTTCTTATTTGTTGAGCTATCGCTATAACGACCTATCGTTCTTTAATAGAATTGGCTTAAGCATTGGCACTAATGCTGTTCCTCAGTATCAAGACCTCACCTTCAAACTTAATTTTCCACATAAAAGAGGTGTTACAAGTTTGTTTGGTATTGGTGGCCTTAGCTACATTAATATTTTGGCTTCTGAAGCTGATGAGGGAGATGTTTATGCACTTGATAATAGCAATACATATTACCAGTCAATTGTCGGTATTTTAGGACTGTCACACAAGCATAGAATTGGAGGAAAGGCATATGTAAACGTTTCGTCCGCCTTGCAAACAGGTATTAATAATATTTTGAATGATACTGTTAACGCTAATTTTGAAAATCCCTTTACAACATATGGAACAAATTCCTCTATTAGTAAATGGACTAATACGGCTTTTTTAAATTATAAAATAAATAGCCAACATGTTGTTAAGATGGGGTTACAAGCCGATATTTATATATTGGACCTCATTGATTCAGTCTATATTAGCACTGCCAAACAGTATATCACTTTGCGTGAATTTGAAGGCTCAACTTTATTGTTGCAGCCATATATTCAGCATCAATGGCGATTGACTAAAAGATTTCAAATTAATACTGGCATTCACTATCAGCTATTATCGCTAAATCGTCAGCAAATTTTAGAACCCAGAATAGGGACTGTCTTAAATGTAACTGAAAAGGATAAATTAACTGCTGCGTATGGTTTACACAGTCAATTGCAACCAATTGAACTCTATTTTTTAAAACGAACCATCAATAATCAAACTACACTACCAAATCAATCATTAGATTTTGCTAAAAGTCATCATTTTGTAGTGGGGTATCAACGGCTTTTTAGATGGAGTATTCAAGCGAAAATAGAAGCCTACTACCAGTCTTTATTTGATATTGTAGTGGAAAAGGATTCCAGCACGTTTTCAATGGCAAACTATGGGTCTGCCTTTGTTGAAGATTATCCCAATGAATCCGTTAATAATGGAACCGGTAGAAATTATGGACTAGATCTAACACTTGAAAAATTTTTGGATAAAGGATTGTATTTTTTATTGACCAGTTCAATTTATCAATCATTTTTTACACCAAGTAACGGCGTTGAATATGCAACGGCCTTCAATGGTGGGTACACTTTCAATGCGCTTTTTGGATATGCTTATAAATTTAAGCAGGTGAAATCAGGTCAACATATTTTAACTTTTGATGTAAAGTTTACGAGAAATGGAGGTGGCCGCTATACGCCTATTCTATTAAATGAATCAATACTAGCAGGTTCTGAAATACGAGACCATAACAATGCATTTAGTGCCCAGTATCCTGCCTATTTTAGGGCAGATATTCGTGTTGGATTTAAAAGAATTGGTAAACGGGTTACACAAGAGTGGGCAATTGATATGCAAAATGTAACCAATCAGAATAACATCTTTTTTCAAGAATTTAATTCCGCTACAAATGGAATTTCTACCACATATCAAACAGGTAGGTTACCCATTGGTTTATATAGATTGTATTTTTAGTAATTAAAGTACTTTATGCTCTAGTTTGATGTTATCGCCGTAAAATCTAGTTGCAGAGACTTGAAAGCTTTGCGTAAAATCAGACACATAAAAGGAATTGGGTTCCTTTCTAGCGGTATTAATTAAACCTTCTTTTTTAAATATTTCAATCATCTTAATGGCCAAGATATCAGTAGAATCATACAATTTAACCTGTCCTTTAAAAAAAGCATCAATTTCATCTTTGATCAAAACATAGTGTGTACAACCTAGTATTAGCGCGTCAATGTCTTTAAATTTCGGATTACTCAAGTAGTTTTCAATGACCGTACTACTAATTTTATCCTGACTATAGCCCTCTTCAATCATGGGTGCAAGCAGTGGTGTAGCCAATACTTCCATGGTAATATCAGGATTTCGGCGTTTCATTTTTTCTTGATACACACCTGATTCTACAGTTGTTTTAGTAGCAATAAGCCCTATTTTTTTGTGGTTATTATTGGCCACGATTGCTTCAACTATTGGGTCTATAACATTGATGATTGGAATTTGTCCCTTAAACTGGTCGCGTAAATAATTGTAAGAAGTTGCTGAAGCAGTATTACACGCAATAACTATACATTTACAGTTCTTTTCGCTAATTAAGAATTCCGTAATAGATTTTACAAATGAATGAATAAGGGAAGGAGATTTGTCGCCGTATGGTAAATGAGCTGTGTCGCCAAAATAAACAATGGTTTCATTAGGTAACAATTTAGAGACGGCATGAGCCACAGTTAAACCGCCAATACCAGAATCAAAAATACCTATGGGTCTATTCATTAAAGTAAAGATATAAAAAAAGGTGTTAATAGTTTCCCTTTAACACCTTTCTAAATCATTTATTTGAACCTTACTTCGGCGCTGTACGGAGAGCTTCAAGTCTGATTAATTCTTGCTTTACTTCTTCAGTAATATCAATCCCACCTTCTAAATATAATAATGAACCAACTTCAAAAACATAGTTCAACTTATATTTAAGTGAAACGGTCTTTACTGCTTTTTTAAAGTTGTTTTCAATTGGCTTATATAATCTATTGTCGTAGATTTCTAAGTCATTTTGTAATGTTTGCTGTTTGTTTTCGAGCACCTGTTGTTGCTCCATGAAATTCTTTTCTTTAATCTCTCTCATGAGGGCAGACATAGAATCTCTTTTGGCCATATATTCCTCGTAGTCTCTTTGGAGTATGGTTTGCAATTCTCTAATCGTTCTTTGTCCATCTTCAATGAATTGCTTCATTTCTTTGTCTGCAGCTAATTTTGTTGGGATACTGTCAGTAACTTTTGCGTAATCTACATGTCCAAACTTTAAGTTTGTTTGTGCCATTATAGAGCTAATGCTAAAAGTAATGACTAGGGCTAAAAATATCTTTTTCATGATCTCTTTTTTTTAATAAGGTTGCCAAAAGTAGTTATTTTCTCTGTACAGTTGGCACAACTTATACTGGTTTCTGTTTATTTTAGTTTAGTAATGGCAAATTGCGTGCCTAAATTAATTGTCCTTTACCGAGATATTCATTTTTCGAAGTACGTCGTCACTTATATTGTACTTTGGGTCAGCAAATAGCAGTGTAGATTGGTTCGCTTTATCAAACACAAAAGCGTATTTTTTCTCATCAGCAATTTCTTGTATGGCTTCGAATATGTCGTCTTGTATTGGTTTGATTAATTCAGAACGTTTTTGAAAAAGCATACCGTTTACACCAAAGTATTTCTTTTGAAGGTCTTTCGCATCTGCCTCAAGTTTAACAATAGCGGCTTCTTTTTCGGCTTTAATTTCTTCTGGTAACAATATTTCTTCAGCTTGTAATGCTTGTCTTTTCTTGGCAATTAGGCTATATTTTTGCTCAATCTCTTCTTGCCATTTCACAGCATATTCATCTAACTTTGCCTGTGCTTCCGCGTAAGCAGGTATATTGTCTAAAATATATTGTGTATCCACAAAGGTATGCCTATGTGGATACACAATATATTGTCTAAAATATATTGTGTATCCACATAGGCATACCTTTGTGCTACAGCCATATTAGTTAATCCAAAAATAAGTAAACTTAGTATTAGTACTTTTTTCATAATTGTGTTTTTTTATAAATCTCCTAGTGACACTCCAATAACAGGGAAGATACCAAAAGTGTAACCGTTTTGTAAAATTGGCCCGTTAATTTGACCGGCTCCTAATCTATCAGAGCTTATTGGGTCAAATCCCC
>JAWWDX010000052.1:0-13441 GCA_033719695.1 Putridiphycobacter sp.
CTCTTACACCAAAAGATAAATCTGTCATTGCGATTTCTTTTGATACTTCTGTTGTTGTAGTTTCTTCAACTTTTTTAGTTTCGTTTTTACAACTTGTTAATCCCATAGCTACGATTACAGCTACACTTAAAATTACTTTTTTACTCATAATTTCCATTTTTTTTAATTTGTTTTCGTGAATCTTCGATTTCATTGTTTAAAAATTTAATTATTATCTGTGTTTATTTATTCTATTGTTTGTTTAACCTCACCACATTTAAGCATTGCATCACCAAAATATGGATTCAAGATTTGTTCTTCTTTACTTAACCAATAGGCTCCGTTATTGTTATCTGCCATAGGGCAAAATTCTACATATACCTTTTCATTTACACCAAATATTTGAACCGCTTTTATTAAATGTGATGATAAATGTTTAAAATGGTCTCTTTGTGATTTTATATCGGACGTTTCAGAAATTGAAGTTGCAGAAGATTTTATTTCATCTACTAATGGCATCCAATGATTGTGCGCTTCATCTTTAAGCAATTTCATATCTACCCTATTCAAATTTGATAGTAAAGATGATGCATTTTGTGAACTACCTTTTGAGTCTTCTTTTACTAATGCATCTTTTAAATTGATGTAATCATTGTATACCTCTTTTAATTGCTCTTGAAATTTCTCTGATACTTTTAAGCGTTCATTCATATTAGTATGGTCACTTTCTTTTTTTGATGTATTATTATCCATACCTAAATGACCTTCGTGACCTGTCATTGTTTTACCACCTTGCTTGTTCATCATTGACTTTTTGCCCTGTAGTTGTGCAGCAGCATCCACCGTAAACGTTCCGTTGGTAACAATTTCATTTCCTGTAAATAATCCCTCTAATACCTCATAATTATCACCGATTTTATTACCTAAAGCCACTTCTTTCAATTCAAAAACAGGTTCGTTTGGATTTGCTTTGAGATAGACTACAGAGCGTTCGCCTGTCCAGAGTACTGCTGATGATGGAATTGTCAACACTCCATTTCTATCAGTTTGAGTACTTTTAATTTCTGCGGTCACAAACATTCCTGGTTTAAATATATCATCGGTATTATTAAGAACTACTCGTAAGGTTACAGTACGTGTTTTTGTGTTTAAAACAGGGTTTATAAAATCTACTGTGCCTTTAAACTGTTTATTAGGATAAGCATTTGTTGATACGGAAACTTCTTGCCCTTTTTTGAATTGTTCAATTTGATTTTCATACACATCAAAATTTGCCCAAACCGTATTGAGATTAGCAATTTTCAACAAAGGCTGACCTTGCTTAATATAATCGCCTTGTTCCACTAATTTTTCAGTCACCGTGCCTGAAACGGTAGCATACACAGGGAAATTTTCAATGACTTTTCCAGAGGATTCAATTTGGTTGATTTGAGTTTCAGACAATTTCCAAAGCTTTAATTTATTACGAACCGCTTTGTATAAAGCAGGTTGCGATGCTTTTAAAGAAGCCGCTGTAATCAATTCTTGTTGAGCTGCATATAATTCTGGTGAATAGATTGTTGCCAACAATTGACCTTTACGTACTTCTTCACCTGTAAAACTGATATTCAACCGTTCAATTCTACCAGAAAAATAACTCACTTGTACTGCATTTGCTTCTTCATTTTCAGCTATTTTACCCGATAGTTTGATGATTCCATTTTCTGCTGAACCATTACCTACAATTGTAGTTTGAATGTTTGCTAAAGCCATTGCATTAGCTGTTAATTTAAACTGGTCTGCTGTTAATCCATCTGCACCAGCCTCGGCAGGAATTAAGTCCATTCCACAAATGGGACAATCGCCTGGTTCTGGTTGCATAATTTGTGGATGCATAGAGCAAGTCCACATTTGATTAGTTTGTGCAACTTCATTGTGATTATGGTCTGCTTCTTCTTTTGATGAACCGCCAAATAGCAACCAACCTAATAATAAACCAACTGCTAATATTCCTAAATAGATTAGTATCTTATTTGTTTTCATTTTCTAATCGTTTTATCATTGCTTTCATTTCTTCTATTTCCTTGCGTTGTGCTTCAATAATATCTTCTGCCAGTTTTTTTACTTCTGGGTCTTGAATATCTGCCCTTTCACTTGTTAAAATAGCGATAGAGTGATGAGGAATCATTGCTTTCATCCAAAGGACATCACCAATAATTGGTGCTTGTGCTCTTACTAACCCTAAAGCCCCTATAAACAGAATAAAACTACCTGCAAGAATTGCTATATTTTTCTTTCTATCATTATACATTTTTCGCATAAAAAACCACATTATTACTGCCATTGCTGAAATACCCAAGCAAGTCATATAGAATCTTGTTAAACTAAAATACACGTGGTCTATTGAATAGGTATTTAAATACATTGTAATGTACATTGCTACAAATGAGCAAGCCAACATTATAAAGAAGGTTTTATAGTTTCCTTTGTTTGAGTGTTCTTTTGAATTTTCCATATTATTTAATTTTATGGTTATACTTTAATTGTTCTTAATCGTAATGCATTACCTATAACTGAAACAGAACTAAAACTCATTGCTAAAGCTGCAATCATTGGTGATAATAAAATTCCAAAAAATGGAAATAACACACCTGCCGCTATAGGAACGCCCAATGTGTTATAGATAAGTGCAAAAAATAGGTTTTGTTTAATGTTCTTCATTACTGCACTACTTAAATGACGAGCTTTAACTATACCGTGTAAATCACCTTTTACCAATGTAATCATAGCACTTTCAATAGCGACATCTGTTCCTGTACCCATTGCAATACCTACATCACTTTTTGCCAATGCAGGTGCATCGTTGATACCATCGCCTGCCATAGCAACCACTTTACCATTGTTTTGAAGTTTCTCGACTTCTTTTAATTTATCTTCGGGTAACATACTCGCTTTAAAATCTGCCAGATTCAACTCTGATGCTACCGCTTGGGCTGTATCGTGATTATCTCCTGTAAGCATTATCACATCAACACCATTATTTTGCAGTTCTTTTATAGCTTTTGCACTGGTATATTTGATTTTATCACCTATAACTACATAACCAACCACTTTTTTATCGATAGCTAAATATGAGACTGTTTTCCCTTGTTTTTGATAGGTTTTAGCTTCTTCCTTCATTTTAGAGGTGATTTCAGCATTTGCGTATTCCATCATTTTTGGATTACCTAAAGCCACTTTTTTATTATCAATTTCAGCTTCTACGCCCTTTCCTGTAACTGCACTAAAATTGGCAGATTTTAAAATTTCAGCATTAAGTTCTTTACCATATTTTACTGTTGCTTCTGCTAATGGATGTTCACTGTTGGTATTTAACGAGACGATGTATTGAAGTACCTTTTTGTCGTTATAATTATCACTAAAAGAACCTACGGTTTCAACTGTGGGTTTACCTTCTGTTATAGTTCCTGTTTTATCTACAATAAGGGTATTTACCTTATTCATTTTTTCTAATGCTTCTGCATTTTTAATCAATACACCATTTTGAGCACCTTTACCCACACCAACCATAACTGACATTGGTGTTGCCAAACCTAAAGCACAAGGACAAGCAATAATTAATACTGCGATGGCATTAACAAACGCATATACATAGGCTGGTTCTGGCCCCCAAATACCCCAAACAATAAAAGTGATAACAGAAATAATGACTACCACAGGTACGAAGTAACCCGATACTTTATCTGCAAGATTTTGAATAGGGGCACGACTTCTACTAGCATCGTTTACCATATGTATGATTTGGGAAAGTAATGTGTCGCTACCTACTTTTTCCGCTTTCATCAAAAAGGCTTGGTTGCCATTTATTGTACCGCTACTGACTTTATCTTCTTTAACCTTATTAACTGGGATAGGTTCACCAGTAATCATTGATTCGTCAATACTGGTTTCTCCCTCTGTAATAATACCATCAACAGGGATTTTATCACCTGGTTTTACTTTAAGAATATCGTTAAGTTCTATCTTGTCAATACTCACTTCAACCTCTTCACCATCAACTATTTTTATAGCTTTGTTAGGTGCTAATTTCAGTAATTCTTTTACAGCGGAATTGGTTTTACTATGCGCACGAGCTTCCAATAATTGACCTAACAATACCAAGGTTAAAATAACTGTTGCCGCCTCAAAATACACGTGAACTGCTCCCGATTCGGTTTTAAACTCATTGGGGAACACATCAGGAAATACCATACCTACCACACTAAATAACCACGCTACACCTGCACCTATACCAATAAGTGTAAACATATTGAGGTTCCACGTTTTTATACTTCGATAAGCACGTTCAAAAAACATCCAAGTTGCATAAAATACCACTGGAATGGATAAAACGAATTGTACCCAATTCCAATATTTCTGTTGCATTATATTGTATAAAGGATTGTTATTAAGCATTTCGCTCATTGCTATTAAGAAAATAGGCAAAGTAAAGGCTGTTGCTATCCAAAATTTTTTCAATAGTTTTTTATAGGTCTTTTCTTCAGCAGAAAGGTCTGGTTGCATTGGTACTAAATCCATACCGCAAATAGGGCAAGAACCCGCTTCATCTTTTACGATTTCTGGATGCATTGGACACGTCCATTGCTCTTTTTGCGATGTAGAAATATTTTGTTCTTCAACCAAATCCATACCGCATACAGGACAATCACCTGGTTTGTCGTAGGTTTTATCACCCTCGCAATGCATTGGGCAATAAAATGTGCCTGTTCCTTTGCCTTTTGGGGTTTTCTCCGTTTTAGGTTTTGAATGGTGATGATGTTCACCTTGATTATGGATACTATATCTACCACCATCATCTTTTAAAGCCTTTTGAAAGGATTCTAAAGAAATATGCTGTTCCATTTCTATAATGGCTTCGGCTTTTTCTAAATTAACCGATGCCTTTGAAACACCTTTTACTTTTGAAAGTGTTTCTTCAACGTGACTGCGACAACCGTTGCAAGTCATTCCGTGTATATGATATGTATGTTTCATTGTTTTCATATTTTAAAGTTAACCCACAAAACTACCTTTCACTTGCCAGTATGGTTTTCCTAATATTGGATAATATTTATACAATTTGGTCTAATGGTTTTCTGCTATCAATTTGTAGGTTTTTAAAATCAGTCATAGACATTCCCGTTACTTGCTTAAACTGTTTTGCCAAATGGCTACTGTTTTTATAATTGAGACTATATGCTATTTCTGAAAAATTCAGCTCTTGCAACTGGATATATTCCTTAACCTTTTCAATTTTTAGGTTGATAAAGTATTTTTCTAATGTTATACCTTCTGACTTACTGAAGGTTTTACTCAATATGGAATAGCTCTTGCCCATTTCACTTTCAAGTTTAGCGAGTATAACATTTGTATCGTTCTTTTCTATGTGTTCAATAAGATTCACCTTAATCTTTTCAACCAATGCTTTTGTAGGGTCTTTAATCAATTCAAAACCTAGAACATTTAAATTCTTTTCAAATTTTAAATAATCATTATTTGGATTTTCTTTAACTGTTATTTTTCCAAGTTGGATAGCTTCTACTTCAAAACCTTCATCATTTAAAAGTTTAAGAATTGACATTTTACAGCGATTACAAACCATATTTTTTATAAATAATGTATGTGTCATTGCCAAAAAGGTTTTAGTTTAAACTATCTTTTAATTGATTAAAATATTTGATGATTTCTTGTTTTTTAGTATTTGTAAATACGGCATTACTATGAATAAATGTATATGATTTTAAAGGCATTTTGTCATCCTCTATTTGGCTGATTATTGACCTCAACTTACTATTCTTCCGTCGGCTGGAATAAGAATCCCATTCACTAAAATTCAATTCTTCTTTTCCTTTTTTAATATGTCCTTCAAGAAACCAAGCAACAGGTTGCACCTTATTGTACCAAGGATATTGTGTGTTATTACTATGGCAATCGTAACACGAAACCTGCAACGATTTTTCAACCGTTACAGGTACGTTGTTCACGAGCATAAAATCGGTTTGTGGTATGGTTTCACTTTGGTTGTAATCCACAGGAAAAAACTGTATGGCAACCAAAGCAATTAATGCTATCCACGCTATGATTTTTACAATCTTCATTTAGTTGATTTCACGCTGTACTTTACCACATTTTAGCATTTTATCACCGAAATAGGGATTTCTGATTTCTTTGTTCATACTCAACCAAGCACCACCCTTGTTGTTATCGTACATTGGACAATACTGCTGGTAAATGGTCATTGATGTTCCGGTGATTTCTACCATATCAACCATATCCTTGCTCAATACTTTAAAATGTTCTCTTTGGTGCGCTATGTCACTTTCTGAAATATGTTCTGCGTGTTCAGTGGCATCTTCAATAATATCCTTTAGTTCGCTTTGCTTATCATCTGAATATTTAGAAGTATCAAAAGCCTTAAGTGATTTAGCCAATGTGCCTCCTAAATTTTTCGCTTTTGCGTTGTCATCGGCTACCAAAGCATCTTTAAGGTTGAAATAATCATTTAATACGACTTGTGAGGTACCATTTCCATTCATTGCCATTTCCTTTTTATCACCATCGTGATGACCATCGCTATTATCGTGATTCATTTTTGAATGGTCTCCATCTGCATTCATCTCTGAATGATGCTCTGTTGAATCATTCTTGTCTGTTTTGGCATCTTTACAAGACACTGCTGTAAGGGCTACAAATGCTATTGCAACTACTCCGAATACTAATTTTAATTTGCTCATTTTGTTTTGATTTTAACTATTATTTGTTTTTTGTTTCTTTTGGTGCTGATAGTTCCATTTCCCTATCATACTGACAACATCCTGGTAAATTATTATAAGCATTTTCATCTGCTTTTACTTTTTCTGTGTCATAACCTGATTTTGCTATTGCTTTATGTAAAGCCATTACATCTGTTTTTGTATTATCATAAGAAATAGACATTTGTTTGGTTTCTTTATCCCAAGATGCTTCAAAAACACCATCGATATTATTTACAGAGTTTTCAATGGTTGATTTACACATTCCACAATTACCTCTAACACCAAAAACAGTTTCTGTTTTTGATTGTGCAAAGCCTACTGTTAGTGTCATAATTAATACGATTGATGTTAAAATTGTTTTTCTCATTTTTTCTTTTTTTAATTATTACTTATTTACATTTTAAATTAGAATCTTGCTAAAAGACCACCACCCCAACCATATCGGTTGTTATAGTTTCCTTGAATTGAAAAGTTTCTTGACAGGATGTAAGAAAGGCCAACCAACCATTGTGTTTCACTCTCATAAGAGCTATTCCCTATATCATTTACCCATCCAAAGTCTGCTCTATATTCATACTCACCTTCCAGAAAAATTCTTGGGAAAAGCAATAGCTCTCTATCCAAACGTACTCTTGGGCGTAGCTGATTATCCATACTCACATCTACATTAAACCTATAAGGTGTAAAGTATTTTACACCAATAAGACCAACTGTATTGAACTCATCGAAGGAATTTGGTATTTCTGTTTCTGTATTAACACCTACGTAGAGACGTACCCAATCATTTAGGTATCTATCATAGTTTACTTCGGCTTCAAGATTTCTGTCATAATCGAACTCTGCTCGTAAACCAAATCCATTTCGGATATTAGTTGACATCAAAAAGAGTTCGTTAAAGTTTGAGCCTGCACGCAACAATCCCCAGGAATAGTAATGGTCTGTTTCATCAACGAGTTTTTGAGCGGGAAAATCCTTCATCCTTACATCCCTTGGGGTATCATAACTAAATACTCTTGCCATACCACCCATCATATGATATAGGACGTGACAATGAAAAATCCAATCACCATATTCTTCGTTGTAGAACTCTATAACCACTTTTTGCATTGGCGGCACGTTAACCGTATGCTTTAATGGTGAACGTTCTCCATTTTCGTTAATCACTCTAAAATAATGACCGTGAAGATGCATTGGGTGATGCATCATTGTTAAGTTATTTAATGTTATTCTGGTAACCTCTCCTCCTTTAATTTTAATCTTATCTGTTTCAGATAATGGCACGCCATTTATACTCCACACATAGCGTTGCATATTACCTGTTAGGTTGAGTAAAAGGTCATTTACAGGTAAATCTTCCTTATAAGTGGTATTTTCTTTTGCCTTTAAAAAATCATAGTTGAAATAGGTTTTACGTGTATTGTAATCAAAAGACCTAGAGTCTTTCTCCATCATAGACATATTATGGCTCATTGGCATAGAATCCTTTTTCATATCCATCTTTTTGTCCATTTCCATTTGCATATGATTATCATTCATATTCATTTGGTTATCCATCTTACCATCTTTCATCGACATCTTATTATTCATATCCATATTCATCTTACCATCTTTCATATCCATTTGCATTCCATACCTTTTCATTAAAGCTTCAGGTGTATTTTTCTTTTGATTACCTGCCATTGCTGGCGCTCCCATTTTCATATCCATTTTGGCCATTTGCTTCATCATAGCGACCTTGTCTGGTCTCTCCATTCTTTTTGCTGGATATAGCGTTCCCTGACCCAATCGTAAGGAAGTGCTTCCAGAGCCATCCTGTGTTGTGGCGGTAACTTCTAAAGTACCATCGGGAATGGTTACGATAACATCGTAGGTTTCGGCAATACCAAATAGAAATCGGCTTTTAGATACGGGTTCCACATCGATACCATCTCCTGCAACAATCATAGGGTTTCCACCACCAAAGTCCATCCAATAATAGGTAGAGGCAGATGCATTGATAAAGCGAAGCCGTACTTTTTCGCCTGGTTTGAATTCTGGATATTCTGCTAACGACTTTCCATTGGTTAGAAAGGCGGGATAGTAGATATCGCTAATATCAGCCCCTTCCATACGGTCTCTCCAAAATTTCAGTTGAGCACCAAAAGCACCTTCTGAAATGACTCTACTCAATGGTACTGCTGTACCTTTTTTAACTTGATACCACTCGTTACCTCTTTTAAGGTTTCGTAGCACGTTCAATGGTTTCTCGTTTGTCCAATCAGAGAGTAGCACCACCAAATCTTTATCATATTCCAAAGTTTTTTCTTTTGGATGAATGATAATAGACCCATAAACACCTTTCTGTTCTTGTAACATTGTATGGGAATGGTACCAATACGTACCTGACTGGTTGATAGGGATTCTGTATTGAAAAGTCTCTCCTGGTTCGATTGGGGGTGTATTTAAATAAGGTACGCCATCATAGAAATTTGGAAGTATCAACCCGTGCCAATGCACAGAGGTTTCCACATCCATTTTGTTGGTAACATTAATAATAGCAAGGTCGCCTTCATTAAATTCCAAAACTGGTCCGGGAATACTACCGTTGATAGTCATACCTTTGGCGGTTACACCAGCTAGTGTCATTTCATTTTCCTCAATAGTGAGATTATATTCTTTTATTTTCCTTCCTTCTTCATTTCTATCATCTCCATTTGTCCCTACTTGGGCAAATGCAATTGACGTTAGGAATAATAGAAGTATTGTGTTTAATGTTTTCATTGTTTACTGAATTAAATAATTAATTATGACACTTTGAACATAGTAGGTTTTAATGGATTCTATTTGGTTCATTTGAAACTTTAACTGCAATTCTTGAATATCAAGGACATCGTTAAAATCAATCGTGCCAGTTTCGTAGCTTTTGATGAGAATTTGCTCTGCATCTTTAGCTTGTTTTAGGTTTTTTGTTGCTGTATTATTGCTTATTCTTGCTGAAATTCGGTCGTTAATAGCTTTATCTAATACCGTTTTTAAATTGTTTAAACGCTCTTGTTTTTGATAATTGATTTCTTGCTGTTCCAGTTCGTTTTGTTTGGAAATAGATTTGTACTTTTTATTGAATATTGGAATTGACACCGATACCATTGGCATTACAATATCTTTCCCGTTATCCGAGAAATTCATATCTGGTCTTTCGGAAACATTTATATAATCTAATCCAAAACCAATCATTGGACTGCTTTCTTTTTGATTTAGTAATTCTGACTTTTCTACAGACTGGTAGAGTTTATCAAACTTTACTAATTCAGGATGTATTGATAAATTTTCAGTATTGATTTCAAAATCTTCTATCGGAATTGTTAAGCTATCTACCACAGTAACTACAACATCATTTTTCCTATTCAAAAGGTTATTAAAATTAGTTTGTTCTGCTAAAAACTGTTGTTGCAACACATCTTTTAATTGCTGTAAATCGTTTTGTCGCATTTGCAAACGCAATACATCTACTGCTGACGCTTTACCTACCTCAACAGAAGTCAATGCCATTGTTTCGTAGGTTTCCAACAATTTAATATTATCACTCAATATTTGCTTTTTTGCTTGGTTTGCATACAGTTTGTAATAGGATTGCGATACTGAAGCCATTAGTTTACGTTTGGTAATAACGATGTCTTCGTATTTCGCATCTGCCAATGCGGTTACATAATCTTCACGAGAGGTAATTGTACCAAACCAAGGTAACATTTGTTTTGCTGATACTTTAAACCTTTGAGCGCCTGTGCGTGTTTCGGGTTCGCTAACAAAGTAACCGACGCCAAATTCGGTGTTTGGAATGGTGTTGACTTCATTCACTTTTTCTGAAACTCGTTTGTATTGCAACTCAAATTTTTGAATTTCGGGATTGTTTTCTAACGCTTCATCAATTAATGTTTCTAATTGTTGAGCGTTTACAAAAAGACTCAAGAAACAAGAGCCAAGAGCCAAGACGATTTTTATGTGTATTGATTTATATTTCATTTTGATGCTCTTTTAAGTTGAACTTCGGCTTTCAAGCTATATAAAACTGGCACAACAAATAAGGTGATTAAAGCTATTAACATTCCACCGAAACTCGGTATTGCCATAGGAATCATAATATCACTACCTCGTCCTGTTGATGTGAGTACAGGCAAGAGTGCTAAAATGGTTGTTGCGGTAGTCATTAAACACGGTCTAATACGTTTTTCACCTGCTTCTACAATAGATGCTCTAATTTCCTTTTTTGTTTCTGGTGAATTTCTGTCGAATGTCTGTGTTAAGTAGGTTGCCATAACCACACCATCGTCGGTGGCAATTCCAAAAAGCGCAATAAAGCCTACCCAAACAGCTACACTTAAATTAATGGTATGCATTTGGAATAAATCACGCAGGTTTTCACCAAAGACACTGAAGTTTAAAAACCACGATTGTCCGTATAACCATATCATTAAAAAACCACCTGCAAACGCTACTGCAATCCCTGTAAAAACCATTAAGGATGTACCGACAGAACGGAATTGGAAGTACAGAATTAAAAAGATGATAGCCAATGCTAAAGGCACAACTATCGATAAGGTTTTTTCGGCACGTAATTGGTTTTCATAAGTTCCTGTAAATTGATAGTTAATGCCTTTTGGTACAATTAATTCACCTGCATCAATCTTGCTTTGAATCATCGCCTGTGCATTTTCAACTACATTTACTTCTGCATAACCATCCATTTTATCGAATAACACATAGCCTACCAAAAAGGTATCTTCACTTTTTATGACTTGTGGTCCTTGTTCGTAACGAATGGTTGCCAATTCGTTTAAAGGTACAGGACTGCCTTTTTCAACAGGTACATAAATTTGTTGTAAGTCGGTTGGATTTGCTCGTAATTCTCTTGGATAACGTACACGAACGCCATAACGCTCACGACCCTCAACGGTTTGGGTTAATGACATACCACCAACAGCTACTTTTAATACGTTTTGCACCTCTTCAATACTTACACCATAACGTGCAATTTTTTCTCTGTCAATATCAATAAGTAAATACGGTTTACCTACAATACGGTCTGCAAAAACGGCTTCATCCTTTACACCTTCAGCTTCTTTTAAAATGGTTTCTAACTGCATTCCAAAGGCTTCAATTTCTTTTAAATCTTGTCCTTTTATTTTGATTCCCATTGGTGCACGCATACCTGTTTGTAGCATTACCAATCGAGTTTCAATAGGTTGTAATTTTGGTGCTGATGTGACACCTGGTAATTTGGTGACTTTTACAATTTCGTTCCAAATATCGTCTGGTGATTGTATTTCTGGTCGCCAGTTTCTGTAAAACTCGCCATCATCGTCTGGGATTAATTGTTCTTTTGCATTTAGAGATTGCCACGCTTCACGGTGTTCCGCTCGCAATGACATACCATTTTTTAATATGTATTCACCGTCTTCATTGACTTTGAAACGCTGACGTTCTCCTTTATCATTCAGCATATATTCTGGTTTGTATTGAATGATGTTTTCATACATTGATAATGGTGCAGGATCTAAAGCAGATTCAGTTCTTCCTGCTTTACCAACAACAGTTTTTATCTCTGGAATACTGGCAACAGCCATATCTAATTGCTGTAACACTCGTTTGTTTTCTTCGACTCCAGAATGTGGCATTGAGGTAGGCATTAACAGAAAAGAACCCTCATTTAATGATGGCATAAACTCTTTACCTGTATTTTTCATTATGAAAAATCCTGCAATGACAATTGCTGTAGGTATGGAAAGAAATAATAATTTATTGTCTAAACACCATCTTAAAATACGTGTGTAGTATTTAATGAATAATCCAAATACACCTAACAAACCAAAACAAATAATAGCTACAAAAATGAGGTTTAAGAAGATACTTTCATTTACGCCTAACGGTCGCCAATATTCTGCTAATAAGAATACGATTGCCGAAGCCGAAATGATAATGTTGGTAAAGTTTCCCTGTTTATCTGAAATCTTGTTTTGAAGATTCAATAAAGCTGTCACACCAAAAGCAATGAGTATGATTCCTAACCAATACCCGAAAATTATTGCTACTATTCCTAATACTATTAAAACACCGTTTGAGGCAAATTTAAAATGTTTTTGAATACTCTTTTTTCTGAATAAAAAGGCCGCAAACGGTGGAATTAAAAATAAGGCTACAATTATCGAAGCTGTTAATGCAAAGGTTTTTGTGAATGCTAATGGTCTAAATAGTTTTCCTTCAGCACCAATCATTGTAAATACAGGAATGAAACTGATAATGGTTGTCATTACTGCGGTTACGATTGCTCCTGAAACTTCTGCTGTTGCATTGTAAACGACTGTGTTTATTGGTAATTTGTTTTCGTTTTCATCTAAATGTCTTATGATGTTTTCTGAAAGTATAACACCAACATCTACCATCGTTCCTATAGCAATAGCAATTCCTGAAAGTGCCACAATATTGGCATCGACACCAAAGAGCTTCATTGCTATAAATACCATTAACACTGCAACTGGTAGAAGTCCAGATATAAGTACAGATGCTCGAAGATTAAATACCATAATGATAATGACTAAAATGGTAATGAGTATTTCTAAAGTTAAGGCTTCATTGAGTGTACCCAATGTTTCTTGAATCAATTCTGTACGGTCGTAAAATGGTACTATAGTTACTTGTGATGTTCTACCATCTGC
>JAWWDX010000053.1:0-13429 GCA_033719695.1 Putridiphycobacter sp.
AGTCCGCCGTAAACAGTATTGAAGTAATTTTGCATTTAAATGTATGGTGGTTTACTGTGGGATTTGCGCGCCGTGTATAGTGGTTTTTTTACCCTGTACAGCAAGCACCCGCTTGTAGTTAACAAGCGGGTAAAGTGACTTGTTCAATTTATTTCGCTTATGTATTTTGTTGGTATTGATTCAAATATAGATAAAAATTTAATTTAAGCGATAAGTTACGGCATTTCTCATATTTGTTCTTTTTATCTACAACTGCAATATAATGGACAAATCAAAATATTGCCTTTTTTTATTCATTTTACTATACAGCACCAAACAAATAAGGTATTTCATATCAGCCTTTTGACTTGAAAAGTCTCTATCCTTGATAATACTGTATAAGTATATCTAAAAATACAATTTTTTAGTCAATAAAAAAAGTGCTAGCCGTATTTAAACGATACTTAACCGTTAATAACGGCTAATTATAACTACTTTATAATGAAATATTAGCAGTAGTAAAACACGATAAAAAATGCAAAATATCAATGAATACTTTACCCAAGTAGGAATGTATCTCCGTCCTCAACACAGACAGTATTTTGGAAAATGGCCTGCGCTTCGGTAATATGTTGGTCGGTTCCCTTGTAACGCGCTGAAAAATGACCCAATAATAATTTACCAACCTCAGCTGCAAAAGCAATTTCAGCAGCTTGGTGAGCAGTGGTATGAAAAGTAGCTTTAGCACGGTCTTTTTCGCTTTCTAAAAAAGTGGCTTCGTGGTATAATAGGTCTGCTCCTTTAATCCATGTAGGTAATTTTTGCATTGCTTTTGTGTCGGTACAATAGGCGTAAGAAAATGGTTTAGGTGGTGGATTTGTCAGTGTTAAATGCGATATAATTTTGCCGTTCCGTTCAATATCTGCCCCTTTTTTTAATTGCACCATTTCAGGAATGGTTAAGGCATTGGGTTTAATTAATTCAGGAATAATGGATCGTTCCTTCAGTTTTTCTTGGAACAAAAAGCCAAAACAGGTAATTCGGTGCTTGAGCGGAAACGCATACACCATCATATTATCGTCTTCAAAAACCTTTGTTTTATCAGTGGCTGTTAACGAATGAAAATGTATTTGAAAATTAAGCTTTACATAAGTGAGTTCAAATTGCAATTTTATAATTTGCTCCAATTCGGGCGGGGCGAAAATATGTAAGTCTTTCTCACGACCCAGTAAGTGCATACTGGCTAATAGGCCTGACAACCCCAAGTAATGGTCGCCATGTAAATGTGAAATGAAAATATACTGAATGCGTTGAAATTTTACACCAAATTTCCGAAATTGCAGCTGGGTAGATTCACCACAATCAATCAGAATTCGGCGTTCGTTAAAGTTCAAATATTGAGCTGTAACACCTCTATTTAAGGTAGGAGTTGCTGCGCCAGATCCGAGTATGGTGAGTTTAATCATTTTTTAAGATACTAGATTTAGATTCTAAAAACTAGACTTTTAATTCCAGAAACTATGGTGATTGACTGTCAATTACACAATGGTCTTGGCTCTAGGTTCTAGAAATCTATTATCTGATGCAGTGCGTCACATTCCTGGCATTCCCATACCGCCACGCATGCCTTTCATTTGCTTCATCATTTGCATCATGTTCTTTTTATTGCTCATGAGGTGCATCATTTTTTTTGTTTCGCCAAATTGCTTCAATAACTTATTTACCTCGTCTACTTTATTACCGCTCCCAGCAGCAATTCGTTTTTTACGACTACCATTTATAATGGATGGCTCACTTCTTTCGGCAGGTGTCATAGATTGAATAATGGCTTCTATGCCTTTAAAAGCATCATCATCAATATCAACTCCTTTCATGGCTTTACCCATGCCTGGAATCATACCCATTAAATCTTTTACATTACCCATTTTTTTGATTTGCTGCAATTGGGCATAGAAATCATCTAAATCAAATTTATTTTGGGCTATTTTCTTTTGTAATTTCTTAGCTTCTTTTTCGTCGAACTGCTCTTGCGCTTTTTCAACTAACGACACCACGTCCCCCATTCCGAGAATACGATCGGCCATTCTAGATGGATAGAAAATATCGAGGGCATCCATTTTTTCGCCAGTACCAACAAACTTAATGGGTTTGTTAACCACTGTTTTAATGGTTAAAGCGGCACCACCTCTGGTATCACCATCTAATTTGGTTAAAATAACCCCGTCAAAATCAATTCGGTCGTTAAAGGCTTTGGCCGTATTTACAGCATCTTGCCCTGTCATAGCATCCACCACAAATAAAGTTTCAGTTGGATTGATGGCACGTTTAACCGCATCAATCTCATCCATCATCTTTTCGTCAACAGCTAAACGACCAGCAGTATCAATAATCACCACGTTAAAACCATTAGCTTTAGCATGCGCGATAGCGGCTTGTGCAATTTTAACCGGATCTTTTTCTTCTCGGTTTGAGTACACTTCTACGCCTAACTGCTCTCCTAATACATGAATTTGGTCGATTGCAGCTGGACGGTATACATCACAGGCCACTAGTAGCGGATTTTTACGTTGTTTGGTCTTTAACCAATTGGCCAATTTACCTGAAAAAGTAGTTTTACCAGACCCTTGTAAACCAGACATTAAAATAATACCAGGATTGCCTTTGAAGTTAATATCGGCTTGTTCCCCACCCATTAAATTCACCAACTCTTCGTGGCAAATTTTAGTCAATAATTGCCCTGGCGAAACAGTGGTTAACACATTTCTACCTATCGCTTTTTCTTTAACCGTATTGGTAAATTCTTTCGCTGTTTTAAAGTTAACATCCGCATCTAATAAGGCACGCCGAACCTCTTTCAAGGTTTCTGCCACATTGATTTCTGTAATTTGTCCTTGTCCCTTTAAAACCTTAAAGGCTCTGTCAAATTTTTCACTTAAATTTTCAAACATGCTAATTGAATTGTTTATCTGGTATTACTGCCTGCAAAGGTAGTTATTTTGAATAAAAAGCCAATAGATTTTTACCTCCACTCACTTCTGCAGCAATTATTATTAACAAAGTTTTACAGCCTATGATGCTACTGTAAAGATTTTCTGTCTACTTTCATAACCAAATTTTGAGGGTAAACCTATGCAAGCGCTCTATTTGGCCTTGCGAATTTCTCGCACTTTTAAAGCATTTAGATTTTCACCTTTATGCCCCGTTACTTTAAATGTAAACTCGTGATTTAATTCGCCTGCTTTAATAAATTCCTCGTACGTAATAAACTCAGTATTATCGGAAAAAATGGCTTCAAACTCAATCGATTCAATAGGTGCGTCAGATGAATTTGACAAAACGCCTGAAATAACCCATTTGCCCAATAATTTCTTTTTGGCTTCATAGGAATCAATGGTTACTTTTGCAACTGAAATGGTTGCTTCTGTTGACGATAAGTCTGATTCTACAGCTTCATTTGTTGGTGCGCCACTAGGTACCAAAAAATAAATAACAACCGCAATAACGAGCGCTATTACAGCATATAACTTCCGTTTTGATTTTTTTGGTTCGACCGTATTTTGTACTGATTGACCGTTGGCATTTTCGTTTGCTTCCATTTGACGCTTTTTATGATGTACACAAAAATAAAAAAGCATTCCAGAGTATGGAATGCTTTTTATAAAATCTTATGAACTATTTTATTATTCTATGGTACCTAAATTAAAGACTGTTCCGCCGTTTTCAGAAATAAGAATTTGTGCTGACTGATTAGGCATTAGCATTGTGCTAAGTTGATCTAAATCCCATACATTAGGATTCTTGAACCACTCTTCTATTTGCATATTAATTGTAATCGTGCGATCGGTATCCATTGAAATTGTTTCATTCAGTTTCACGAATATATAATTCACAACTGCTGGACCTGTTGTACCCGATTGTATAGAATTACTACCGTTATGGAAGTTATAAGATGCAGTATCTCCACTTGACTTGATAAATTCACCATCTAATTGCATCTGATGATAACCGCCGCCTATTGGATCAGGCCAGCCCCAAGATGCTAAATTAAATTCAGGAATTGAATTAGTTACATTCTTTTCTGGTGTCAGTCCGAAAATAAATCCTATACCAGTGTATTCCACAGGCTCTAACTTATCTGCCAGTGTTTTTGTTAAAGTGGCCGCATCAGACAAATCAATTAAATGTTCCATATCAATTACAACACTATCGCCATCAGCCTTGTAAAAACGAACATCAGATATTGAATATCGCAATCGTTCAATGCTCATTTTATGACCTTTTTCGTTTGTGAATTTCAAAACATTAAAATCATCTACTGTCACCGCTTCACCATCCCAGCTTTGCGTGAATTTAATGGTTGCCGTATTTTCATACTTGCAAGTCCCATCATCTTTTTTGGCTTCTTCGTTATAATTCCAAGCCGTTTCATCTGTACAACCTTCTTTACGACAACTTGTTGCCGTTAATGCGATACTTGCAATGGCTACAAAGCCAATTTTTAATGTATTTAAATTTTTCATATTTTCTAATTTTTTTAAAGGACATATGTCAGTCCTAAGTTAATTCTATTTTTTGTTAATAATTGTGTTGTGCCATATAGGCGTTGGGCAATAACAGGTTGAAATTCAGTTTGAATGATGAATTTCTTCAATAAAATCCGGCTACCCACCGTTCCAAATGTAATCAAACCGCCAGTGTCCTTATGCACTATAGTCGACTGATCGTAGTCAGCCAATTCGGTATAAGCACCTAACTGTAACATTAACGTATTTTTACCTATGTTGGTTTGCCAAAAAGCATCCCCTTTTACATTTAAAGTCTGTCCGTATTGGTAATGGACTTGATTAAACCCATTCTTTTTATAGTTAACAGATACAAAACCAGACCATTTACTGTTGGTTATAAAATAGTTAACATAAGCCATACCACTGTAAGCTCCCGTACCTGGTTGAAAGTCTAAATTAGGTGTTCGCCCATTTACCTGTAGAGACACAAAACCAAGTGGAAATTTAACGCCTCCACCTAGGCCCAATCGTTGCTTTACCCCTGCAGCGTTTTCGCGGATAAAGTTATAACCTGCTAATACTGTTGGGTCAGACAAACCAGCAATTGAAAAGCGGGCGACATCATTGAGTAATTGACGATTGTTGGTAACAGGTATGATGGCAGAAATTTGCCAATTTTCTTTAATGAAAAAATCGCCTCTCAATTCGTATGTTTGGTAATGCTCTAGCACCTTTGCGCCCCATATGGCTTGGTCGTTAGCATGGCCCGAATGTTTGGTAACCATTTCGCCTAACTGACTAAACTCACCAAAAGTTGTTCTTTGCCTTGCAAACAGGCCTATTCTATGTTGCGACGTATTAAACCCTGTTGGCGTATATACATTACACCCATCACAGGCCATAACATCCCACCCTAGGAATACTATCAGTATTCCAATTATATTTCGCATTTGTTTTGTGTTAAATCAATACTAATAATAACCTTGTTGGTTATTGTTACTTTAGCCACACACGCCTTATTGTGCATATGCTAACTCTATGCTAAGCTATTGATTTGGGTGGTGTAAAAATATCGCCATGAAAAGCTTTTACTTTTTCTGATGCCAAGTAAAATATTTTTCTCTTTGATGCATATGTTGGCTGCAATAGCTCAATTTCGAATGAACACAAAGCCGCCAATGGCATAAAAATAGATATCTCTGGCAAGGCATTACTTTCAGGCTGTGTTTTATTTTCAGTTAATTGCTTTTCAAGATAACAATGCCCTTCACAATGCATAGCGGGCTTATCTTTATTAACGCAATGTTTCGCTATAATTTCTGCCTGATTCTTATAAAAATGAAGAATTTTAAGCGTCGGCTGCGCCATAATGGCAAATAGCACACCTATGATAATGACTGATATAAAACGCTGCATTGCTTTCATTTCGTCGCAAATATAGTACAAAATACAGCTAAAAAAAATGACTTTTGTTTGGTTATTTCATATATCTTGTCATCAAATGACTTTATGCTATTGCGAGCCAAGCATGCAAAAATGTTTATGATTCCACTTTAAAGTGCCCCTCAAAACAGACAAAACCCAAACATTAATAGATGCCCCAATTGTCACTTTGTGCCCATGTCCTCACAGCTCACCTTACTCCTATTATAATCGTTTTGACAGTAAGCAATAACACATCAAGCCTGTATTTGTAACTTAATTCAGTCCCAAAAAGAGCTGTTTAAATTAGCTAAAATCTTAAAGAATAGCGTTTTGTTTATTATTATTAAGCTTTCTATAAAAAACTTTTATGACTACTATAAATAAAATGTAAAACTTTTGCTAAGTGATAGTAATACTACTATATTTGCAAAAGATATTTTTAGTATGCACGATTTACATATTCAGGTTAAAGTCAGTGACGAGCTCTACCTTAAGGATCCAGAGTCATCTGTTTTAGGCAAAAAAATTGTTTCGCGAAGCATAGAAATGATTGACGAATTGGGCTTTGAAGCTTTTACATTTAAAAAGCTCGGTGCTTCTATTGGCTCTCCAGAAAGTTCAATTTACCGGTATTTTGATAGTAAACACTCGTTATTAGTGTACTTATATGCTTGGTATTGGAGCTGGATGGAATACAGATTGGTGTTTGCCGTGGTTAATAATAACTCAGCAATCGACAAATTAAAAACATCTATTGAAATACTGTGCAGTCCTATTGAAGTGGATAATACCTTTGAACATATTGATGAAGTTATTTTGAATAGAATTATTGTGGCTGAATCTATTAAAGTCTTTCACAATAAAACTGTTGACGAGCATAATGAAAAAGGTCATTTCCGTCCGTTTAAACAAATTATTGAACGCGTTAGTGCCAATGTCTCTGAAATTAATCCAGACTACCCGTTTCCAAATATGCTTGTTTTTTCAATGGTTGACGGTGCAATTGAGCAATCTCATTTTGCGAAACATTTTTCAAAATTATCCGACTTAAAAAGCAGTAATGTCAGCATTGCCGAATTTTATACCGATTTAATTTTTAAAACCATAAAATAATCCCCCCTAATAAAATAATACTTATGAAATCAGTTAAAACTAATTTAAGTCCGTTTAAAAATTTTCACAAAGATATCCCTTCCAGTATTGTTGTATTCTTAGTGGCCCTACCGCTTTGTTTGGGTATTGCTTTAGCCTCTGGTGCGCCTGCTTTTTCAGGCATTATTGCTGGTATTGTTGGCGGAATAGTGGTGGGTTCTGCTAGTGGATCGGCACTGGGTGTGAGTGGTCCTGCCGCTGGCTTGGTAGTGATTGTTCTGAATGCCATTACAGACTTAGGCGGATTTGAAATCTTTTTAGTAGCCGTTATTATTGCAGGATTCATACAAATACTATTAGGCGTTTTAAAAGCGGGTTTAATAGCCTATTACTTCCCTTCATCAGTCATACATGGCATGCTAGCGGGTATTGGTATTTCAATTTTTCTAAAGCAAATTCCACATGCCTTTGGATACGATAAAGACCCAGAAGGGGAACTAGAATTTTTTCAAGCAGCCGATAATCAAAACACCTTTTCGGAGCTCGTTAATATGATTGATTACATTAACTATGGTGCCTTACTAATTACAATTATATCGTTAGCCATCATGATTTTTTGGCAAAATAAAATCATTCAAAAAAATAAAGTTTTAGCCTTGATTCCAGGCTCATTAGTAGCAGTCATTATGGGTATTGTATTAACTATACTATTCCAAAATAATCCTACGCTAGCAATTAGTGAAGAGCACTTAGTGTCCTTACCTATCGCTTCATCTGTTTCCGACTTTTTTGGCAACTTTACTTTTCCAGATTTTAATGCTTTTCTGAACCCTCAAGTTTATATTACCGCCATTATTATTGCCGTTGTTGCGAGTTTGGAAACTTTACTATGTGTTGAAGCATCAGACAAGCAAGATGATTTAAAAAGGATAACCCCAACAAACAGAGAGTTGGTGGCACAAGGTGTTGGTAATATTGCCTCAGGATTAATTGGAGGCTTACCTATTACACAAGTCATTGTGCGGAGTTCCGCCAATCAACAAGCTGGCGGTAGAACAAAAATGTCGTCTATTATTCACGGTTTTTTACTACTAATTAGTGTCATTTCAATTCCTACATTGTTAAATATGATTCCGCTGGCCACCTTGGCAGCCATATTACTAATTGTTGGCTTTAAACTGGCTAAACCTACTATTTTTAGAAAAATTTACAAACAAGGTTGGGGTCAATTTTTACCGTTCCTCATCACCATTTTAGGGATTCTCTTCACGGATTTATTGTATGGTATATTAATGGGATTAGTCGTAGCTGTCATCATCATCTTACGCCAAAACTTTATTTTGCCATATGAGATTGACGACAGTGTTAGTGAAGACAAAAAACACTATACTATCCGTTTGTCGGAAAACGTAACTTTTTTAAACAAAGCCTCAATTTTAAACGCTTGTGCACAAATTGGCGACGGCAGCACAGTTGTAATTGATGGCACCAAAACGAAATTTATTCATTACGACGTTTTGGAAATGCTGGAAGATTTCAGAGTGAACGCTTCGGCAAGAGATATTCAGTTAGAATTTAAGAATATTGATTTAAAAACGGCCAAGTAAATAAACAATTTACCGGCATTTCTTTAACATAAAATTTAATGAAACTATGAGAACACAAACAAAAGAAATTCAGGAAAACTTAACACCTTCGGATGCACATAGAATATTGGTTGAAGGTAATAAGCGATTTATAGAAAACGTCAAAGCTCAGCGAAATTTAAAATCGCAAGTGTTAGAAACAAGTACTGGCCAATATCCGTTTGCGGTTATTTTGAGTTGTATTGATTCTAGGGTTCCTGCAGAATTGGTTTTTGACCAAGGTATCGGCGATATATTTAGTGTGAGGGTGGCTGGAAACATTATTAATGAAGATGTTTTAGGTTCTATGGAATACGCTTGCAAAGTTGCAGGTTCAAAAATTGTAGTGGTGATGGGACATACCAAATGTGGTGCTGTTACTTCAGCTTGCCAACGTGTTGAATTGGGAAACATAACAGCCTTGTTGTCTAAAATTACACCGTCGGTTGATAAAGTCCATCCAGATAAAACGGCATTAACAAGCCAAGAAGTTGAAGAAGTAGCCATTGCCAATGTGAAGCATTCGATTGATGAGATAAGACTACAAAGCCCTATTTTAGCGGCTATGGAACAAGCTGGAGAGATTGAAATTGTTGGCGCTAATTACAGCGTAGAAACCGGCGAAGTGACATTTTTAGACAACTAAGTAAGGTGCTTTTTTATTGCGGTAAAATACCTAGGGCATATTCTGTAGCTAGTTTACTTTTTTGATTAGCAATACTAGCCTCAATATACTTAAGTTGCGATTCAATTAGGCTTTTTTCGCGTGAATTGATTAAAAAGACACTGCTTTCTCCAATGTTAAACAGTGTTTGTTCTCCTGCCAATAACACTTGGTATTGGTTAACCATTTGTTGACTTAAATCAATTTGTTGAATGGATGTTTGCCAAGCGTTGTAGGACGCCCAAATTTTATAGGTTTGCTGCGCCTCCTTATTTGCTAAATCAGCCTTTAAATTTTCCACTTCCAAGCGATTTAAACGCAAATCTCCCCGCTCTTTACGAATAAAGATTGGGAAATTAACTTCTGCGCCCCATTGGTAATTATTCAAATTATAGTCTTGCCAAGGGTTGCCGTTTACAGGCGCATTCAAAGCATTGTATTTTAAGTTTACAGTAGGCTTTAACTGTTCTGCACTTAGTCGTAAATCTACCTCAGCCATGTCTACCGCGAATTGATATTTTAAAAGTTCAGGATGGTAGTTTTGGATGGAATCAACCATTGCCAGTATGGGGATGTCTACATTTGCTACAGCTATATCATCCATTAATGGTGGTTTAATGGCATCTGAAATCTCCAGTGGAATATAGCCATCTTTCCACAAGAAAACATCTACCCCTGCTTTGGCATTTTCATATTGCAATTTGTATTCCATTAAGCTGAACTGTCGGCTTTGCAGGTTAATATTCGACTCCAAAGTATCGATAAAGGGTTTGTCGCCTAATCTGGCACTTTCTTTTACGCCATCAAATCGCACTTTAGCCACCTGTACCGCATTTTCGTACACCTTCATTTTATGGTAGGACTTAAGCCATTCCCAATAAGCTTGTGCAGCGTCATATAGCAACTGGTTCAGCATAATTTGTTGTTGAGCAAGAGTACTTTCCCTATAAATTTTGGCTTGTTTTAGAGCAGCTCTCCTCTCATCAATCACTAAATTTTTACCCAGGGGTACCGATACGCCTACCCGCCACAAGCCATCTTTAGGCGTATAGGCTTGTGGATTCAACTGATCACCTTGGGCAATATCATATCCAGCATCTAATTCAATTCCAAACCAAGTGGGCACTTTTAATCCGCCTCCAATAAGGCTGTAGTATTGACCGCCATCAAAATATTTTTGATAAGCACTCCCATATAGTTTTGGATCGAACCCACCGCGGGCCTTCAAAATATATGCTTGACCTTTTTCTTTTGTAATGGCAGCCTGAATAGCTGTTGGGTGGTGTTCAATAACAATACTCAAAAACTGATCGATTGTAAAAGGTGGTGTGGATTCCGATTGAGACCAACCTACCACATGCGCTAAACCAATTAAGCCACTAATGATGATATGTTTACCAATGCTCATTATTTCTTAGTTTTTGGCGCACTATCAGCTTGATAAAAATTAGGCGGGAATCCATTAATTTTTCGCCAAATTTCATAGCCAATAAAGACGTCATCTAACAATATCATGTTATTGGTACCAGAACCATAGCGAAGAGCTGAAGGCCAAGGCTCAGCGTCTGGATTTGGCTCTACTAAAATTCGGTATTTACCATTGGCACCCAAAAACATGTCGATACCGTAAACCAACCCACTGTATGTTCCATAACTTGTATTAGGCCAACCAGAAAATACAATGGCTGGCCACCCGTCGAATATGATTCTTACCTCCTGCCCAACACTTAACAATGGCAAGTCAATTGGCTCTACAAATAACTCAACCGCTAAATTGTAATTTGTTGGCACTATGTTCACAATGGGTGAGCCTTCTTTAATGGTTTCTCCTAATCCGTTTGATATTAAGTTGGCCACATAACCGTCTTGTGGTGCTAAAATATAATACATGCCTTGCCGCACTGAGTAATTAGCATATTGATTTTTTAATTTGGTTACCAATGCTTCTGAATCAAACTGACTCGACATGGCAGAATAAATATCAGATTGTATTTTTGCTAAATCCGTATCGTACTTCGCTTTAATATTATTCAATTCCACTTGGGCATTTATGTACTCGTTCTTACTAGTGAGCCATTTATTTTTGGCTTCAATTTCGTATGACTTTGCTTGTTGTTGTTTTAAGGACCTGTTTTCATAATCCGTCCTTGATTTCAACCCCTCTACAAATAGGCTATCGGTTCGGTTTGCTTGTTTAATAGCAGTGCTGTAGTTGAGCTGAGCCGCTTGGTAATTAATGCTGTCATTTTCTACCTTCAATTCAGCCTGAATTAATTTGTTTCTTGCCTGTTGTAATTTTAAATTTAATTGACTTGTTAACGCTGCTGCTTGCCTATTTAAAGCTTCCACCTTGCTTTCGTACGACTGCGCAGTAGATGTTTTCAAATCCATCTGATTTTTAGTCCTGTCGAGTAATTCTGGATCAAAATACGCATCCTTTATTTCTGAAATGAATGCAATTGTATCTCCTTTTTTTACCAAATCGCCTTCTTGAACATACCATTTTTCAATTCGTCCAGCAATGACCGAGTTAATTGTTTGTGGTCTTTGATCGGGTTTTAAGGTTGTGACTCGCCCATTAGTTCTAATATTTTGAGTCCATGGTAAAATGGCAATTATGACAATGAGCCCGAGGGTCACCATACTAATACGTTTGACGACTTTTCTGGACTGTTTTCCCTCAACAACTTTTAAAATTTTTAAGTTTTTAAAGTTTTCCGCTCTTGAAACACTATTATTTGAAATATTTAGCATGACTTAAAGATTTAACAGCTTTTGAATATTCTTAAAACTATCGAGGTGTTCAATTCTGCCTTTTTTAAGGATAGCGGTTCGTTCAAGGAATGGTGCCAAATATTTGTTGGAAGATGCTATGACAAGCGTCCAGCCTCTATCTTTATGCGCCAAAAACTTAATTAATCGCTCTCTTTCTGTTGGTTCAACCGTTGCAAAGGCGTCTTTAATTAACAGTAATTTTGGTTTATCTGCAATGCTTCGCGCTAGTAGTATTTTATCGACTGTTCCTTTTGAAAAGCGCTGACCTTCAGATTGAATAATAGTATTGTACCCTTGTGGTAATTGTTTTACAAAATCTTCTAATCCCATATTTTTAACGGCCCACTTTACATTTTCAAAAGTGGCATTTTCACGCCCCATTGTGATGTTTTCGAGCAGTGTGCCATCAAACAATAATTCCTCCCTTAAACAATCGCCAATTGACGACCGCAGCGATTGTAAATCAAGATTTCCTTGCGGCAAATCGTTATAAGCCACAAAGCCATCTTGTGGACAATACAAACCTGAAATCAAGTACATGAGCGTTGACTTCCCTGAATCATTATCTCCCAATAGCAAAGTACTGGATCCGGGTTCAAACGCCACACTCAAATCGTTAATTACCGGTATGTGCATATTCGGATATGAAAAGGTAATGTTGTTTAATTCCACTTTCATACCCTGCTCTATATCTTCGGTTGTAAAAACTGATCCTTTTTCATTTTCTAAGGGCATATCTGTTACCTGCCCTATTTTTTCGAGGGCGGTTAAAACATCATAAATTGTTTCTAAACTGAGTATTAACTTTTCAACAGATCCCAAAACCAATAAAATAATGATTTCAGCCGCAACAAACTGACCAATATTCATCTGCTGTTCCATTACCAAAATACTACCAATTATTAAAAGACCTGCTGCCACAATCACCTTAAACACAATCATGAGTTTATACTGGTTCACAAGTACCTTAAAATGACCTTCTCGAGCATCAATATATCGTTCAACTTCTGAATCCATTCTTTCTAGTGGCAAGTTAGATTTCCCAGCCAACTTAAAACTAATCATAGTTCTGGCTAACTCTTCAAGCCAATGCGCTACAAAGTACTTGTGTTTTGATTCAACCAAACTCGTTTCTAAACCGATTCTTGCGGTTAGTTTAAAAATAGCATAAACCAAAACCACCAAAATTAAACTAAACGCTATGAAAAATGGGTGATAAAGGGAGAGTAATAATAAGCCAAATACAACTTGAATACTGGCTGTAGAAAAGTCTATTAGAATTTTTGATAAACCCTTTTGAACCGACACGACATCAAAAAAACGATTCATTAATTCAGGCGCATAGTGCCGATAAAGCGCATCTA
>JAWWDX010000054.1:0-13320 GCA_033719695.1 Putridiphycobacter sp.
AACTCCAGGTTTGTCGTTATCTTTTTTCTTAGGTTTTGCAGGCTTTGTTTCTTTTCTTGCTTTTACTTTTGCAACCTTTATTTCTTCAACATCGCCTTCTTGATAATATTTTTGTGAAGCCATATTTGAAATTACTTTTTCATGGTCGCTATTAACCATTTTGATAACTTCGTTCATTTTAGCTTCAAAATTTTTCATAGCAAGTTTGGAATCTCTATGATCTATTTCTAAATTTCTAACTCTTTCGTTTTGATTAAGTTTGTCAAGTTTTTGTGATACAACATGCATTTCTTTTGTTAATCTAGAAATAACAATTTCATGCTCATTAATTTGTTTTAATTTTTTGTCAATTCTTTCAGAAACATCTTCCACTTTCACAACAATTGAAGCCGTTAACCCTTTAATTGGGCGTTCTTCGTTCAATGATTTTGCCCAAAAGCCATTTGTTAATAAGTCATTATCTGGCGTTGATTGTTCTCGAATGGCATCATAACCGCAATGGTGATTGGTTAACAAGAGGCCTTTAGGTGAGATAATTTCGGCAGTACAAAAGCCACCTAGAGATACAATGGCATCCGACACACTTGGCTTCTTCTCATTATATATTTTTTTGTAGGACATATCAAGTCCTTTAGCTTTCATGTCTTTATAAATCTGTTTTAACGTAAATGGTAAAAACATTCCCTCTACTGCCGCAGCAGAAAAAGTAAGTGTCCCTACTATTAATAGTAATAATGCTTTCTTCATAATATGTTTAAAATTGGCTAACAAAAATAACGGGTTTCTAAGAATAATAGCAGGAATTATACCAGTTTTTTAGACTTAACGACATATTTATTTCAAATACGTATGCTTAGTGCAAAAACGACATCATCAAAATCTAATTTCATTTTTAAAAATAGTATCGGATTCTGTACTATGCCCCCTTCCTACTACTATATAGTGGAAGTTAACCTCCTGTTGAAATCATTGTAAAACCGACCCTCGACATTCTCATTCTTCATGATACTAATCAGGTACTATTTCTTTAAGCTATTTTAGACATGGTATTTCTCCTTTTATACTCAACGTCCAAAAAAGACTGCTGACAGTGACGGAAGGTCACCAACCTTATTGCATGTATTGTGGTTAGGCAAATTAAGATTTCTATTATGTTAACCATTAATTAACATTACGTCATTTATTTTTAATTTTTTATTAGCACTACATTTTACCATTTAATATTTTGTAAGTCGATATTTGCGCCAAATATTACTGTATAATGATTATTGAAAAGTCCCCCGTAACTTATCAAGAAAATAAAAATGATGAACTCATTACTGCAAGAACGATTCAGCTAGGACTATTGCCCAAGGCTAGACATTTTAACCGTTTCTTCAAGCAACATTTTATAATAGATATCCCACTAAACACGGTCTCAGGTGATTTTTATTGGGTGGGAGAAAAGCATAATTTAAAATATTTAGTTGTTGGAGACTGCACAGGACATGGTAGCTCGGCCGCATTGTTGAGTGTATTAGCAATTAATTTATTTGAATACGTTATTATGAACAAAGGCATTAAAAAAATATTTAAAGTCTTAGAAGCAGTTGACAAGAGGTTTATTGAAAGTTTTAAAGACGCCGAAGGAGGAACTTTTGACAACCCTTGGATTGATCTTTCCATTATCTGCATTGATGAAGCGAAAGAAAAAGTTTATTTTTCGTCAGCTAATAGAAAGCTATTGTATATAGATAGTGATCAAAACACTACTGTTTACAAAGGGAATAAATACCCAATTGGTGGTTGGCAAATAACCAACCAGCGCGATTTTAAGACGCAAGTCATCAATTATAAGTCAGGCGACCAACTTTACCTTGGCTCAGATGGGTTTCAAGATCAAATTGGGGGCCCTAATCAGAAAAAATACAAGTCTAAAAAGCTACATGCTTTTATTTCTGCCCATGCTAAGCAAGATTTAAAAGCACAAAAGCAAGCTTTAATAAATGAGTTTTATAACTGGAAAAAAGATGCTATACAAACAGATGATATTTGTATTGTTGGTATTCAGTTGTAGTCATATCGAGAATGTAATTCTTATCACGCTTATAAATAGACCATCTATTTTAGAATGGTGGTAAGCTAGTTGTCAATTTATTATAGGCTTTCAACAAACAAGTTGATTATACGGCTGATGCCATTGTCGGGCCCAACTTTTGTTCAATGTAAACTGAGCTGTACAGAGTTATTAGTTTTAATGAAAGCTACTTAATTCGTCATCTGATAATGTTGTCTTATTTCGAAAGACTCTACCTTCACTTTATTTTGACCACCTGTAATGGCAACGATTCCTCCAACACCTGTTATAATGGCACCAATAGCAGTTCCGCCAGCAAAGAATATGACCACAGGAATGTATGCTAATGCTAAAAGAAGATCATCACCAACTTCTTCATTAACTGCTTTAAGTCCCAATAAACTAACTGAAGTTACGAACCCTCCGGTTCCCATTACTATCAGTCCACCAACTAATCGCTTTTTGTTAGTTTTTGCTAATGCATTTATGCCTGCAACTAATACCGTATCTGTGCCAACAGCTACCGAAGAATCTGAAATGATTTTTAATTCGCCGAATATGCTGGAATTTGATGGACCATACCAAATTGTAATTTGCTTTCCATTTTCAATTATAATGGGTGTTTTACCAAAATCTTCGTTAAAAAAAATGGCCAATGTACTATCCATTTCTTGAGCAATAGAATTTGTATTGCAGAGAATCAAAAATCCGAGTAATATTTGCCAGCCGAATTTCAAGACTTATAAGGTTACTATTTGAAAGTCATAAGCTGTCGAATAGTATCGCTTCTTTGCAGTTGCAACTAACAATCCTGAAATGCCAACAACAGAACCGGCCACAAGATAGACATTACCAGCCGCATTATATAGCGAGTATAATAAGGTTTCATTAGCAAAGTTAGAAGCAAAGCTTTTAGCACCTATGCCTAAAATAACACCTACGACTCCTAACCCAATTAGAATACCTCCAAATACTTTCGGTCCTTTTTTAGAAATTTTCACAGAAGACAGACTATTTACAGAAATAGACTTTCCACCAACAACAAGTGTTGAATCGTTTAATATTGCGAGTCCACCTTTCATTGTTAAGGAGTTATTTATAGCGGTAACCGTAACTTCGCCTGTGGGGGCTATTCCATAACTTCTACCCGTTTTTTTGCTTTTGGCCACCAGAATTTTATTGCTAGCACTGTCTTGAGCAGTCACACTCAATGTTGAAAAAATTAAAAAAAATAAAACAACATACCTCATGCGCTCAATATAGTAAATATTTGCGTAACACAATAGTAAGCAGCAGTATAATTAATATAATTCGTCATATACTACCATTTCAAATTTAATATTGCGCTTGCCTTACTAGACATTCTTACAGTGACCAAAACTTACAATGGCACCTTAATCTCAACTATCTGGCTATTGAAATGGTGAATCACCTGTAAAAGTCAAGCGAAATGTTTTTAAAAAAAGTATTTTCAAATCATATCTGCCCGCGCCAAAACTAGCTTAAAACTAATGTGCCTCCAACCAATTAGCTGCTATTTTATACTCTACATCAAGTGGAACGGCAAGCTCAACGGCTGTTTCCATATTAGTTTTAACAATATTTGCTAATGTTTCTTCTTCGCCTTTAGCCACGTCAAAAACCAATTCATCATGCACCTGCAAGAGCATTTTTGACTTTAAATTGGCGTCTTTCATGGCCTTTGCTGTTTTTATCATGGCTATTTTTATCACATCAGCAGCCGAACCTTGAATAGGAGCATTGACAGCATTTCGTTCAGCGAAACCACGAACAATGGCATTCCCCGACTGGATATCTTTCAGATACCGCCGTCGTTTCATGATTGTTTCTACATATCCGTGTTGCCGAGCAAATTCAACTGAATCTGTCATATAAGATTTAATTTTCGGATAAGTCTCAAAATAGCTATCGATTATTGCTTTGGCTTCTTTTCTAGAGATACCTAGGTTTTGAGCTAATCCGAAGGCAGATTGCCCGTAGATAATTCCGAAGTTGACTGCCTTGGCCGATCGACGTTGGTCGGACGTGACGTCCTCAATCTTTTCTACTTGGAATACTTTTGCTGCCGTTGCGGCATGAATGTCGTGCCCGTCTTTAAAGGCTTTTATCATATTATCTTCTTCCGCTAAAGCTGCAATGATTCGCAGTTCGATTTGAGAATAATCGGCAGCAAGTAGCTGATAATTTTCGTTACGAGGTATAAACGTTTTTCGCATTTCTCGTCCGCGTTCTGTTCGGATGGGAATGTTCTGTAAATTCGGATTTGTAGAACTCAAACGACCTGTAGCAGCAATGGTTTGCATGTAGTTGGTATGAATTCTTCCGGTTCTAGTATTCACTAATTCTGGAAAGGCATCTACATAGGTACTCTTTAATTTTTTTAAGGAACGGTAATCTAAAATATGCGGGATAATTTCATGTTTATCTGCCAATTTTTGCAGGGTTTCCTCACTTGTAGAATACTGGCCGGTTTTGGTTTTCTTTGCTTTAGCGTCAATTTGCATGACATCAAACAACACTTCACCCAATTGCTTTGGAGAGTCTAAATTAAAGTCTGAAACACCTGCTAATGCTTTGATATCATGTTCTAATTTATCTAAATCTCGTTCTAAATCTTTAGAGAATTGCTTTAAAATATCGACATCTAAATTAATTCCCTCAATTTCCATATCTTTTAAAATTGGTACAAGCGGCATTTCCATTTCATAGAATAAATCTTTCAAATGGGGCTTATTAATTTCTGTTTGAAAGATGTCTTTTAATTGAAATGTAATATCGGCATCCTCACAAGCATAATCGGCTATTTTATCGGGTTCTAAATCGCCCATATTGAGCTGTTTTTTGCCCTTTTTACCAATTAAAGTTTCGATTGAAACGGGCTTATAATTTAAATATAATTCCGACAAGTAATCCATATTGTGTTTCCCTTCTGGATTGAACAAATAATGAGCTATCATTGTGTCGAATAGCGGACCATTAACTTCAATGCCATATTTGGCGACAACTTTTAAATCGAATTTCAGATTATGGGCGATTTTTTCAATGCTTTCACTTTCAAAAAAGGGGTTAAATTCTTCAAGAATAGTTTGCTCTTCACCGTTGGGTATGGCAACATAAAAGCCAGTCCCTTTTTTATACGAAAAAGCTATTCCTACAATGTCATCATCTAAAGTATCTAACCCTGTAGTTTCAGTATCAAAGCAAACCGATTTTTGCTGAAGCAATAAATCAAGTACTTGCTTTCTATTATCCTTTGAAACAACTAATTGATAGTCGGTTTGAACATCTGCAATGGTTTTAACAGGACCTTGGTTATCTTCCATTGTTTCTTGTTCTAGCGCCATTTGTGGTGTACCAAACAAATCGAGCTGACCCTCAGAAGGTTTTGCGGATGGTATAATAATCTCTTCTCCTAGCACACGACGGGCCATATTTTTAAATTCCAATTCTGTAAATATCGCTTTCACTTTCTCGGGGTCAGGCTCTGTTCGAACCAAAGCCGCTTCATCAAATGCTACTGGCACATCTAAAATAATAGTAGCTAACATCTTTGACATTAAACCTTGTTCAGCAAAATTGATAACATTCTCTTTTTGCTTCCCTTTTAACTCATGGGCATGTTCAATGAGGCCTTCAACTGAACCATATTGCTTAATTAATTTCTTACTGGTTTTCTCCCCTATCCCTGGAATACCAGGAATATTGTCGACTGCATCACCCCACAATCCTAAAATATCAATAACTTGAATAGGGTCGTCCACTTCAAATTTCTCTTTCACTTCCTCTACCCCCCAAACTTCTGCTGGTTTTCCACCACGGCCCGGTTTGTACATAAAAATATTGTCGGATACTAGCTGGCCAAAATCTTTATCTGGCGTCATCATATATGTTAAAAACCCTCTTTTTTCTGCTTGTTTAGCAATGGTACCAATTATGTCGTCTGCTTCAAAGCCCGGCATAATCAGTATAGGAATGTCAAAAGCTTCAATAATTTGTTTGATAGGTTCTAACATATTGCGAATATCCTCAGGCATTTCCTCTCTATTGGCCTTATAGTCTGCAAAATCGCTAACCCGATTGGTATCACCAGGAGCATCAAATACAACAGCTATATGGGTCGGATTCTCTTTCTTAATCACATCTAACAATGCATTGGTAAATCCGAAAGCAGCAGATGTATTTTGTCCTTTACTATTTACGCGTGGATTCTTAATAAAAGCATAATAAGCGCGGTATATTAATGCAAAAGCATCTAAAAGAAATAATTTTTTTGGATGATGAGGTGTCATATTTTAAGGAAAATTTAAGAAAGACGAATGTACTTATTAATGTTTAAAAAAAGGGTCTGTAACTGTCGCAAATATCGCGACTGCTACTTTATACTATCTTTGTCGCTAAATTAAAACTAAATGTCCAAAATTCTTCAGTTCAACCGCGTACCTAGCCAACATCACCATTCGTTAAAAGCGTGGAATGCAGCTGATGAATTGATCATTCAAACTGTCGTGTCTGAAAAAGGTCCTTTCCTAATTTGCAATGACGCCTTTGGGTATTTAACTTGCCATTTGGCTTCGCATAGTGTTATGGTAGTGGTTGATTTAAAAAGTCAAGAGGAAGCGATTGTGACCAATGCCCATGTAAATAATGTGCCATTATCGCATAGCCTGTTTTATAAACTAACCGATTCGTTGCCAGCACAAACTTTAAATGCAGTGATGAAAATTCCAAAATCAAACCAATTGTTTGAAACCTATTTGCAATTCATTCATCAGAATATGGCCGATAATGGAAAGGTATTTTGTGGGTTTATGACCAAGTATTTTAACAAAGGTATGATTTCAACGGCTGAAAAATACTTTTCAACCATCACCCAAACCAAAGCTGAAAAAAAAGCGCGGGTCATGATTTTAGCCGATAAGAAAGCAATAGATACAATTGAAACCCTGGAGACGTTTGATTATGAAGGCCAAACTATTGAACAATACAAAGGTGTTTTTTCAGGTGGAAAAATAGATGAGGCAACAGCTTATTTATTAAATAACATTTCAGTTCCATACGGAGCAGAATCGGCTTTAGATTTAGCGTGTGGCAATGGCGTTATTGGTAACTGGATTTTGAAAAATACGGGAGTGAAATCTGTTGATTTTATAGATGATTCATATTTAGCGGTCGCCTCCACAAAACGTAATATTAAGTCAGTCAATGCTACATTTCATCATCATTACAACTTAAGTGCCTTAGAAAATAATGCCATAGATTGGATTGTGAGTAACCCACCTTTTCATTTTGAACATACTATTGACATTAGCATACCCATCAGTTTATTTGAGCAAGCCTATGAAAAATTAAAAGTAGGTGGCACTTTAACTTTGGTGGTCAATTCTAACTTAGGTTATGAAAGTCATTTAAAAAAAATATATAAATCGCTGAAGATACTTGCTAGTAACCAACGGTATAAAATTTATGAGTGTCGAAAATAGCATTTGGATAAAATATCGCCCTTCTCGTGCAGTATTGTTTGGTGTTAAGCTACTCATTGGTGGCTTTTTGCTGTGGTATTTGTGGACGCGGATATCGGACGCCTTTTACAGTCAGCACATATTGGATCTTTCCCTTGGCAAACAAGGCGTGATGTGGCTATTGGTGGGTACGACACTTAGTTTTGCGAATTGGTTTTTTGAGGCTAAAAAATGGCAAATTTTAGCCAGTTTATTTCAAAAAACAAACCAGTTTATAGCTTATAAGTCTGTTTTAGCAGGCTTGGCAACCGGTTTAATTACACCTAATAGACTGGGAAATTTTATTGGACGATTAGCGTATATTGATTCCAAACACCACCTTCAAGCTACTATTAACACACAAGTTGGCAATTTGGCACAATTCATTGTCACTATTACTGCTGGACTATTTGGCTTATCTGCTGTTGCCCAAATGTTTCTTCCTACTAGCTTTGTGTGGATACCGATTATCATGTTAATAGTTGCCAGTACACTATACTTTCGACCTAAACTTATCATAAAGTTGCCTTTGGGCAGCAAACTATATGCAACGTATTCAAAAGAAATAGATGATTTGGCTAGTCTTCCAACCGTTTTAAAATGGCGAGTGCTATTATTTAGTTTACTACGTTATTTGATTTTTATTGTTCAGTATATTTGTTTGTATCGGGTTTTTGGAATTGAAACAGACCCGCTACTCATTGCCTTATTATCCGCTAGTACTTTTTTAATTACAACGGTCATTCCAGGTATTTTCATGGGTAAATTATTAGTGCGTGAATCGGCTGCTGTTTTTGTATTTGGTTGGATTGGTTTACCCGTACAAACCATTGTGGCGGTTTCCTTTTTGATGTGGTTGATTAATTTAGCTCTGCCTGCCGTTTTTGGATGGTACTTTTGGATAAAAAAGCCGACAGTATGATAGGTCTGACATTATTATATGGCGCTTTTTTGGTTTTGGCTATTACACTAGTTGGTTTAGTAAAAGCCACTGCCGAACCGAATCAAAAACAAAACTGTTTGCCTACCACCTTTATTGTACCTTTTAAAAATGAAGTTGAGCGCTTGCGCCCACTCATCAATTCACTTAATCAGTCGAAATGGTTTGATCAGTTTGAAGTCATTTTTGTAGATGATCATTCTTCAGACACATCTTGTGAGTTTATTTTAAATGAATTGGACATTCCTTTTACAATTATACGATCGCTTAACACCCCGGGTAAAAAACAAGCAATTGCAGAAGGGGTTTACCATGCGCAACATGAACATATCCACACTTTGGATGCTGATGTTAGTTTTGGCGAAGACTATTTGGAATCGATAGCTAAACTTCCCCTCTCCGATCTTACTATTTTACCTGTAGAATTGACTGGCACCAGCCTTTTTGAGCAACTAAATAGTATTGAATTTCAATGGTTACAAACGTTTACATTTGCATTAGCTAGGCTAAAACAAGCAACCTTGTGTAATGGCGCCAATTTATCGTTTTCAAAAACAGCATTTTTAGCAACCCTTCCCCAGCGAACCGATTTTAACCTAGCCAGTGGAGATGATGTGTATTTATTAAGCGCTATTCTTAAAAACAAAGGAGTGATTGCGGCAAATGCCAACCCTCATTTAGCAGTTCAAACACCCGCTCCAGCTACGTTTAAAACACTCATCAGTCAACGGCAACGGTGGATTAAAAAAGTATTGAATTTACCGACTATTATTGTCATACTTCTGTATGCGCTGTACCATACTCTACCCTTACTATTTTTATTTAATATCGATTACCACCTGCTATGGGCTGCTCCATTAGCATTGAAGATTTTAGCAGAATGGGTTTTGAGCAGAAACCATACCATAAAACAATTTGGTTTGATGGTTTTACATCAGGGGTGGTATTTGGTTTATGGGGTTTTATTGCTGAGATCCTTGGGTAGAACAGTAAGGTGGAAATAGCTATTTGGATCCGTTTTTATGAGCGAAACAAAAATTTCCCATGCTAGCGTTCGTCACTCCTCAAGCCTAGATTCGTCATAAAGTCAGTGTCCATATGCTAGCAACTAGAAATCTCTCTAAACTAACATCCTCCACCTCATAACTAATCGCATTAACCAAAAACTAATTAAGAAAAATCCTTACCTTCAACCCCATGAAATTTACAGAATTAAACCTGAAGCCACAACTTTTAGAAGCCCTTGACTATATGGGTTTTGATACCGCAACACCCATTCAAGAAAAAGCCATTCCTTTGGTATTAGAAGGGCGCGACTTGATTGGTTGCGCACAAACTGGCACAGGAAAAACAGCTGCCTTTATTCTGCCAATATTAAACAAACTGATAGGAAAAAAGGACACCAGTATTGACACTGTAATTATTGTTCCAACCAGAGAATTAGCCATACAAATTGAGCAACAAATTCAAGGCTTATCGTATTTTATTTCGGTTGGATCGAAGGCCATATATGGTGGTGGTGGTGGTAAATCATTTGGAGAAGAGAAGGAAGCATTGACTGTTGGAACAGACATTATAGTAGCCACACCTGGTAAGCTTATTTCACACCTTAAATTAGGTTATGTGAAATTTGATAAAGTGAAACATTTGATATTAGATGAGGCCGATAGAATGTTAGACATGGGCTTTATCGACGATTTACAGCGCATCATCTCCCACCTACCAAAAGAACACCAAACCCTGTTGTTTAGTGCAACAATGCCTAACAGTATCAACCAGTTGGCGCAAAAAATATTAAATAAACCTGAGGAGATTCGTTTATCAATTTCGAAGCCAGCAGCGGGTGTCCACCAGCAGGTCTATTTGACCTTCGACAACCAAAAAAATAAAGTATTAGAGCACATATTGAGCGAACGAAAAGATTTTGACAGTATTATTGTATTTACCTCAACCAAAAGTAAAGTAAACGATATTGTGCGCGATTTGCGCAAAGGCGGTTTCCCTGCCAGCGGTATTTCTAGTAATTTAGAACAAGACAAACGAGAAGAAGTTTTGAGGGGATTTCGTTCTAAACGAATCCGAATTCTGGTAGCTACCGACGTGATGAGCCGAGGAATTGACATCAAGGAAATAAACATGGTGGTAAATTACGACGTACCGCATGATGCGGAAGATTACGTTCACCGCGTTGGTCGAACGGCTAGAGCCAACACCACCGGCGAAGCCTATACTTTAGTGAACCAAAAAGATATGTTCCGTTTCAGAAATATTGAAAAACTAATTGAAATGGAAATCCCTAAACTCAATCCACCTGAAGCTATAGGGGAAGGTCCTGCTTGGGAAGAAGGTAAAAAACGCCATTCAAAAGGCGGGAAACGGCCTTTCAAGAAAAAACGAAAAAATTTTAAACCAAGAACGGATAAATAAATTACGATTAAAAACTAATTAAGAAGCGCTTAAAGCAACCTTTTATTCTATATTTGCTCCTATTGTGTTACGAAACTTATTTCCTATGAAATTCAGTCTCATCTTTTTAACCCTTGTGATACTGCTAGCTGCCTGCAATAAAGCCCCCATAGAATTGAATTGCGATTATACAACTGAAAATATAATAGCCACTGAAGACATAATTGCAGAAGAATCGAATCCGTACTTAGCAGCATATCCTGGAAGCTGGTGGCAATTAACTGACGGCAGAACAATTAACTGTAAACAACTAATACAACAAACCTATTACAATTTAGAAAGCATAGACCAAGATAATTGTGTAGAAAACTATACAGCTTATAATATTACGGCACCCTTCCTAGCGGATGGAAGTCCATTATTTGCTATAGGCTTTGTAGATGGTGGGTATGGCTTTAGCGTTAATTCAAGTACTTCTGAATTTAAAAAAAATAGAGAGATATTAAAAACTGACTATATTGAAAACGGTATCACCGACAGTTGGGTGGTGTCTAGCGAAAGTAGTGATGGCAGTTTGAAACAAACCGTTAGAAAACTTAACAAAAAATATAACAGTTTTACTGCACCAAATAATATTGAATATTCAGATGTAATAGAAATTCAGCAAAATTTTATTTTCTATGATTCATTGACCGAAACTATGCACAACGATAGTATGCTATTCTATTACGCAAAGGAGCGTGGACTCTTTATGGTTGATTATTTTGACCCAATAATTCCTGATATTTTTGTGAAATACTACTACATTGCTCCTCACTAGAGGGAGTTAGTAAATATCAATAGCTAGGGCACTAGAAACTTCTCAATCAGAAAAATCAACTCCATTCCATAATATAGTTCAGAAAATGCCGTTCAAGTAGTATTGATAGCAGGCGTACCCAACTTTAATTCTGACAATTATGAAACAAATGATTTTTTCAGCCATGCTGTTATTAATGGTGGGTTCAATTACGGCACAAACTGAATCGACTAACAGAAAAAAGTTTTTCTACGGTTTCGATCTTGGTATGAACCATACTCATATTCAAATAAGTAAAGACAATTCCATTACCTCTGTTCAAAATGATTTTGGCTTTAGACTTGGCCTGATAGCGGGAAGTAGTTTGACCGATCGCGTTAGATTAACCATTAATCCTGCTTTGTCGTTTCACAACAATATTTTGTTTTACAAACCAGAAAGTAGTATGGTTCACACCGCTTTTGGTACCTCATTTGATTTTAGCATCCTTGGCACCTATGGCTTAAACTCACATCAAAATCTTTCACCATACCTTACCTTGGGACCAACCATACAAATTTCACTAATCGATCCAGAATTTTCTAACCAATTTAAAGATCGTCCCAATATAGGTATTGAATTTGGGCTAGGCTGCGCCATCAAACTCAAAGCTTACACTTTAGTTCCTGAGCTTCGTTATGCTTATGGACTTACAAATATTAATAGCAACCCAACCATACCGCCTAGTCAAGTCATAAATTTTCATTCTTTGAAATTGGTAATCGGTTTTACTTCACTTCACAGATAAATGCATTAATTGATCCACACGTTCTCAACCATTCAGCACCTTATTTTCTTCATCTGTAAACAAGCGGGAATGAATTAAAAAACGGAAACCTAGCGGAATTTCCAACGAAAAACTAGCACCTCTACCTTCGGTCACATCTACAGTTAAATGGGTATGCTTCCAGTAAGCAAACTGATCTTGGTTCATATAAAACTTAACCCCGTGTAGAGTACCCAGCAGGATATCACTTTCATCTAAATACAGGTCATCTTTTTCGAGTAACATGGGAGCCGACCCATCACAGCAGCCTCCACTTTGATGAAAAATAAGTTCGCCATGTTTCTCTTTTAGTTGGGTTAATACTTTTTTTGCGGCTTCTGTTATTGCTATTCTTTCCATAGATTTAAGGTATTAAAAAAAAGGCTGAATGTCAACATCATTCAGCCTTAGTGTGGGATTCATCTGTATTAGAAAAATCCTAGTTTATTTTTATCGTAAGAAATGAGCATGTTTTTTGTTTGACGATAATAGTTCAACATCATCACATGGTTTTCTCTGCCAAATCCTGACTTTTTATAGCCACCAAATGGTGCATGTGCAGGATAAGCATGATAGCAATTCACCCAAACCCTTCCGGCTTTAATTGCCCGTGGAATTTGGTATAATTGGTGCGCATCTCTTGTCCATACACCAGCTCCTAAGCCATATAGTGTATCGTTTGCGATTTCTAGTGCTTCTGCTTCATCTTTAAATTTAGTAACACATACAACTGGCCCAAATATTTCTTCTTGAAATACCCTCATTTTATTATGACCCTCTAAAATAGTTGGTTGA
>JAWWDX010000055.1:0-13309 GCA_033719695.1 Putridiphycobacter sp.
ACTGATTGACTGCTGTCACGCGGCTCTACAAAGCTATTCAGTTCATTGTCTTCGTTATAATTTTTAGGAAGTCCTCGCACCTTAGCTTCTTTGAGTGTTATTCTTTCTTTGTTCTGATAAGCAACAATAAAGTTTTGCGCTACCCCTTGTTTTTTTAGTTTTTCCGAAGCTGCTTCGGCCTCTTTATAATTATCGTAAATTCCTGCATAATATCTTATGAGGCCGTCTTGTCCTTTAGCATATGTGATATTATCTACGCCAGGAAATGTTTTTTCAATATCTACTAGGCTTTTAAACGAACCTATTTGCACTCTAAAACTAGGCTGATTGTTACTGAATTCGGGAAGAGGCTTCCCTTCTGCAATATTAATTTTTTCAATTTTATCAACAACTTTGTCATTGATAGGAATAAAATCTGTTTGTTTACTATTCGATTTAGCAATTTCTTGAACTTTTACACCTTCATTTTCTAAGCTCGATTTAGCGGCAACGGCATCTTCAATTGACTGGTATTTACCTAATACATAGTAGGTCGTATCTCCTTTTGTAATGGTTTCAAATTCAGTAAACCCTAAAAATTCATGAAGTTGGTTTGCTGAAATACTCTTGTGTTCTTTTCCGACAATAACCACATAGTTTTTGTTCTCAGGACCCTTTGCATTGCCAACAATTGGAATTCGGGCAGCAGTGTAGTCTTTCTTTGAGAAAATCTCTTCAAAACCATACGCTAGACCTGTAGAATCTATCATTAGTTCTTGCCATCTTAAAAACGCTTCCTCTGATATCGTAACACCATATTGATTCACATGATTCCCGGCTGGGGTAACCTCTTCGTCAAAGTAATCTGCCACACCATCACCATCTGAATCTAACGGACAACCATGGGCATCTACCAAGGCTTCTAAAGGGGTCGCAAAACAATCATCCACAGCATCAATCACACCATCTTGATCCCAGTCGGTTTGATCATAGGCAAGCAAGTCTTCTTCTGTATTCTCATCAAAATCAACAGGTTCATTTCCTTTAGAAAACTCAAGGTCATAACTTAAACCAATATTGGAATACAATAAAAAATCATTACGCTTATCTCCTTTTCTAATGCCTTGACCTGCCGGACTAATATTATCAATTAAATCTGTAAAGGTATAATTGAGGGTTGTACCAAGCCTGAAATCAACCCGTGGTGTAATATGAAATTCAACGCCAAATGAAATTGGAATAGCAAAGCTTTGCTCTCTGTACTTTCCTAAACTGTCTATGTCTTGAGACCTTAAATCTGTTTCGTATGTATAATCTCTCCTTAATGGTTTGGCATTGCTAGCATTCGGATCATTTTCAGCCAAATCCATAATCGATCCGTCTGACCAATAATGATAAAGTTGTCCATTGGCATCTCTTAAATCTGTTTTTGATAAAAATTCAAATGAACTAAATCCAACGCCTATATATGGATTGAAAAATGACCGTGTTGGACTAAATAATGGGTAAAAATTATACTGCAGACTTAATGAACTCATACGAATGCGCGATTGAAAGTTAAAATTTCTATCAAGGGTACGTTCATTGGCGCTAACTTTTCCATAAGTTGCCACAAACTCAACATTAAAAGCTTTTGTCAAGGGTGCATTTACCATCAAGTTACCGCCTACTCGATTAATGGTAGATGAAAAACCCGTTTGGTATTTTTGAACTTCACCAAAGTAAGCCATGGTTCCAGTACCAATCCCTAATCTAGGCTTCATTACAGTGTTTAGTGTATCAAATTGAGCATTCGCCATTTGACTACTAAAAGATAGTAATAAAACAATAATGGTGTGTTTAAGAGCTATTTTCAAACGGGGTTATAATTTGTTCTCTGCTAAAATAAACAAAATAATAGTAAAATTGGCGATAAAAATTTGGGATTAAAATAATTTTTCAACTTCAAAATTGGATAAGTCAATCTCAAATATATCTCTATACCCTAAGCCTCCATTTTCTTTAGTACTCAGTTTGCTATAGTATCCCTTCTTGTGAGCAGGGTAATACACAAAATGTGTTTCATCTGAAACACCATTTATTGGGAAACCTAAATTTACTGGCGCCGACCATGAATCGCCCGTTTTTTTACTCACGTAGACGTCGTACCCACCATATCCATCATGACCATCAGAGCTAAAAAACAAATAATTACCATCTTCTGAAACGAAAACAGTTGTTTCTTGAAATGGAGTATTTATGGTGCCACCCAAATTTGTTGGCTTTAACCATTTACCATTTTCAAAGGTGCTGGTCCAAATATCTGCACGACCAAATCCACCCATTCTTTCACTAATGAAATACATGGTTTTACCGTCTTTCGTAAAGGTAGGTGACGCTTCAAAGCCAATTGAATTTACAGTCCTGTCCAGAGGTTTTGGGGCAGACCAAAAATTATTTTTATCTAATTCTGAATAGAAAATATCAGTGCTCTGGGTATTGGTTTTTGTATTGAGAATTCCTTCTGTATTAACACTTAAGTAGAGTGTTTTTCCATCACTCGACAAAAAAGCAATATCGTCAAACCCCTCTGAATTGAGCGATTTTATGCGATCATCAAGATTATTTGCTTCCATCCATTGATTGGTTTTACTATCCCAATTGGCTATGAAAATATCTGAAAAATACTTATTGTCGCCTGAACTGAAACCTCCGCCAGTATTCTGAGCTTTACGCGACGAAAAGTAAATCGACTGTCCATCACTTGATAGCACGGCGCCATAGTCATCATGTCTTGAGTTTATTTCAGGTCCTAATGGTTTCATTTTGATATCCGCAGGTTTTTTTGAATCAATGAGTCCTCTTTCACATTCTGCAATTTTTGTATCTAACCTAAGATCCCTTTTTCTAGATTTCGATAAGGTCTGAGTTGCCTGTTTGTAGGCAGAAAGTGCGTTTTCGAATTGTCCTAATTTATGATAGGAAACTCCCAGTACATAATTCAACTCATCATTTACTTCTGGATCAAGGTCTCTAGCGGTTAGCGCATATTTTAAAGCAACATCATAATTGTGAAGGCCTAAATGGCATTCGGCAATCCAATAATTGGCATCAGCACTATGTTTGTTGACATTGAGAGCCTCTCTGAATTTGACTAGGGCAGACCGGTAATTATCTTCACCAAAGTAATTGCGACCATCAGAAATTAAAAGTTTGATTTCAGCTTTTTCAAACAGTGTTAGTGTAGAGTCGGGTGGTGTTGAACTATTACCCACCAAATGAAAGGCAAAAAGTGCAAAACAGACAATTGTGAAATTTTTCATAAAGAGAATACTTTGTATCAAAATTAATACAAATATGATTCCAAAACAACAGTTTAGGCTATTGCTGTTTGATTTTTCTTTAAATCGACAACCTCATGCATTGAGATGGTGGCAGCAACTATCGCAACAATTGGACTTAAAGCAGCTAAAGTTAAAAGAAACCATGATGCAATTTCCCACAAGTGATCGTAACCATATTCAGCTATAATTGTTGTTCTGTTATTCGTTATGTAGAAGTATAATAAAAAGAGAATTGAGTACACACTTCCTATCGCAATGGCCAGGCCTTTATGCTGTGAGACAAAATAAACACTTTGCTGAATGTTCAACCGTCGTCGTTCATTCACGTAGTCAATAAAACTAAAGCCATAATAATAAAAGCCTACAATAAATGGTATGGCAAAAATGATGAAACTTTTAGCTGACAGATCAAAAAATGACACTATTCCAAGAAAAATACCTACAAACAAATAATACCATATTAAATTTCGAAATGCAATCATGGCACCCCGTTTAATATCGTTTATCAAATTGGTCATATTGAATGGATATTTATTTCCTGTCAATATCGTTTCAACTTTTTGCGATAATATAGCTAGTAATGGAGATAATAAAACAACGACAATATAAAGGGTGAACTGAGTGAAAATTATATACAAAGCATCAAAAAAGAACATCTTCAAAGAAATCCAAATGAGCTCATTGATGGTTGAAATATCCTCCGATTTTGACTTCAAGGTTTCGTTAATTTCAAATTCGATAGTTTGAAAATAATTCCCAAGTACATAAACACCAATAAAGAGTATCAGCGGGAAGACAAAGTATAGTAATAGTTTATGTTCAAAAAGGAATTTGGTACCAATCCAATAATTCTTTAAGCCAATTCCTAATTCTTTGAAAAACTTCACATGGAGGATTTTTGTTATTTGGATTTAAAATTAGTAGATAAAAACAAATTATATGGGTGGTGAGGAAAGTATTTTTTACTTTTGACAAAAAAAATTGTCTTTCATTTTTACATATCATCCATCATGGTTGCTGCTTGTGTTTCTTTTAGCAGCTGCTGGCACTTTTTGGCTGTATTATCGCGCTAAAGATTGGCATGAAATATCAAATGCTTGGAGATGGGGTATGGCCGGGTTTCGATTTGTCACACTTAGTGTCATAGGCATTTTATTGTTAGGGATTATCTTGGAGAAGTTAGACCAAAAAACACAAAAGCCAATTGTATTTTTATTGCATGATCAATCGGAGTCTATAGTCCAGACGGTTGAATCAACTTACTATCAGACCAATTATATTAAAGCACTTAAGTAATTGTTCTCAAGTTTGACCAACAAATTTGAAGTGGTACCTTATAGTTTTTCTAATCAATTAGAACAGGGAATTGACTCCGTTTATGATCGTAAACTAACTGATATTTCACATGCATTGAATCAGGTATACGATCAGTACGCTAACAGAAATATTGGGGCAATCATTCTCTCAAGTGATGGTATTTTTAACAGTGGGCAAAATCCAATTTATACAGTTGACAGAAAATCTAATGTGCCATTATTTACCATTGGTTTAGGTGATACAATGGTGGTTAAAGATCTTTATATTAGCGGGGTAGACCATAATGATGTAGCGTTTTTAAGTAATGATTTTCCAGTAAGAATTACCATTACCAATAATGGTTTTGATGGGGAAGAAGTGAATGTTAATATAGCGTCAGGCGGTAAAACTATTCAGTCGAAAAAAATAGCCTTCAAGGCTGGACAGTTGGATGCTGATGTTGATTTTTTGTTAACTGCTGGAAAGGTAGGCTATCAAAAGTACACGGTTTCAGTATCACGATTAGGAGGAGAATTCACTTTTAAAAACAATACCAAAAATTTCTATGTAAACGTTATTGATGGCAGACAAAAAATTTTATTGACATACGGATTCACCCATCCCGATATAGCCGCTATTAATTATGTTATCGAAAACAATAAAAACTACGATTTAACGGTAGCGCCTATTACGGAGCTAAAAACTGAATTAACAAGGTACGACTTGATTATTGTTCATAACTATCAAAAAACGAATAGTTTATTAAATGATATTATCAATACCAATGAGGTTCCTGTTTTGCACATTGTTGGTGTAAATGCCGATTTCTCTAATTTGGTTAAATACAACATTGGGGTGAATGGTAGCGGTAATAAAGATGAAGATATTGTGTGCCAGTTTAACCCCAGTTTTAAAGATATTCTTTTTAATGAAAAAACTGTTAGTTTATTGAATGCAGCACCACCACTAAATTCACCTCAAGGCAATTTAACTTTTTCAGATGGGGCCCAGATAGTTGCATTTCAAAAAATCGGGAATATTAAGCTCTCAAAACCGCTTATTTATACCAACCAGAAAGATAATAATAAGTATGCTGTGATCTTAGGAGAAGGAATCTGGCGTTGGCGGTTATATGATCAGCTGCAAAATGAAACAACTGAAAACTTTGCAGCCTTTTTCTCACAAATGATTACATATTTGGCTGTTAAAGAAAATAAAGACCCTTTCAAAATAAATATTGAAAATGAATATGAAGAAAGTGAGAAAATTGTTGTGAAGGCAGAGCTATATAATGCTTCATACCAGTTAACTAACGACGAGGAAGTAGCGTTAAAACTATCGGACGAAGAAGGTAAAGAGTATAACTACACATTTTACAGAACAGAAGAGGCTTACTTGCTAGAACTGGGGCGCTTAAAGCAAGGAATTTACAATTGGACAGCCAGTACTACTTTTGAAAATAAGCGTTTGGTGAAAAATGGCAGCTTTATTGTAAAAGAGACTAAACGAGAACTGTTAAATTTAACAGCCAATCATAGACTGCTTTTTAACTTATCAAAAAGTACCAATGGTAAATTTTATTTACCAAGTGAAACCGATCAATTAAAAACAGATTTAGAAGCAAGAGAAGACATAGTTACGGTGGCTTATCAGGAAAAAAGTTTTAAAGATGCTATAGATTATAAATGGTTGTTTTTCTTACTGCTTTTGATGCTTACGTCTGAGTGGTTTTTTAGAAAATACCATGGAGGCTATTAGTCTTGAATTATTAGTTTTTTCTCATCTTCTCGTTTAAATTCTGGTTGCAACATGGTGTGTGAAATGTTAAATTGATTTGCTAATAATTGCTCAACTTCAGTGCATATTGTATCGAATTCGGTCAGTGAAATATTTTCCCTGAACTCAATGTGAGCTTCTAAATAAATGTCGTGATCATTTAACTGCCAAAGATGAACGTGATGAATGTTTTTGATAAGTTGTATTTCACAAACAGCTTTTTCAATTTCCAAGATAGAAATGTGACTAGGTGCAAACAACATTAAAATAGAAACAGATTCAGCAACAATTTTTATACTTAAGAATAATAAATATACCGATATAGTGATGGTTAAAACAGGGTCAATCCAGTACATGCCATTGTACGTCATTACCAATCCACCAATTAAAACTGCCACCGATACCATCAAGTCAGAAAAAAGATGTAAATATGCTGACTTCATGTTTAAATTACCTTTAGAATCCTTATGTAAAAGAATAACACTTAAGCCGTTGCCAAGTATTGCTAATAATGAGAGCCAAATGACGTAACTAGTTTCTACTTCTTCAGGACTTAGCAACCTTAAAATAGCTTCATAAGCTAAATATAATGATACAATAATGAGTGTCACACCATTAATTGAAGCCGCAATAATTTCGGCTCTTTTGAATCCAAAAGTGTGACTGAGGGTTTGTCTTTTCTGACTTATTTTTTGTGCAAAAAAGCTAATAATTAAGGATATAACATCAGTAAAATTATGAATCGCATCTGAAATAAGCGAAAGGCTTCCAGAAATTAAACCACCAATAAGCTGGCCAATGGTAATTACTAAGTTGAGCATGATTACCCAAAATAGTCGGCGTCCTTTAATAGGGGTATGTGAATGTGTATGCGCCATCTCTTTAATATAGGGCGATTGCTTTATTCAATAAGTCAGTTAATGTTACCAAATCGATATCTTCATATGGATTAATATAAAAAGCTTTCATTTTTTTCCGTTCACCTTGTATCAGGGCAGGATGATCTATGTCAGCCCCTTTGGTAAAACAAACATAGGGATAATCATTTTTCTTGTCAATCCATAAATAGCAAAACATTTTCCCTTCAAAAGTGTAAAAAGGTAGTTTCCATTTATAGGTTTCCCTTATGCTCGGATGAAAACTATTAATAGTTGATCGTAAAAAATACAAACAAGATTGCTGGGGCTCAGGTTTTAATCTGAAAAAAGACTCTAGTTCATTTAACATGACGACAGAATTTTATAGAGTATTGGTTTGCTCGGAGAGGCATCATTTTCAAGACTTATAATTTGAATATTTAAAATATAGTCGCCATCTTCAACATGATTTGGTACAAATACTAGTTCAGTAATTGTTTTGTCCACTATTGGCATTTCCGGATAATTCCAAAAGATTTTATGGGCCGTCAAAGCACCATGATCATTTTCTCGGTCAACTGATGGTAAATCAATTAGTAAGTGTTTTATACCCATTTCAACAATAAAAGCCATGCCATTAGCTGTGATGTAGGGCGGATTGGTATTTGAATAATTTTTTGAATATTTGTCGATATGGTTTGGCAAGGTTCTGATAACTAATGCCTCTGTAGTTGAAAAGCCATGGCAAGCTTTTTCAAGTAAACTTCTATCAATAATTAAATCTTCTTTTTGCCAACTATCATTATAATATCTTTTGGGCTGAATAGTTATTAGAGTGGCTGTGAAAAAAAATTCTGTTAAGCTATCGTTAATGCTTTGAAATGTTTCTGAAATGTGACCTACGTTTTCTGTATGCGTACCATTTCCATGAGGATTTAATTGAATGTTATTAAAATTGGTACTGCCACCCTCTGAAACTTTACCAATGAATCCGTCACCTGTTACAGGCCAAATTTTAACAGGTTCAACATACCAAGCCAATGCTCCTTTGGTGGGACTGAGCGGCAAAGAAATATCAATGCCTTGACTTGTATCTATATGCTGATTTTCAGAAATATTAAATTTCATTTACTATTTTTTCTGATAAATATACTTAAAACGAAAACATATCAATCTGTCTTCCGTATAAAAATCAATACCTTTGTACAGCGAAATGGCAAAGCATAAATTAGTTTTAGAAGAAACATACGATTTTGACTTAATTGGAATTTGTTGCAGCCATTCTGATTACAGGCTTTGTTGGGCCATAAATCGAGAAATGGAAGTAAATTTAAGCCGGGGAGATGACTATTTCTTACGGACAAAGAAAGATGGAGAATACTATTTTTCATATTATGAGTTTATAAATGATGAAACGTTTGAGGCATTTTATTTAATAAAAAACTTATCGTTCGACAATTATAAGCGGCTTGTACCAGAACAAGACCAAATCGATTATTTCATGATCATTAAAAATGCCTATGAAATAGAGTTTAATGATTTCTTAACACAGTTAAAAAAAATTGATTGTATTTTAACTGCCTTTCAGTTTAACCCTGAAACATTGAAATCGAAATCTAATTTGCTGTTTTAGATAATTAAAAGAATTATGATTAGTAAAAAAACAAAAATTGTGGCCACCATGGGCCCCGCATCAACGGATAATAAAGATGTTTTAAAAGAAATGTTTTTAAATGGCACAAACGTATGTCGTTTAAATTTTTCGCATGGCACACACGAAAACCATTTAAATACCATTAAGTTAGTGCGTGAACTAAATAAAGAATTAGGTTACAATGTAGCTTTGCTGGCCGATTTACAGGGACCAAAAATTCGAATAGGGGAAGTAGAAAATAATGGTGTAGAACTCATTAATGGTGAAAAGCTAGTTATTACAACCAAGAAATGTGTTGGTACAGCTAAAAAATTATATATTACTTACCAAACCTTTCCACAAGATGTTGCAGTAGGAGATTCTGTGTTATTAGATGATGGCAAATTGCAACTTGATATTTTAAATACGAATGGAAAAGATGAAGTTGAAGCGGTAGTTGTTCACGGAGGTACCCTTTCTTCTAAAAAAGGTGTGAATTTGCCGAACACTAAAATTTCGTTACCCTGCTTAACGGAAAAAGATTTAGAAGATTTGAAATTTGCCCTTTTGCATGACATTGATTGGGTGGGACTATCTTTTGTGAGGTCAGCGCGAGATATTATTGAACTCAAGCACTTAATTGCGAAGGCTAATTCTAACGCAAAAGTAATTGCAAAAATTGAAAAACCCGAAGCCGTTAAAGATATTGATGACATTATTAAAGCAACAGATGCTGTGATGGTAGCTCGAGGAGATTTGGGTGTGGAAGTGCCAATGGAAACCGTCCCTACGATACAAAAAATGATTATCCGTAAATGCCGCGAATTTGCAAAACCCACCATTGTGGCAACACAAATGATGGAAAGTATGATTAATAATATTACACCAACGCGGGCTGAAGTAAATGATGTAGCTAATGCTGTTCTTGATGGGACTGATGCAGTGATGTTGTCTGGAGAAACCTCAGTTGGAAAATACCCTGTGGAGGTTATAAAAGCCATGTCTAAAATTGTAATGGAAGTTGAAAAGTCAGATGAGATTTATCACAAAGAAGAAGAACCTGAGAAAAATCAAGACCGCTTCATTTCAGATTCAATTTGCTTTAATGCGGCAAGATTATCACAAAGGGTAGAAGCAAAAGGTATTATTACCATGACGTTTTCTGGTTACACTGCTTATAAAATATCGTCGCAACGTCCTAAGTCCGATACTTTTGTTTTTACTGAGAATCGTCAAATACTCACGCAGTTAAACTTAGTTTGGGGTGTTAAGGCGTTTTACTATGATAAAATGGTAAGTACAGATCATACAATTGCCGATTCAAAGTATTTAATGAAGAAAATGGGGCTCTTAAAAGAGGGGGATATCGTTATTAATATTGCTTCAGTTCCTATTGAAGAAAAAGGACCATCTAATATGGTTAAATTAAGCTATATTGAATAATTCTGTGAAAGAAAGCAAACTAGTATTTATATAGTTTTCGTTCCACATGGGGCATTTTTAAAATATAATGGAATTGACTTATAAGCGATTTCCCATCCTTGTTTGGTTGTTTACTATTGTAATTGGGGCATTTCTGTTGGTCGCATATGAGGTAATAATACGGACGGGGACAAATGCTGTTTTAAGCTGTTACGAACTGTTTTTGTTTAGTACTATCTACGGAGGAATATTAAGCATTCCCGCGACTATAGTTTACCTATTGGCCTTTAACTTTTTTGCAAAAATATTTTCATCTGACCTCTGTTTTAAGTGGGTGATGATTCTTTTAACGGTTCTCGCTTTAATCGTAACGTTTATGTTTTTAAGTGCAAAATTATCTATCATCTTAAACTATACAATCGTTTATGCATTGGCAAATGTAGCCGCTACTTTCCTACTTAGGTTCAACAGATAATACTGACAATAAGGTACTAAAAAACACAATGTTTTAACAACTATAGTCTTCTAATATCAGCTCCTAAATTATTCAAGCGGATATCAATGTCTTGGTAGCCTCTATCAATTTGCTCAATATTGTGAATAGTAGATTTGCCTTCAGCAGATAACGCAGCAATTAATAAGGATACACCCGCTCTAATGTCTGGTGAAGTCATGCTAATGCCTCTTAACGGTTGCTGATGATTCATTCCAATGACGGCTGCTCTGTGCGGATCACAAAGGATAATTTGCGCGCCCATGTCAATTAATTTGTCAACAAAGAACAAACGTGATTCAAACATTTTTTGGTGCACAAGAACCGACCCTTTTGCTTGAATGGCGGTTACCAATATAATGCTTAATAAGTCAGGTGTAAAGCCCGGCCATGGAGCGTCAGAAATAGTTAAAATTGAACCATCAATAAAGGTCTCTACTTCGTAGCTTTCTTGTTTTGGAATGTATAAATCATCTCCGCGAAGCTCCATTTGAATGCCCAACTTTTTAAACACATTTGGAATGATACCTAATTCATGATAAGCAACATCTTTTATGGTAATTTCAGACTTTGTCATGGCTGCCAGACCAATAAAACTGCCTATTTCAATCATATCAGGCAACACTCGGTGGAAGCACCCTTTTAGTTGTTTAACACCTGTAATGTATAGTTTATTTGAGCCAATACCAGAAATTTTAGCGCCCATATTATTCAACATTTTACATAATTGCTGTAAGTATGGTTCGCAGGCAGCATTGTAGATGACTGTTTCACCTTTTGCCAATACCGCAGCCATTAAAATATTTGCCGTGCCTGTTACAGAAGCCTCATCTAAATGAATATAAGTACCCTTTAATTTTTTACCTTCAACTGTATAGAAGAAAGTTTTTGGGTTATAGTTAAAGGTACCACCTAGTTTGGCAAAACCTTCAAAGTGAGTATCCAACCTACGTCTACCAATTTTATCACCTCCTGGCTTCGGAATCAATCCTTTACCGAACCTTGCCAATAGCGGACCAACAATCATAATTGAGCCTCTTAAACTAGAAGCCCTTTTGGCAAAATCTTCTGTTTCTAAATAATCAAGATCAATTTCTGAAGCTCTAAAGTTATAAGTCCCTTTCTCAACTTTCTCTATTTTTACACCCATCACCTGCAGTAAGTTAATGAGTTTGTTAACATCTATAATGTCTGGTAAATTACTTATTGTAACTTTTTCACCTGTTAAAAGTACAGCACATAATACCTGTAATGCCTCGTTTTTAGCCCCTTGTGGAATTAATTCGCCTTTTAATGAGTTTCCGCCTCTAATTTCGAATGTGCCCATAGTGTTTAATATCTTTTTCTGTTGCGGTTGTTTCTATTCTTATTGTTCTTTCTATTCTTATTGGATTGAACAGGTTTTTTATTGATTTCGTAATCTTTTAGAATGTCTTTGGTAGCTGTTAAAAAACTCAGGTCCTTCAAAATTATCTTTCCTTTTGACATCCTTTTTAAATGCTGTGATATAATTTCATCATCAATGGAGTTAGTATTGTACATTAAATGAAATCGCTTCATCAAATCAGCAATTACTTTAACCAAGGCTTCTCTTTCTTCATTTTCAGGCATTTCTGATGCAATAGCTATCATGCCTTCTATGGTTTTGCCATAGTGACCAAACTGAATTTTTGTTTGTGGATAATTAACTTTATTAGGTTTTTCCGCCAACATTTCACGATTAGGTATCGGATATGGTGAGTCCACATCTAATTTAAAATCAGATATGATAAATAGGTGCGTCCATAATTTATGTTTGTAATCTTCTTCATCACGTAAGTGCTTATTTAACTCACCCATGACATTTATAATGGCATTGGCAACTTTATTTCGCTCGTCTCTATCCTCTAGTGTAATTGCAAAGTCGACCATTTTCTGAACATTCCGTCCGTATTCGGGAATTTGTAATTTAGGTCTCGAAGTATTATACTCCATATCTAAGGCTGTTTCCATACTTCAAAAATACATATTTTATTAAAACAGGTGCTGTTAAATCGAAAGATTACTAAACATGTAATTGTGAATGCTACTTTCTTTAAGACATAATTTCCTAAAATAAATTAATACCTGTAAAACAATCGCTAAAACCATTAAATTTGTAGCCACTACATGAGTAAAATAGAGATTAAAAATAGAAAGGTTAAGTTTGAATTTGAGTTCTTAGACGACTTTACTGCTGGCATTGTGTTAACTGGTACTGAAATTAAGGCCATAAGAAGTGGAAAAGGCAGTATCATGGAAGCTTATTGTGTGATACAAAATGGCGAGTGCTTTATTAGAAACATGTTTATACCAGAGTATGAAAATGGATCCTATTTTAATCATAATCCTCGTCGAGATAGAAAGTTGTTATTGAATCGTATAGAGATAAATAAACTAGAGAAAAAATTAAAGGATAAAGGGTTAACTATTGTGGCTTCGAAACTATTTATCAGTAGTAAAAACTTAGCTAAAATTAATATTCATTTGGCAAGGGGTAAGAAACTTCACG
>JAWWDX010000056.1:0-13243 GCA_033719695.1 Putridiphycobacter sp.
CGGCGGCGGTGGCGGCGGTCAAGGTGTTATCTTTTATTCCATTGCCGAACCATCAGGAAACACAACAACGAACACAAACAACGGCATAGGTGGCTGTTCAAATAATTCTAATCCTTGTAATTCCCAAGCGGGGTCAGGAACTGGATCAAACGGAGCTGGTATTATAGACTTAGTAACAGGTCCGTTACCCATAGAACTGATCAACTTTTCAGGTGAAATGATTAATCGTGAAGCTCATCTGTTTTGGTCGACTGCTTCTGAGTCTAACAATGATTATTTTGATGTTCAACATTCAACAGACGGCCAAAACTGGCAAAATTTTGTAAAAATACAAGGAGCTGGCAATAGCTCAATTGTTAGGAATTACAAAGCAATACATTTAGATCCCATTTTAGGAATAAACTACTACCAATTAAAACAAACTGATTTCAACGGCACTTACACTTACAGTGAAACAATTTCGCTGAACTATGATGAAAATGAGATGATAGTATACCCTAACCCAGCAAATAATGAGGTATTTATCAGTAAAAAATCAATTAATGAATATGAGATAAATATCTATAATATTTTTGGACAATTGGTTCAAGTAGAACTACAATCAAGTAACAATTATACCATCATTGCCAATTTGTCAAAACTCAATGCAGGTGTATATTTTATAGAGTTAAAGAAAAATGGTTCAAGCGAAAGAGTTAAATTATTGCATATGCAATAAAACCTTTTCTTTTTTCAATTTATTCCAATCAACAAATACTTTACAATTTATTTAGACTCTAGGAAAATGAACCTGAAGATGTGAAAGATCCTCTCAAAGTAAATACACTTAATCCATCACTTCGTTTCGCTCAGCACGGCACAAATCTTCACCCAAATAAAGTACTTTGGAAGTCTCAATTTCCAACCCCAATAATGAATAGATTCGAGGCCTGTTTAAAACAAAAAAATTCAGGACAAAAAAAGAGTCTGTTATTTCTAACAAACTCTTTCTTAGTAGCGGGGATCCTTCGGCAAGCTCAGGAACCTTAGTTCTTGCTATTTTCAATATTTTCAGAATCTCAAAGTAAATTCTTGTTTACAACAATAGGTTCGAGGCCTGTTTCAAACAAAAAAATTCAGGACAAAAAAAAGAGTCTGTTATTTCTAACAAACTCTTTCTTAGTAGCGGGGACCCTTCGGCAGGCTCAGGGCAACGCAAATTGCCTTTCAAAAAAATCACTCTCTTAATGCCAATACACTCATTCCAAACAACAATAGGTTCGAGGCCTGTTTTCTAACCAAAAAAGTTCATCACAAAAAAAAGAGCTTGTTATTTCTAACAAACTCTCTCTTAGTAGCGGGGGATGCGTTCGACTTCACTTCGTTCCGCTCAGTGCGGCGCAAATCTTCACCCAAATAAAGTACGTTGGAAGTCTCAATATCCAACCCCAATAATGAATAGGTTCGAGTACTGCCAAGTTCTAAAAAATGTTATCACAAAAAAAAGAGTTTGTTATTTCTAACAAACTCTTTCTTAGTAGCGGGGACAGGACTCGAACCTATGACCTTCGGGTTATGAGCCCGACGAGCTACCAACTGCTCCACCCCGCAATATATCTTTAGTTAAATTAACTTCATTAATAATTGCGAGTGCAAATATATATTTTGTTTCTTTGCAAAACAAAATAATTTGTCTTAAATTTTCAAAAATGTCACATAAATCTGGTTTTGTAAATATCATTGGTAGTCCAAACGTCGGAAAATCAACCCTAATGAACCGATTAGTAGGTGAAAAATTATCGATCATTACGTCGAAAGCACAAACGACACGGCACAGAATTTTAGGAATAGTTAATACTGACGAGTACCAAGTGGTATTTTCAGATACACCTGGCGTGCTAGATGCTCATTATAAATTGCATGAAAACATGATGCGATTTGTAAATTCGGCTTTGAAAGATGCTGATGTGTTATTGGTAATGACTGATATTTTTGAAGACACCATGGCGCACCAAGAAACGTTAGAGCGCTTGCAAAAAACAAGAACGCCTATTATTGTGCTGATAAATAAAATTGACTTAGGCGATCAATCTAAACTTGAAAGTAAAGTAGCGCAATGGGCGGAGATCTTACCTAAAGCTGATATTTTACCAATTTCAGCACTTGAAAACTTCAATGTGGAATTAATTTGGGAAAAATTTATTTCATTACTTCCAGAAAATCCCCCATACTACGATAAAAATGAATTGACGGATAGACCACTTCGATTTTTCATTAGTGAAATTATTCGCGAAAAGATTTTTGAACAGTATAAAAAAGAAATCCCTTACTCTACCCAAGTAGAAATAGAAGAATATAAAGAAGAACCAAAAATAGTTCGCATTCGAGCCATCATATATGTTGAACGAAAAACTCAAAAAGGTATAATCATTGGTCATCAAGGCGTAAAACTAAAACATGTTGGCATTGATGCCCGCAAAGACATTGAAAAATTTATTGGGAAACAAGTATTTTTAGAAATGTTTGTGAAGGTTGACGAAAATTGGCGGCAAAATGATAACAAATTAGAAAAACACGGATATTAATCATGTCAAATATAGTAGCAATTGTAGGACGTCCTAATGTAGGCAAATCCACCATATTTAATCGGTTAACAAAATCGAAAAGTGCCATTGTTGAGGAAATGAGTGGAGTGACACGTGACAGAATTTACGGTATTTCAGAATGGAATGGACGAAGCTTCAGTGTTATTGACACCGGTGGCTATGTAAGAGGGTCAGATGATATTTTTGAAGCTGAAATCAGAAAGCAAGTTGAAATTGCCATTGATGAGGCAAATATTATCGTTTTTGTGTCTGATGTAACCGTGGGCATTACCGATCTTGATGAAGCCGTAGCATCCCTTTTAAGAAAATCTAAAAAACCTGTGTTTGTCGTTGCAAATAAAGTAGACAATGCTGAGAGAGGTAATGATGCTTTTGAATTCTACAATTATGGGTTAGGAGAAGTGTACCAAGTTTCAGCTACCAATGGCTCTGGAACGGGAGACCTCTTAGATGATATAGTGAAGGCTTTTAAAGATGACATTGAGGTTGAAGAATCAGATGTGCCAAGAATATCAGTTGTTGGGAAACCGAATGTGGGAAAATCATCATTTATTAATGCCATTACAGGCGAACAAAGAAATATTGTTACCGATATTTCAGGAACAACTAGAGATAGCATTGACACTGACTTTAATCTATTTGGCTTCGACTTTAAATTAGTAGATACTGCAGGAATTAGAAAGAAAAACAAAGTCCACGAAGACATTGAATACTATTCAGTTATTCGATCGGTGCGAAGTATAGAATACTCTGATGTGTGTGTTTTAATGATAGATGCCACTGAAGGTTTGCAAAAACAAGATTTAAACATCTACTACATTATTGAAAAAAATAAGAAAGGGGTTGTTGTATTGGTTAACAAATGGGATTTAATAGAAGATAAAACACCAGAATACGTTAAAGAGTACGAAGATAAATTGCGTGAAGATTTAGCACCTTTTAACGACGTGCCAATTATTTTTACTTCCACCATAACTAAACAGCGTTTGCATAAGGCCTTGGAAAAAACAATGGAAGTTTATGAAAACCGAATGCAAAAAATTCCAACTTCAGAGTTGAATAATTTCTTGCAAGAAGTGATTGAAAAAAATCCACCACCTTCAGTTAAAGGTAAGTTTATCAAAATCAAGTTTGTGACACAATTGCCCACCTATTCGCCGTCCTTTGCATTATTTTGTAATTTACCACAATATATTCGAGAAGATTATAAGCGATTTATTGAAAATAAACTTCGCCAACGCTTCAATTTTGAGGGGGTGCCTATTCGAATTTTCTTTAGAAAAAAGTAAGTTGTAATGACCCATTTAGATGTCATTAAAAATATAAAAAACGGTCAATATAGTCCCATCTATTTATTGCATGGTGATGAGCCTTTCTATATCGATCAGATTGTAAATTATATTGCAAACAATGTATTGGATGAAGCTGAACGCGATTTTAACCAATCCATTTTGTATGCTAAAGACACCCAGCCCATTCAAGTTGTTGATGCCGCCTCAAGGCTTCCAATGATGGCTGAGCGGCAAGTAGTAATTGTTAAAGAAGCCCAAGAATACAAAAAAACAAGCCAGTGGGAAATTTTTGAAAATTACTTTACAGCACCATCACCTCAAACCATATTGGTATTTGCTCATAAGTATAAAAAATTCGACAAAAGGTCGAAAATGTATAAACTATTGGCAAAAAATGCACTTGTTTTTGAGTCTAGCGGGGTAAAAGACTACGAATTACCAAAATGGGTTCGTGCCTATGTACTCGGGAAGAAAAAACAAATAACGGACAAAGGTGTTGCTTTAATTTGCGAATTTGTGGGTAATGATTTGTCGCGCTTGTCAAATGAGTTAGAAAAACTTTTTTTACTGGTGGATGATGGCGCACAAATTACAGAGCAAGACATTGAAAAAAATATTGGCATTAGTAAAGACTACAATGTATTCGAACTCGTTAATGCTGTTTTAGATCGTGATTTTCCAAAGGCTTTAAAAATAATTGATTATTTTCATAAAAACCCAAAAGCGGCACATATCACGGTTGTGATTTCCAATCTATTAACCCTCTATCAAAGATTATTTAAGGTGCATTTTTTGAAAACAAACGATCCTCGGCACATTGCTTCGGCATTAAAAATACACCCATACCCAGCAAAAGAACTACTCAGTAAAAAAGCTAAGCATCCACCAAAAATTATTTCTCGCAATTTTAATATCCTCCGAGAATACGACCTAACATCCAAAGGTGTAGGTAGTTCCGGCACACCAGACGCCGAATTAATGAAAGAGTTGGTGTATAAATTATTACATTAAGTTTGTTAAAAAACTAAAATATTTGTATATAAATCGCTTTTTTTAGCACTTTTGTTAAACTTTTTACGTTTATTTGATGAACAAAATTTACAAACCATGGCTAGAAAGAAAACCAAAGAAAAAGTAGAGAAAATTCTTAACGAAATCAAAAATTCTACACCAAAGTTTAAATTACAATTAGATAGTAAAACAACCATTACTTTAAAAACGCAAGAACAACTTGATAAATGGATGCAATTATATCCTAAAGCAGAGTTGATTACTGTATAATTAATAATTAATTTACTTGTTAAAAAGGGTCTTGAATCCCGATAGCTATCGGGATCGAGACCCTTTTTTATTTTCACGGAAGCAAACGATAAAAATGAAGAAAACTCCTCCGTTGAAATACAAATTATTCTACAATTAATTTTACTGTTGATGACCTACCTTTTTGTTGAATAGTTACCAAATAAATTCCAGCTTTATCGGGTGACGCTAGAGGCTGACTGGTGTTAATATTTAAGTGACTCATTACAAGTTTTCCGGTAATGTCATACACTTCTATATTAGCTTCCCCTTCTACTCCAATAATTCTATAGGAAGTCAAAGTTGGATTTGGGAAAAGCGATATGTCAAATGATTTTAGAGGCATAGTCTCAACTTCTAAAAAACCATCTTCACATGGATTGACAAATGTTGTATTAAAAAAATCTTGTACGCTATCCGCTACACCGAATAATGCCTCTACACTTGCCACATGCGTTGAATCTCTCGCATACACAAAAGCGAGATCAATATTACCTTGGTAACCGGGACTTAAAGTTTGACTTTGGTTTTGTATAGGATCAACTGTCATTAGCATTTTCCTATCAGTTGCGAAATTTCCTTCCGTCAATTCACTCCACAAATTTAAGTCGTTATAAATATAATTTGTAGGAACAGTACCACCATATCCGTTTCCACCTTGAGTAAAACCTAAACCGCTACTGCCCCATTGTCCGTTTAAAAAACCTAAATACCCCGCTGGAGTGTTTGGTATTTGTGTATGAGTATTTGAACTATTAAAATAATTTGCACTACTCATTGGGGAGCACAAAGTCATGACACCAATTGCTGGTGGTGCAATGCCATACTGCGAATCCGAATTATATCCATTATATGCGTAAACCAGATTTTTTGCAGGATTTGTTCCCATATAATCGTCTCCACCATTACCTAAATCAGCATCAATAAAATTGCCGAACTTAAAGTCAAAAATGGTTTTTGTACTTCTGTTAACAAAACGGATATTTACAAACGTTGTATTATTTAAAAAGTCATTCGATTCGTATTGATATGCCATAATATGAAGCTCCAATCCTATTGCTTCTCCACCTGAAGTATGCACACCACCTTTATCATTTAAAATCATATAAGCAGCCTCATCCCCTCTTATGTCAGGATAATCACCATCCATTGGGTTATAATCACCATCAAGATTAACATCAACAAATGGTGCTAGATAATAAGCCTGCCCTAAACTAACATCTCCATGCGCTGGCCATGTTGCAATACTTGGAATTGGTGTGTACCCAGTTGTATTGTAATTTTGAATATGGTTTTGGATTTCGGCTGCCGAGATTTGCCAAACCTGATCGTAGTATGCGATTTGTGCTGCTGTAATTTCCGCATCTCCATATTGACCTAAAACACCTCCAAAAGTAGAAAGCGGACCTGTCCAAAAATCTTGGTCGCCAAAATAATCCTGGGCCGCTATATGCGAAGCACCATTTACATCTGATCCGCCAAACCAGAATGAATTGGAGAAAATTGAATTGTTTCCCGAACCTTTTGGAATCTCATAACCAGAAGCCGTTGCCAAAGTATTGTTAAAAAAATGCCCACTTGTACTTAAAAATGCCTTCACATTATTTCGTTCTAGGGTAACTTGTGTCTGGGAAAAACCAATATTGACAAATAACAAAAATAGTGGTGTTAGTATATATTTCATAGCTTTTTAATTTTTTAATTTACCTAAAAGTAATGCGGCAACTTATTTTTTCAAATACTTAATTACCATATAATTAATAAAAATATACATGTCTAAAAATTGGCTTTTTATTTAATTTGTAGCGTACAGAAAATAATTTGCATCATTTACTGATTGAATGGTATATTTGCAGTATGGTTAATATTGGAAAAATCAATCACCTCAAAATTGTAAAAGAGGTTGATTTTGGGATGTATTTAGATGGTGGTGAAGATTTTGGTGAAATTTTATTACCAATGCGATACATTACACCTGCCTGTATTGTAGGTGAATATGTGGATGTTTTTATTTATTTAGACTCTGAAGATCGGATTATTGCCACTACCGACTTTCCATTAGCCATGGTTGATGATATCGCACTTTTGGAGGTAGTAGATGTAGCCCCAATGGGAGCTTTTGTAGATTGGGGCCTAGCAAAAGACTTACTAATTCCGTTTGCTGAGCAAAAGGCCGATTTGAGAAAAGGCGATAAAGTTATTGTAAAAGTATTGATTGACGACATGACAGAGCGCATCATAGGCTCGTCGAAATTAGATAAATATTTAGACCAAATTCCCCCAAGTTTTGAAACCGATCAAGAAGTGGGATTAATGGTTTATTCAAAAACTGACTTAGGTTACAAGGTCATTATCAACAACGAGTTCTGGGGATTACTTTATGAGAATGAAGTTTTTAAACCCATTCAACGTGGTGACTTTATAACTGGTTACATTAAACGCGTACGTGAAGACGACAAAATAGATGTTTATTTACAAAAGGCAGGTTATTGGAATATTGATACAGTGACGCAGTCAGTGCTTGATAAATTAAAATCTCAAGCCGGCTATATGGAAGTAACCGACAAATCTTCACCTGATACAATTAAACATATTTTTGGTATTAGCAAAAAATCTTTTAAGAAAGCCATTGGTAGTTTGTACAAAGAAAAAATTATTGCATTAGAGGAGAAAGGCATTCGGTTACTATAATATTTCCTTGCGCATTAAGTTTACATTAAATTTACTTTTCGACAATTAGCATTTACTGTTGTTTCATATATTTGTATCATTAAATCGATTTAAGATGGTTATCGCAATAGTCGCGCACGACGGTAAAAAAGCCGAAATGGTACAGTTTTTAAACGAACATGCAGACTTTTTACATCAAAACGACATTACATTAATCGCAACAGGTACAACAGGTAGTAAAGTTGAACGCGCTGGCTTTGAAGTTACCAAATTATTGTCAGGACCACTAGGTGGTGATGCGCAAATTGCTGCAAGCGTAGCGGAAGGTTCCTGCCAAATGGTAATCTTTTTCCGAGATGCGCTTGCAAAGCACCCGCACGAACCTGATATTGCCATGTTAATGCGATTATGTGATGTACATGATGTGCCATTGGCGACAAATCCGGCGACAGCACAATTACTGTTTAAAGGAATAAGTTAACTGCTTAAAACAACCTACTTTTTCTTAAAGCGTTTTGTCATTCTTTCAAGCATCTTTTTTTCAAAATTCCAAAAAAACTTAAACTGACCGAAAATAAAACCATACAATAACAAGATAATATTGTAAATAGGTAAAATGAGTACATAATACAAAACCGAAAACCAAACAGATGGATTACTATCGCCCGCGAAATAGTTTACCACAGGCTTTTTTAACAGTAAGACAGTTGTGCCAGTACAGGCAAATACGATTAAAATAATTAAAACCCTATTTCCGGTAACGCCCCATCTGCTCTGAAGCTTTTTTGACCAGCGAGTTAAAAATGAGTCGGACGACTGACTATGAGGATTATTTTGCGCCATTATTATTTGGTTTGCAAATATGAGGATATATTTACAATATTCACGCTCCTATTCTTTCAATTTTATGTCGTAAACAAAATAATTTGTTTCGCCTTGCCAAGGCATAGCTCTGTTTATCTCTTTATACGAAACTGTTACTTTTTCACCTTCAAAGGATTGAATTCTACGGTACATTTCCTCTTCTTCTATTGAAAAATCCCAGACATTCCCCATTAAACCAGTAGATTTATCTGTTCCAAATCCCCCTAAATTTAATTGACCCTCATAGGTTTTGAAAACATAACCTTTTTTAGAGGTTTTAATCAAATAACCTGTTCTTGTACCTTCACTGTATGTGTAATTAGAATATAAAAAATAGAAAACTACAAAAAGTATTACGCCAATACCAGCAAAAAATCCTACGCGCTTAAAAAAACGTTTTGTTCTACTCCCAAAATCTTGAATCTTTTCCTCTACCGACATGTTCTATAAATTATAAACTATTCATATACGACTGCAAAATAATGGTTGCAGATATTTCATCAACCAAAGCTTTGTTCTGTCGCTTCTTCTTACTTAAGCCAGAATCAATCATGGTTTGAACTGCCATTTTTGAAGTAAAGCGCTCATCTATCATTACCACTGGAATATGACCAAACGTGCCTGTCAATTTCGCTTTCAATGCCAATACTGGTTCTGTGTTGTGTGTAGCTTCACCGTTTAATTTTTTTGGCTCTCCTAAAATAATAGCATCTACCTCATGCTTTTCAAAATACTGCACTAAAAATTTAAACAAATCTGCTGTATTAACTGTTGTTAAACCAGAGGCAATGATTTGCAAATCGTCAGTTTCTGCTATTCCAGTTCTTTTTTGGCCGTAGTCAAGTGCTATTAATCTTCCCATTCAACATCTGATTTTTTACCGAAAAATTCTACTATTAAAATAATAACCCCAAAGGCCAGAAGAAAACTCAAAATTGGTGACAAGCCTAAAGCTGTTGGAATAGTTCCACCCACAACTGCTACACTTCCTACTGTTAAGGCATAGGGGATTTGTGTTCTAACATGATCAATATGGTTACAACCACTTGCCAAAGAACTTAAAATAGTCGTATCAGAAATGGGTGAACAATGATCACCTAAAACCGATCCGGCTAGTACCGAACTCACCACATTGTAGAATATTGGCATGGCTAATTCAACAGGCATTTGATCGTTCATACAAAGCAACCATGCAGCCGGTAAAATAATTGGATAAACTAAGGCCATGGTTGACCATGATGAACCGGTTGAAAAGGCTACAATAGCTGAAAGTACAAATGTGAAAGCGGGTAATAACCAAGGACTTATTTTACCTTCTATGGCACCAGATAAAAAATCAGCCGTGTGCAAATCTTCCGTTACCAACGCCAACGACCATGCTAAAATTAAAATGAGTAAAGCAGGCATCATAGACTTAAAGCCTTTGATAACCGTTTCCACAGTATCTTGTAAATCCATGATCCGCTGCCCAAGCGTCAATAATATAGCTACAAACATAGCTGAAATAGAAGCCCACAACAACGCTGTATACGAATCAGACACACCAATAAGACTTCCTAATTTTTGCCCAAAAGATTCAACTGGCATATCCAACAAGCTCATATTTGCCCAAATATCACCCCATGACGTGAAATGTCCATTTGGGTTTAAAGCGTATAAACTATCTTGTAAACTTCCAAAACCTGTTACCAACAAACCAAGTAGCGTACCAAACACAATAATAAGCACTGGTAAAACCGCATTAATTGCCCTAAGTGGAATATCTGGTAGTGGTTCTAAATCCTCCATCTCGGTTAAATCGGCATTGTTTTCTTCAGGATTCACTACTTTTCCAAACCTCGCTCTTCTCTCTGCCTTTAGCATTGGACCAAAGTCTCGACCTCGCCAAATCAGATAAAACATAAAAAACAAGGTGAGGATTGGATAAAAGGAGTAAGATAAGCTATTCAAAAAAATACTATAAACCCCTTCGGTAATTTGCGAGCCCTCATTGTTAATTTTTGTCAAACCGTTTTGAATATACCCCAGTTCTGCACCAATCCATGTTGTTACAAAAGCAATAGCCGACACTGGCGCAGCGGTAGAATCTACAATATAGGATAGTTTCTCTCTTGAGATTTTCAACTTATCAGTAATAGCCCGCATGGTATTTCCAACCACTAACGAGTTAGCATAATCATCAAAAAAGATAGAAATACCCAGTAAATAAGTTGTTAACTGACCGCTTCTAGCATTTTTTGCAAATTTTACGATTCTATTAACAATGCCTTTCATGCCGCCATTTCTCGAAATCAAAGCCACAATGCCACCAATCATTACTGAAAATAAAATAACACTGACATGACTGGACTCTGTGAGCGCATGTAAAATATACGTGTCTATGACACTTAAAAAGCCATAAAAAATGCCTTTGAAGCCGGCAGCATAATAACCAATGATTGCGCCCCCTAGAAAAATACCTGAGAACAGAGAAAAGATTACTTCTTTATAAATCAACGCAAAAAAGATGGCAAACAAAGGCGGTAAAATAGATAGCCAAAGGGGGATAATACGTGTTTCGGGCTGATTAAAAGCATAGCCTGAAATCGACAACTTTTCTCCCCTTAAAAACTGATGATTGAAAGCAGGAAATTCTTCAGAACGATCTAGCTCAATTTGTTCACCATTTACCGTAATGATAGCAGGAAAACTCTCATCTGTATTTAAAATTGAGACTTTAGTATTAATTCCTTCAATAATAGCAGAGGGGTACTTCAGTTTTAAGGTGGATTGGCCAATCCCTTGAAATGAAATAAAGGCTATTAAAAAAGTCACTAATAAATACCGCATGCAACAAAAATAAGAAGTTTGCGCAATTAGCAATATAATTTACGGAATATAGAGCGCTAAAACCTTAATACATTAACTCAACCTTAGCAATCCGCAAAGTATAATTTTGGTACCAGTCAGCTTTTCCTTTTTCTTTTGCCGCTTTATGTTCTGTATGTTCTCGCCACAAGTTAATTGAGGCTAAATCCTTCCAGTACGACACCGTAATACCTATGTCAGCTTTAGCAGAGTCGACCCCTAAAAAACCTGGTTGTTCTTTGGCCAATTCTAACATTTTAGCTGACATGGCACTGTAGCTATAATCACCTTCCTTGCGGGTGGAAGCAAAAATGACAGCATAGTATGGCGGTTCAGGTGTTTGGGCTAACATTTTATTCACTTAAATCCACATACACCACTTTTTTGGTTTCAAAAAATGGCTCTGAAAAATGATCTGCTAAGTGTAGATATTCATAATATTCGTGAACTGGTTTCATTTCAGCTGATAAATCGCCTCCTTTAAGGTATAACACCCCATTTGGAAAGCCATTTTGGTCTTTCTTTTTTATTTTTTTTCTCACCCATTGCAAGAAAGCAGGCATAGCAGTTACCGCTCTACTCACCACAAAATCAAACTTATGCTGAATATCTTCCGCTCGAATTTGTTTCGCTGTCACGTTTTTTAAACCTATCGTCTCTTTTACAGCATTCACAACTTTAATTTTTTTACCAATCGAATCGGCTAAAAAGAAATGTGAATCGGGAAACATGATCGCCAAGGGAATCCCCGGAAAACCACCACCAGTTCCAACATCTAACACATCAGTACCTGGTTTAAAATTAATGGCTTTGGCTATGCCGAGCGAATGCAAAACATGCTTTTCATAAAATTGGTCGAAATCCTTCCTACTGACCACATTAATTTGATTATTCCATTCTTTATAAACAGTATACAAATCGGTAAACTGTTTTTTTTGAAGGTCCGAAAGATTAGGAAAGTATTTGAAAATTAAGTCAACTGTAGGTGTCATTTCAATGGCTTCCATTTTCAAGTTCTTCAGCTGATTTTAATACCTTATCTTTCAAAGCTTCTTTGTAAGCCATCAGTTTATCGTATACAATTTGGTTCGAGGCGCCAATAATACTGGCTGCTAATAAACCTGCATTCTTCGCGCCATTGAGCGCTACAGTGGCGACGGGTATACCACCTGGCATTTGAAGAATAGACAATACTGAGTCCCAACCATCAATAGAATTGCTCGACTTAATTGGTACACCAATCACAGGCAAAGCCGTTAATGAAGCGGTCATGCCAGGCAAATGTGCCGCTCCACCTGCACCTGCAATAATTACTTTGATTCCTCTTCCTTGGGCATTTTTAGCATAATCGTACATCCGTTCCGGCGTACGGTGGGCAGATACAACTGTAATTTCGTAACTGATACCAATTTCTTTTAACGCTTCTGCGGCCTCTTTCATAATCGGTAAATCCGACTGAGAACCCATGATAATTCCTACTTCAACCATAGTTTATTTTTTATTCGCTAATCACTTTAAATGCCTCTTTTACACGCAACGCTATCGCTTTTGCTTCGTTTAAATTTCTATTTATAACCGTAATATGTCCCATTTTTCGAAATGGTTTTGTATTGGTTTTTCCATAAATATGTGGTGTGACCCCTGGCATAGCCAACACTGTTTCTATTCCTTGGTACTTTACTTTGC
>JAWWDX010000057.1:0-13221 GCA_033719695.1 Putridiphycobacter sp.
AAGCACTACACCATAGAGGAGTTTGAAAAGAAAAGAAGGTAATTTTAAATTTTAAAATCAGCTTTTAAACTCAAATCTAAACTTTGATAAGAGTGTGTTAATGCACCTGAACTAATAAAATCGATTCCTGTTAGGGCATAATCTCTAATAGATCTCCCTGTAATGCCGCCGCTCGCTTCCACCTCAAACCTATCGCGTGGAATGATTTTAAGAGCTTCAATAATTTCGGCTGGTGTAAAGTTGTCCAGCATTATTCTGTCGACTTTACCATGATTGACTACAAGTTGAACCTCTTTTAAATTTCTAGTTTCAATTTCAACCTTCAAATGCTTATTGTTTTCCTTTTGATATGCTTCAACACGATCAATTGCTTGAACAATTCCTCCCGCATAGTCGACATGGTTATCTTTAATCATAATCATGTCGTGTAACGCATAACGGTGGTTATGTCCTCCCCCAATTAAAACGGCCCATTTTTCCATCATTCTAACACCAGGGGTTGTTTTCCTTGTGTCTAATAATTTCGTTGGTAAATCTTCTATTAAACTGGCTAGCTTGTGCGTTTGCGTTGCAATACCACTCATTCGTTGCATAAAGTTTAGTACCAATCTTTCCGCTGTCAAAATAGATTGAGAACTGCCTGTCACGTAAAAGGCAATGTCACCTTTTTTGATGACACTACCATCTTTAATCAAAACCTCAACAGATAATTGTGGATCGACTATATGGAATATGCGTTCAGCTAATTCCACGCCAGCTAAAATACCGTCATCTTTAACTAATAATCGGCCTTTGCCGGTAGCTGCTTTAGGCACTGTAGCTAGCGAAGTATGATCACCATCTCCAACATCTTCAGCAAGTGTACTTTTTATAATGGCATCAATTATTGTATAATCGGGAATAGATATTTGCATAACTATTTTACATGTTGTTTAACATCTGATTCACTTATTTCATGTGGACATAAAATAACCAGTCTTTCCACAATATTTCTCAATTCTCGTATATTACCTGTCCAATCTACATTTTGCAGTGCTGTTAACGCAGCATCTGTGAATACTTTTGTTGCTGTTCCATATTCTTTGCATACTTTGTCAATAAAGAAATTAGCCAGTAAAGGAATATCATCTCTTCTATCGTTTAATGAAGGAACTTCAATTAAAATAACACTCAAACGGTGGTAAAGATCTTCTCTGAAGCTTCCTTCATCAATCATTTTTTTCAGGTCTTTATTGGTTGCCGCTACAACTCTAGGATTGACTTTAATATCTTTTTCTCCACCAACTCGTGTGATTCTATTCTCTTGAAGGGCTCGCAACACTTTTGCTTGAGCCGAAGCGGACATGTCTCCAATTTCATCTAAAAATAAAGTGCCACCATCTGCTAATTCGAACTTACCTTTTCGCATTTTATTCGCCGAGGTGAACGCCCCTTTTTCATGTCCAAAAAGTTCAGACTCTATTAATTCAGAAGGTATGGCTGCACAATTGACTTCAATAAAAGGCGACTTACTTCGAGTACTATGATCATGTAACTGCCGAGCGACTAACTCCTTTCCCGATCCGTTAGGACCAGTTACTAATACTCTCGCGTCTGTTGGCCCAACTTTGGCAATAATTTCCAAAATATCTTTTATGGGCTTCGATTCTCCAATAATGGTAGTAGATTTAGCCAATTTTTTAACTTCTTTCTTTAAAACAGTTGTTTCTTGAACTAAATCGGCTCTTTCAAGTGCATTTTTTATAGTAACAAGAATACGATTCAAATCAAGTGGTTTTTCGATAAAGTCGTATGCTCCACTCTTTATGGAATCAACCGCTGTTTCGATATTACCATGCCCAGAAATCATGATCACCGGTGTCAGTACACCCGCCTTCTTTAATTCAGCCAAAACTTCCAACCCATCCATTTGTGGCATTTTGATATCACAAAAAATAACATCATACTTATTTTCAGTGGCAGCTTTCAATCCTGTTTTTCCATCTTCTGCGGCATCCACTTTATAATTCTCAAATTCTAAAATTTCTTTTAGTGTTCTTCGAATACTGCTTTCATCATCAATAATCAAAATCTTTGTCATGTTGGATTGTTTTGAACGGCTAAAGATATTAAAAATATAGAAAATTGATGAACTTACAGCTTTAACTTATGCGATTATCCTCAACGATTTTATTCAGGTCTGTTGCATTTTCTTATAGTAAAATAGCAAGACCAAATCATAGCTAAAATGAGCAGCTATTGCATGCCAAATGGAATATTGTTCTGCCATCCATCCAATAAAACAGATAAAAATAAACAATAAAAGCCCAAAAAAATTAACGGCCCATTTTCTAAACGAAAAATAACCGTGAATAGCTACAAATATTAAGCTGGTTAAATAGATACCAAAAAATGGTTGTAAGGCTCCTCTAAAAAACAACTCCTCACCAACACCTGCAGCTATTGATAAAAGCACAACAAAAAAATTGGTCAATTCTAAATTAGCTAATCTGTTTTTTATGTGACTTAATGCTTTATCAAAGTACGGGATTTCCGTTAATAAAATGATTATTAACCCAAAAAATAGGCCTATACTGAGCATTACTAAAAGATAGCTAATTTCATTGTACTCGATAGCCATAAGATCGTCCCAGCTAATATCTTGCAACCACAGCAGCGGCCAGGCTAGCAACGGAAACCCAAAGAGCGTTAAAATAGCCATTAACCACAATACCTTTTTTTGTGCTGAAAACATAGTGATCAAATTTAATAGAATTACAGCAAGTATTATCAATGAATTCATTTGTATTTTTTCACTAAACTTGTAGTAGTCATGAAGATTATTTCTACCCACCAAATTCAGGAATTAAAAGACCCCATGCGTCTCAATACTTATTGTGAACAGGTGATAGATTTCTTTGAATCTCGCAAAAGTGTAAAAAAGGCCATAAAAAGAGGTGAAGTATTGTTAAACCAATCTGTTAAAAATGGTGGTACATGGCTGAAAACTGGAGATATCATTCAAATTATTGATTTAGAAAATCGCGGTCCAAAACCATATGAATTAGCAGTCCCTGTAGTTTATGAGGACGACCACATAGCTATTGTTAATAAACCAGCTGGTCTGACTGTTAGCGGTAATCAGTACAAAACACTTTACAATACTTTAGCTTATAATTTAACTCCTTCCAGATTATCAAATAGATTACCTCATCCATTACCAACGCACCGACTCGATAATCAAACAAGTGGCCTAGTATTGATTGCCAAATCCAAGTCTGCTCGTATTAGCCTTGGCAACATGTTTACGGAAAAAAAAATACATAAAAGCTATCATGCCATAGCAATGGGTCGTTTACCCACAAAAGAACATACTACTGGTGTCATCAGGGCCGACATTGATGGTAAAAAGGCGCTTACAAAATTCATAGTTCTGTCTGAAACACGGTCGCTAAAAAACAATTGGCTTAGCCTAGTTAAACTGTCACCCATTACTGGCCGTACACATCAAATCAGAAAGCACCTACTGTCGGTTGGAACGCCAATTCTAGGCGACAAATTATACGCTGCTAAAACAATCAGAAATAAAGGATTATTTTTATGTGCAACCGATTTGACATTTAAGCACCCTGCAACCAATGAGCCTCTGCACATCTCAATCGATTTACCAGCTAAATTTAAAAAAAGACTGGAGGGCGAGCATAAAAGATGGGCACAGTATAATGCAGATTCAACCGCTTAATACCGCTAATTCAATCAAATTTAAAGCTAAATCATATTAAATTTTAATATTTTTAACGTATTCATTTATAAGGCTGTGTATTATATCCTGAACTTTTCATAATATCGCTTTCAAATTGAAAATAAGATGAAAAACAGACAGTTTCTAGGTCTTGTTTGCGCTCTGACAATGATTTTTGGGCTAAGCGCTTGTAATAAAGACAGTTTGAAAAGTTGTGTGGAACATGAAAAAACCGCTTGCAACGAAGACCTAAATAAAACCAATATCAGAATTGTGAATGCTAGTAAATATGATTTTTGCAATGTATCGGTTAATTCAGGCGGTACACCATCATTATACGGAATTATAGAAAGCGGGATAAATACTTGCTATCATTCATTTGATTTGGCGTATGCGATTGCAGACATTAGCTTAGTAATTGGTGATAAAAAATTTACAATTACACCTGAATCGTACATAGGAGAACAGCCGCTTGGAAATGGAAAATTCACTTATACTATTGATGTTCTAAATTTTAACTCAGGACTTTTAAGCTTAAAAACAAGTAAAAATTAATCAATATATTTGAACGCACTTTTAGGTCATTTACCGTTCAAATCGCATGTTATTTAACACTATTGATTTTGTTATTTTTTTACCAATTGTAGTTGTATTTTACTATGTAATTCCAGGTAAATTTCGTTGGATCTTTTTATTGATTGCCAGCTACTATTTTTATATGAGTTGGAATGTCCAATACATATACCTTATTTTATTTTCCACAATTGTCGACTATTTAGTAGGCCTAAGAATGGGCAATTTAAGTAGTAAAAAAGCAAAACTACCTTGGTTAATCATCAGCATTACAATGAACCTTGGTTTGTTATTTACTTTTAAATACCTTGATTTCGCCACTGAGAATTTAAATATCATTTTTAATCAAATTGGTATCAACAAACAATTGCCAATCTTTCATTTATTGTTACCTGTTGGCATTTCGTTTTATACGTTTCAAACTTTGAGCTATGCTGTTGATATTTATAACAATCGCATTAAACCAGAAAAACATTTTGGCTATTTTGCGCTGTACGTCTCTTTCTTTCCTCAGCTAGTGGCTGGCCCAATTGAACGATTCGACAAACTGAATCCTCAGTTCAAACAAAAGACGAATTTTACTTATCAAAATTTTGCGAATGGCGGTAGACTCATTTTGTATGGTTTGTTTATCAAAATGGTTGTTGCCGACAATATATCAGGCTTTGTAGATAGTGTTTATTTGACACCACAGTTGTATCATGCAGTTGATGTATGGAAAGCTATGATTTTTTATTCTTTTCAAATTTACAGTGACTTTTATGGTTATTCACTAATAGCAATTGGCAGCGCCATGTTACTTGGCATTTATTTAATGGACAATTTTAAAACACCATATTTAGCTAAAAATATTGCAGAGTTTTGGCAACGTTGGCACATCTCACTATCTACATGGTTCAGGGATTATGTGTATTTTCCGCTAGGCGGGAATAAAACGACAACAAGTTTCTGGTTGCGAAACATTATTATTGTATTTGTGTTGAGTGGCATTTGGCACGGTGCGAATTGGACTTTTTTTATCTGGGGTGCATTATATGCCATCATCTATATTTTGGAAAAAATATTTGCCAAATATATAAAGGCAAAAGACAGGGTCTCCCCTTTTTCAATAACCCATCTCTTGTTAGCACTTAAAACTTTTGTTTTAGTGACCTTGGTTTGGGTGTTCTTTAGGAGTCCTAGTTTCAGTGATGCTTTGGAGATATTAAAGGCTGCTTTTAGGAATTGGGGAGTATTTGAAAAAACATTGACCATACCCTTGAGTACCACAGTATTTTTTGGACTCTTTATTTTATCAGACATTCTTTTGTACAATAACCGATTCGATAAATGGATAGATAAAAAGCCTTATGTCATGCGCTGGAGTATTTATGGTCTATTGTTGTTTTCAATCATTGTATTTGCTGGTGTAGAAAACTTTCCATTTATATATTTTCAATTTTAATGAGGTTAATAGTGCAAAATATCATCTACAGAATACTGACCTTTACGCTGTTGTTATTTCTAATTAACTACGTCTATGTCCATTTTTTTTATGATAAAGACTTAGCAAAGCACTCTGACTTAATTGCTATTATTGACAAAATTCCCGATAGCACTGACATACTCTATGTGGCAGAATCATCTAATACGGCATTGGCCGAAGATGATATTGACAGACGAACCATTGCTGAATTTTTAGACGAGGCATTGCCTGGCCAAAAAGTAAATGACCTCACCAAACCGGCTGCACATGCAGGCATTTATAAAGTACTGCTGTCAGCTATTCCAGAAACCTCAAACATTAAAACCATTGTTTTAACCTTAAATCTGAGATCTTTCAATGCACAATGGATTCATTCTAGCCTAGAAACATCACTTCAAAAAAGCTTGGTATTTTTGAAAACAGAGTCACCATTGCTTAATCGTTTTTTATTGTCGTTTAAAGGCTATCCTATTAAAAGTGAACGAGAACAAGAAGCGGCATTTAAAGCAAAATGGTTAGCGGACCCCTTGCAATTCCCTTATAATTTTGAACATCAGAATGTTTCGGAATGGGATTATTGGATGGCAATAAATGGTGTAAAAAATGATGATGGCACTACAAACCAAGCATTAACAGAATTAGCCTGCCATTATATTAAAGGGTATGGTTTTCAAATTGACACGTTAACCAATCCTAGAATTTCAGATTTTAATGAAATCATTCAATTATGTCGGGAGCGCAATTGGCATTTAGTTTTAAATTTATTAGCTGAAAATGTTGAAAAAGCAGAAATTTTGGTTGGTAGCGACTTGACCTATCTAATGGACTACAATCGTGACCTTTTGGTTGCGTATTATAGCCGAAAAGGGGTTTTGGTAGTAGATAATTTGGAAACAGTCCCTGACAAATACTTTATAGACCAAAATTGGACTACCGAGCATTATTCAGATGCTGGTAGAAAAGCTGTAGCAGAGAAGGTAGCCTCTGTCATTGAACAGAATGCTAAACTCTTTAAATAAAACTAATGGAACAAGACAAAGTGGCAAAATATAGTGATAAGCGCCTAAATTTTGAAAAGCTAGTGCCTTTTTTTGCCTTATTGTTCTTTATAGTTATGGCAGTAAAAAGTACTGGCTACTACCACGCAGATGAACATTATCAAATCATTGAATTTGCGGGAAAAAAATTACAGACGCATACTGATGAAGATATGGTTTGGGAGTATCACCACCGTATCCGCCCAACATTACAACCTACAATTGCCTATTATGTAATTTCAATAGCAAAAGCTGTTGGATGGTCAAATCCTTATGATCAAACTTTGATTTTAAGACTATTAACAGCTTTCTTTACTTTTTCCGTCTTGCTTTATTCCAAGCACACTTTACCACAAATCTTAAAAATATCTGTCAATAGAATTTCCTATCTATGCTTCATATATTTCCTTTGGTTTATACCATTTCTTTCTGTAAGGTTTGGTTCTGAAACATGGTCAGGGATTCTATTCTTGCTTGGTTTAACAATGTATATAAACGGCAAACACTCCAATAAAAAACTATTGCTAAGTGGTTTAATTCTAGGCATTAGTTTTTTATTCAGATATCAAATAGCCCTTTGCATTTTTGGTCTTGTAATGTGGATATATTTTATTGACAAAGCAAAACTAAAAACCATCTTTTTTATCCTATTAGGCTTCTTAGCGGCATTTACAATCGGCACCTTGATTGACACTTGGTTCTATGGTTCGTTTACTTTGGCCCCTTACAATTTTCTGTTAGCCGTTATTGAAACCTCGGGAGAAGGCTTTGGCAAAGCACCATGGTACTACTACTTGTTAATGGCTCTCCAGTATCCTACCTATTTTGTCGGCATTCCCTTGGTAAGCCTACTTCTCATTGCCTTCACTACCCATTACAAAAACGTGTTCATTTGGACGACTATTCCGTTTCTATTGTTTCATTTCTTTGTTCCTCATAAAGAATTACGATTTCTTTTCCCGATAGCCTATTTGTTACCACCTATGATTTTACTAGGTTGGGCAGAGTTGCAAAAACGGTTGAAAACAATAAAAATTCCAAAAACAGTCCTTATGGCGTCTGCGGGATTCATAGTTTTACTAAATTTCTTTATATTGATAGTAACTAGTCAAAAACCCGCAGGCCAAGGAAGAACCAATATTACAGAGTACATATACAACCATTACAGTGGTGAACCAATTCAGCTCATTTATTCACCTTGGCAAAACCCCTTTAACCCATGGAATAGTTTACCACAAAAATTTTACAGCTTACCCAATACAACCTACATTCAAATCAACACTTTAGCTAGCATAACCGACTCGCTTCATGACGGCAGTAAAATAAATTTACTAGTAATTGACGAGGCCCTAATTAAGAGTCCGGCAGATAGTTTAATCATTCAAAACAATGGATACAGCAAAGTATCTCAAAACATGCCAAATTGGGTTTACAGATTAATGGCAAAGTATCGGAATACTAATTCCGTCAAAAGTATTGGGCTATATGAGCTAAGCAGTACCATTAAAAAACAATAGCGGCTATTATTCATAATTTAAGAGAAAATATATTTAGTTTTAAGGACCAATGAAAAAGCAAATCATTATTTATATCGCCATTAGCGTTTTAAACTTATTTCTGTTTTTAGGGATTTTTTCATTGCTTCAAAATTCAGGCGTCTATCATCAAACTTTAGGTAAAATATCTCATAATTATGAACGCACGGGCGATTGGAATAATTATAAAATAGTTCAGGTCAACAAACCCTATATTGAAATTAACAACAGTAATTTATTGTGGTGGGATGCTCCCATATACCAATGCATAAGTAAAAACATGTATATAGCAGAAGAAGCTTGCTATGGTAAAGTCAGGGCGGCATTTTTCCCCTTATTCCCATTATTGTGGAAGGCGACTAATAGCTCTGCAATCTCCATTTCTGTTATCAATTATTTTTTGTTTGCTGCAGGTTTAGCACTCATGATGATTTACTTTTTTAAAGCAAAACCTTACAAAACCTATAGTACATATACAGTTTTATTAACATTGCCCACCGTCATTATTTTTTATATTCCCTACACAGAAGCAATTTTTATGTTTTGTATGACCATAGCTGCAATTGGATTATTGAAAAGTAAATACCAACTATATTTTATTGGAGCTTTATTAACGGCAATGGTGCGACCAGCAACAGTGTTTATTCTATTTGCAATTTTAATTGCCGAAGCATTGATAGGTTTACGTCATCAGCAGTTAAAATTATATCTTAAAGATAGTTTTCTCAAAGGATTACCATTTGGATTAGGTTACGCAGCTGCATTGGGTATACAATACCTTAGTTCTGGATCGTGGCTGGCATTTTCTGACGCTCATACTTATTGGTCGGGTGGCCTTCAAAAAATAGGTGCCATTGTAGATTGGTCTATTGAAGGCTTCGGCATGAACACTTTTTCAATTGTCATGATATCGCTCCCAGCGCTCGCCTTTTGCTTGTATGTTTTTTTTAGTGTGTTTGCAAAGTCTTCCAAGTTCTTAAATACTTTAAAAGAAAATAAGGTTAATTATATATTCCTTGTTTCTATGCTTTACTTAGCCGGAATCTTGATTTTCACTGGACTTACATCTGGTGGAAATTTGCACAGTTATTTTCGATTTACCATGGCATCACCATTATTTTACTTGGGGGCTATAATTCTATTGGGTTATCTATCGCAAACAAAATCACGCTACCATCTACTAATATTTTCATTAGCTCTAGGGCTATTGATCATTTTTATGAATTCAGTTCCGTATGGAGGTCAGAGATTTACATTCGCGTATATGGGTCAATACTTATTGGTGGTCACTTCACTTTTTCTACTACTAAGAAAATATTTACCGCAAAAAGTTGACATAGCAATTTTGACAGTGCTTGTGTTCATGAATAGTGTCTGGACCACATATTTACTCAATGCATACATGAGTAATGGCTGGCTGTTTACTTGATACAGTTTTTTATACTTGCGTATTGTTTAGTTGATAATAAATGCCTTGTTGGTCTGCAATAAGATCGTCATGTTTTCCCTGCTGCATTACTTTACCATTTTCTAAAACTAATATCGTGTCTGCATTTTTGATAGTAGACAATCTGTGCGCTATAACAATAGATGTTCTATTTTGCATTAATTTTTCTAAAGCATCTTGCACCAATTTTTCCGATTCAGTATCAAGTGCGCTGGTGGCCTCATCTAATATTAATAATTTAGGATTCTTAAGCACGGCACGTGCAATCGCAATTCTTTGCTTCTGACCACCTGACAATTGAATACCTCTATCGCCTACTTCGGTCTCAAAACCATCAGGAAATCCCTTAATAAAATCGTAAGCATTTGCTTTTTTAGCGGCTTCTTCAATATCATTGGCTGTGGCCGTTAAATTGCCATAAGCTATATTTTCTCTAATTGTCCCACTAAATAAAATGACATCTTGAGGCACAATGGCAATTTGCTTTCTCACGCTCTCATTTGCATATAGTGAAATATCCTTATCATCAAATAAGATTGCACCTGAATTAACTTGGTAATATTTAAGCAGTAGAGATGAAATAGTTGATTTGCCAGCTCCAGAGCTTCCTACTAATGCGACAGTATTGCCATGTTTCGCCTTAAAACTCACACCTTTTAAAACTTCAACATCTGGTCGCGAAGGATAAGAAAAATGAACATTCTCAAAGCTCACATTTCCTTTAAAATCATCAAGTGGGGTAAGACTTTCTGGTTCTTCAACTTCATCTTGAATTAAATCCATCAAAAATTCAGAGGCGCCAATGGCTTTTTGAATTTTACCGTACAAATCGGGTAATGAAGCAAAAGAGGCACCGACAAAGATGGTGTACAAAACAAAAGCATAAAATTCTTCATTTGATATTTCTTGAGGCACCATTGTTTTTGCTTTCCAAATAATAAAGGCTATGGCTCCAAAAAGCGCGAAGACAATAAAAGACACAAAGGCCCCTCTTAATAACCCATTTTTAATACTCAATTTGGCGACAGAATCGACCTTTTGATTGTATCTTTTTAACTCATAATTTTCATTTGTAAATGCTTTTACACTAAATATCCCCATTAAAACCTCTTCAAGAATAGCATTTGATTTAGCAGATTCATCTTGTGCTCGTTTTGATAATTTTCGCACTTGGCGACCAAATATAACGGCCGCTAAGGCCACCACGGGAATCACGGCTAGCATCCATAAAGCCAGCTGCCAAGATGCGTATAAGATAAAACCAACACCTATGATAATGGTAATAAATTGTCTAAAAAATTCAGCTATGGTCGTGTTTAAAGTATCTTGTAATAGATTGATATCAGTGGCTATTCTTGAGGTTAATTCTCCCACTTTGTTAGCGTTATAAAATTTAACTGGAAAATTAATCAGTTTTTGAAAGGCCGTCATTTTCAAATCTTTCAACGTTCTTTCTGTAACAGTAGAAAAAATAACAACGCGAAAAAATGAGAAAACTGCTTGTGCAGCAAAAACAACAATCATCAGTAGTAAAATTCCCTTAACAGATAACAGCGGTAAATCGAAACTTGAAATTGGGCTACTTGACAGGTTGTCGGCTCCATCCTTTCCTAATAATTGTCCCATTAAGAGCGGAAAGAGCATAGCTGTAAAACTCGATAAAATGAGAAATATCCACCCAATACTATACAGCCAGCGATACGGACGTAAAAAACTCAAAAAGCTTTTAGCTTTTTTTATAGAATCTGCAGATAGCTTAACTTTTTCAGTCTTTCTTTTTCGTTGTAACATAAAACCGCTAGTTTTGTACAAAAATACATTCTATTTGTAAGCACATGAAAATGGATTAAAATAAAATTGTGTTTTTTTTGAAATATGCTTTGATGTAAATGAAATTTATGTATCTTTGCAGTCCGAATTAAGAAAAATTTATTAAAAATATATTTAAAACGCTTAAGAAATGAGTAAAAGAACGTTTCAACCATCATTAAGAAAAAGAAGAAACAAACACGGTTTCAGAAGTAGAATGGCGACTAAAAATGGTAGAGCCGTTTTAAATGCTCGAAGAAGAAAAGGTAGAAAAAAATTATCTGTCTCTTCAGAAAGATTAGCTAAAAGATAATTCTATTATATAGTTTTGGAAAAGCCTAGACTTTATTGTCTGGGCTTTTTTTATGCTTAAAATTTAATTTTTCAGGCTAATTTTTTAGGCCTGTTCATCCCAATTTTTAAAAATTAAACATTTATATTTGTCCATTAGTAAAAAAGATAAAACTATGGCTGTAAAAAAAGCTAGTCCAGCTAAAACTACCCGAAAAACCAAGGGGTCAAAATTTTCAAAAGAAACATACATTAAGTGGTATAAAGACATGTTAATGATTAGACGTTTTGAAGAGAAGATTTCACAACTTTATATTCAACAGAAATTTGGTGGTTTTTTACACGTATACATTGGACAAGAAGCGGTAGCTGTGGGAACAGTGTCTGGCTGCGAAAAAGGTGATAAGCATATTACTGCTTACCGTGATCATGGTCATCCGATAGCACTTGGTACCGACCCAAAAGTACTTATGGCAGAATTATATGGCCGTGCAACGGGATGCTCGAAGGGTAAAGGCGGATCAATGCACTTTTTTGATGTGGAGCGTGGGTTCTACGGAGGTCATGGTATAGTTGGTGCACAAATTCCAATGGGAGCAGGTATTGCTTTTGCCGAAAAATATAATGGTACTAAGAATGTCTGCTTTTGTTCCTTTGGTGATGGGGCGGCCCGTCAAGGTGCTTTGCATGAGACATTCAATATGGCTATGACGTGGAAGCTACCTGTTATATTCATCATAGAAAATAATAATTATGCTATGGGAACTTCTGTTGAAAGGACCACAAATGTTACTGACATGTCAAAAATTGGTGCCTCATACGAGATGCCATCATTTGTAGTAGATGGCATGAGTCCTGAAGCAGTGCATGAAGCCATTGAAGAAGCTTCAACTAGAGCCAGAAATGGTGAAGGGCCAACGCTTTTAGACATTAGAACATACCGATATAAAGGACATTCTATGTCGGACCCCCAAAAATATAGAACCAAAGATGAAGTGAGCGACTGGATGGAAAGAGATCCAATTGAACACGTTTTAAAAGTAATAAAGGAGAATAAATACCTAACGCAAAAACAAATCGACACCATTGAAACCGAAACAAAAAAAGCGGTAATGGACGCCGTTAAATTTGCGGAAGATTCTCCATTCCCAGAAAAAGAAGAATTATACATTGATGTTTACCAGCAGGAAGACTATCCTTACATCAAAGAATATTTAGCTTAAACAATTTATTAAAAGAAAAAAGTATTATGGCTGAAATAGTTAGAATGCCGAAATTATCAGATACTATGACCGAAGGGGTTGTAGCAGAATGGCATAAAAAAGTAGGAGATACCGTTTCGG
>JAWWDX010000058.1:0-12983 GCA_033719695.1 Putridiphycobacter sp.
ATGGTAATAGTTCCTCCGTCGCCTAAACTCACAACATCATAACTGTTCCCCTCAGCTATATCCAAGGCGTTTAGTGGATCACCAAAGCTAGCTAGTGGACTTTGGGGATCGCTAATGTTTTCAGGACCAGGAGAAAAATGGATGAGGTTATGTCCCCAATTAATAAATATATTTGAGTCCTTAGCGATTGCCGTAGTACCTTCCGTATTAGCACCTGGTGCAAATTGACTCCATACGGCAGTGCTATAAAATAGATATAATAGGTAAATGGCTATTTTTTTCATGGTGTTAAAAGTATAGTATTCGCATTTAAACCTGCAATCATTTCAGTTTGAAAGTCTCCATTGAGATTATATATCCTAATAATGCTAGAATTAACATACCCATTGGCGTCAATAATATACATGAGTTGAGGTTGTTCACAGATAATTATTTTATACACATTTTTAAAAGTCTCACAATTCAATAAGGGAGTGTTATCAATGCTTTCTGTAGCAGTATTAAAAGTCAAAATGGCATTGCGTTCATCATCATAATAATAGATAATACCGTTATGATAAGTCATTGTAGAAATGTTCAGGTAGTATGTTTCAATTACCTTATAATTTTTCAAATCTATTCTCACTAATTGTGATTGCACATTACTGTAATTTCCCCTGGCAATCATATAGCCCTCACCGTCACCGTCAACTATTATTTGACCGCCATTCAGTCCTGCCGTAAATTCAGTTATGATCGAATTTGTTTCTATGTCTATGACCGAAATGGTAGAATCGTAATTAGGAAAGTTTAAGCCGCCTGTATTGACAGCAAATAAATGGTTTTGATAAATAATACTTGATTCAGAATTCTGTCCAATAGGAATATTCATGATTTCTGACAACGTGTTTATGTCTATCACGGAAATACTACCATCAAAGTTTATGCTGTATAATTTGCCATTGGCATATTGCAAAGAACGTGGCTGTCTTCCAATACCATCTTTAAATAATCCAATTTGCCCGATCGATTTTAGTGATAAACCATCCAAAATTTCTATTTGACTTGACACATTGACGGCTATAGCATAATAGAATTTACCATCAAATGTAAAACTAATCATATCATTGGCAGTATCTCCCAATCCTCGCCCGTTAACAGTGCTGAATACGGCATGATGCATTTGTCGATCAGTTAAGTCATAGAATGCTAAACTTGCGTTGTTTTGCTGGAATAGCCCTTCATTTAAAATCATGATCCCATTCACATAGTGTGAAGGCAAATCAGAGGTAAGGGAAGGCTTTTGACAACTCACCACCGCTATCACAAGTGTTACGTAAAATAGTGTTTTCATCTTGATTTTAGTTGATATTGAACGGTAAATCCTATATGCCTTCCAGGCATTGGGAAGCTACGCACAACTTGATAGTTATTATTAAGTATGTTATTCAGTTGCACTTTCGCGGTGATGAATTGGTTTTTGCGTATAGGAAAGGTATGAACCATATTAATTCCAATATCTAGAAACCCTTGTAGGTAGTTTTGAACAATATTTTCTGTTAAAATATACCTACCTCCCGAATGTAAAATGTTTACACCTATTGTATTGTGCTGATGTTGTAAATTAAGGTGATAAGATGAGAAATAAACAGGAGTGTATGGTAGTTGATGACCGAAGGTAAAACCATTTACATCTGTGATGTCTATACTATTGTTGAAAGATTGATTAGTTATCAACGTTATATTATACTTTTTGATTGATTTTGTAAGTGTAAGACTCATGTCAACACCACGTCCTAAGGTTTTACCAATGTTTTGCATGCTCCAATTAAAAAGGTTTTTCGTAGGGATAGCTATAATTTTATTTTCTACGGTATTTTGATAAAAATCAATGGTCGATTCAACGGAAAAAGCCTTGAAATGATGATGATAAATTGCTCCAACATTGAATAAATTGGCAGTTTCAGGAATTAAATTAACATTGCCAATTATCCGGTAGTATAAATCATTAAAGCTAGGCATGCGGAAGGCATTTTTATAGAAAAAGCGTACTCTAAATTGTCTTTTTTTAAAGGGGGCATATGAAACTGAAACAAATGGTGAGTAATGGCTAAATATTTGTTTGGTATCCACGCTAAGGTCTCTTATTTGCTGGTGACTAACATTGCCCTGAATCTTTATTTTTCCACACCATTTAGTGATGCCTACCACCGAATTAATATTGTCTCTGACAGGAACCGTTTCATATTGATTGCTCTCTAGTTTTGCAGTGACAAAATCGCTTCCTACAAAAATATATTGATTGTTTGATCCCAGAAAGTAGCGATACATGAGACCTGTACCAATTTGGTTTTGCAGATACTTATTTTCAATATATCCTTGGGTATTTAAGACATAGTCTTGGAAATAATTTGTTTCAGACAGTTTATTGTAAAAATGTCCAGATAAAGACTGATTTTTAAATTGGTAAGTTGCTTTTATAAGGCCCTTCGAATGTTCTTGTGCTAATGTTTCTTTATTTTTTGGATTATAGTAAACTACTGCACCAGGTAGGTTTTGATTAGATTGACCAAAATTTCCTAGAACGACTATTTGTAATTTGTCGGTGCGGTATTGCACCGAACCATTAAGTTGTAATTGACTTAAGTCTGTTGGTGCCCTTTGGCCTTCTATGCTTTGCTGGCCATTTTGAAGTCTATAATTATAGGTGCCACTCCCAAAGCGAAAACTGCCTTGCCCTCCTATAGTCCAGCGTTTATTAACTTTTTGTTTAACTAGGATACTATTCTGCAGAGCGTTGATACTTAGCCATTCAGAATGCGTTCTAATTAAAGTCTTTTCTTGCGCTGGACTCGCTATGGTGTTAAAAACAGAAATCATATTAGACTTTAAAAAGGCGGAGGCAAAAGATTGATCATGCTGAATTTGGCCAACACTCATTTCTAAGGAGGCTATACCAAAAACAGTTTGATTGGCTAAATTTAAGGTTCCTGTTTGTTGATCGGCAGCCGTGATGCCATCAATTTCCAAGCCTGTATGAGCTGATCCAAGACTTCTGAAATTAATGGTTTTCATGCCACCAATGCCGCCATAATCTTTTATACTAGCACCTGGCGCATATTTGAGTGCCTCACCAATGTCTACAACGCCCAATTGCCGCAACATATAATCGTTAAGCTGATAATGAGGAACAGAACTAAATTGAGATGTCATTTTAACAATAGAGTCGTTTTTAAAAAAGACATCCACTATATTTAAGGTATCAGATATTTGACTATTCCCATTAAACGAAAAGAATGCTAAAGTTGTTAATATGATGATCCGATTGACCATTTACTATTGTTTAACTAACTTTTTTGTGATAATGTTTCCATTGTTTTCAACCATAATATAATAGATTCCTGAAGAAAAAAGCGACAAGTCATAAGTTGTGATGTTACTCTGGGTTGTATTTTCAATTAGTATTTGCCCCGTGCTATTTAGAATTTTGACATTGCTATTTGGCAATAACTCAAGCTGAAAATGACCATTAGTTGGGTTGGGGTAGAAGTTAAAATTGAATGATGTTTTTGCTGACAGTGAAGCAGTCCCTATCGTTAACTCATCCATAGCAAAATAGGCTGGAGTATTCATTCCCCATGTCCCCATGTCACTACTTCTTAAGCGAAAATCCAAGCCGTACACAGCTCCTAGGCTACTTAAATCAACATACTCCCAACTGCTAATAATATAGTCTAACGAGTTATTAGCAAACCTGTAATCAGCCAAGTAAAAATTTACACTATCCCCAGTGTATAATGAGTCTGAATTTAGTCCGTATATTGTTAGTAAAAGCCAATCTTCGCCATTGGTTCCGTCAAGTGTTCCGTTGGCATTTGTTGAATCTCCAAATTGCTTACTAAAGCTGTCGCCATTGAGCATGGCTAAATAGGTATAGGTTGTATTGGTGAAATAGGCACCGCTAATAACCATTGGAGCACCACCGTCAATAAATGCTCTCTTATTACCGCTTACATAGCAAACGCCAAACTGCCCAGTTCCATTCGCACCGCCTTCTGTAATGGCACTAAATTGATTGCTATAGCCTGGTGTAGTGACATCAATATTATTGGAGTATGCCCATCCTGAAAACGATTGCCATGTAGCATTGTAATTGTTTTCAAAAGTTAAGATACCGGACGAAAAAGTGGTATCACCATCAATGACCTGGTCTTGTCCAAACCATGCTGTATCAGCATATTGCAATGTAGGGTTTTCAAAATCTGTTACATAAACCTGAGTGTTTCCAAAAATTGGAAGGACTGCCACCAAGGCAGATAGAAATTGTTTTTTCATTCTTTTAGTTTTGTGCTTTGTGAGCAAAGTTCATAAAAAGAATAAAATCAAGGTAGAAGGATAGTTGTCATTTGATCAGATGCAACTAATCTTAAACCATGCTTTTATCCCGAAAGCTGTGTTTGTGAATGTTGGCAGGTCTTCTGACTTACTTCCCTCTTGCTATCGTCTTCCCAAATTGAATTTATCAATTTAGTGACATCTTGATAGCCGAGCATTGAAGCTTACAGCTGCGGGAACAGTATAGGATTTTCACCTATTTCCCATTTTAATTCTGACGCACAATTAATTCGTCTGAAACCAAAATTCATGGCAAAGATACATTTATTTTATAAAACACAACCATAATATTTTTGCTGTGACAGATATACGTAGTTAAAAATTAGGTATATTTCTGCTCGCAACATTTAGCAAAGCATTATGAAAACATTTTTGAATAGCATTGGACTCATTTCTGTATTAATACTTAATGCAACACTTGGTACTTGTCAGACAGCTTTTAAAACCTATTTGGAAGACCCGCTACAGTTAAAAGAGACCACACTGGCTAATGGTATGAAAGTACTTTTAGTAGAAAACCATGATAAACCAGAAATCTCAGGGGCGTTTGTTGTAAATGTAGGGAGCAAAAATGATCCTGCCGATAACACGGGAATGGCGCATTATTTGGAGCATATGCTTTTTAAAGGGACTGAGACAATGGGTACTACTGACTATGCGAAAGAAAAAATTCATTTGGATGCTATTGTAAGCCTATACGATTCACTTGGAATGGAAACTGATGAGGAAAAACGAAAAGTCATTCAGAAAAAAATTAATGATGCTTCAAATTTAGCTGCTCAATATGCTTTGCCTAATGAATTTGATAGAATTATCGCTGAGATGGGAGGTACAAATCTCAATGCTTTCACTACAGCCGACATGACAGTGTATTTGAATGTATTTCCACCGAATCAAATTGAAAAATGGTTGGATGTTTATGTGCATAGAATGCAACATCCTGTATTTCGATTGTTTCAAACTGAGTTGGAAACCGTTTACGAAGAAAAAAATAGGTCCATGAACGAACCTATCAATAATTTATTTGAATACTTTTTAGAAAATTTTTATAAAGGTCACCCATATGGTGACCAAACAACAATTGGGAAAACAGAGCATCTTAAAAATCCATCACTCTCAACAATGTACCAGTATTTCTACAAGTATTATGTCCCCAACAATATGGCTTTAGTTTTAGTTGGTGATTTTAATAGCGAGGCAATTCTTCCATTGATAGAAGAAAAATTGAATCAACTACCCTATAAGCCCCTTGAAGAAAATGATGATTTTCCGCTTGAACCATTTGAAGGTAGAAAAGTCCTTAATGTGAAAAGTTCTCCCATTAAAATTGCCGCATACGGTTATAGAGTGGACGGCAATGGAACAATTAATAAACCTCTAAATGATGTGTTTATGCAACTGTTGTCAAACGACACAGAAACCGGCCTGTTGGATGAATTAAGAACGAGTGGTCAAGTAATGGGAACAATGATGCTCAATATTCCATATAACGATTATGGTGCGCTAGTAGTTGTAAACATTCCTAAATTGGTTGGTCAGTCATTTGAAGAGGCAGAGGATTTGTTATTTGCTAAGTTTGATTCATTAAAAAGTGGTAGTTTCAAGGCAGAAACACTGGAAGCCATTAAAAATGGCTTAATCAAACAAAAGAAATTGAGTCTAGAAACTAATAGTGAAATTGCATACAGTTTGTATGAATATTTTATTTCTGGCCAAGATTGGAATAAAACCATTAACTATACAAGTCAATTAGAAAAAATTACAAAAGCTGATGTTGTAGCCTACGCTATGACTGTTTTTGGTGATGATTACTTGGCGCTTTTCTCTAAAATGGGCTCAAACAAAAAGGATAAAATTCAAAAACCAGAAAGAGACCCTGTGATTTCTATTAGTACTGAAAAGTCGGAATATTATCAAGCGTTTTCAGAGATAAAAGAGCAACCATTATCGCCCGTTTATATTGATTTTGAAAGCGATATTTCAGCAGTTGAACTTCCTAATAATAGTGTGTTCGTGCAAACAGAAAATCCTAAAAACGACATCTTTGATTTAACACTTAGATGGAGTGTAGGTAGCTTCCATAATCCAAAGATTGCTTATTTGGCAAATTACTTAAATCGTATAGGTACTGAAAATTTGACGTTTTCAGATTATCGAAAAGCCATTCAAAAGTTAAATGCCTCGTACTATTTTTATGCCGATCAAGAATACTTTTATATTGATATTGATGGAGAAGATAGAAACCTTTTGGCAACCATTGATTTGATAAATGAATTATTGCAGTTGCCGGCAGTTGACCAGCATAAAGTTAAAGAGTTAGTTGAGGAAGCCAAGGCAGATCTAAAGTTTGAAAAATCAAGTCCTGGAAATATTGTCAAAGCGTTACGAGAATTTGCGCTGTATGGAAAAAGCTCCTTGTATTTGCAGAACCTTACAGTGAAAGAGGTAGGAGAAATAACCCCTCAGGATTATTTAGCATTATTCTCCGAGGTACAAAAGTACCCTTTAACCATTCATTACACTGGAAACAATCAAGGTGCAAAATCTAAGTTGGGTGAAATTTTCAAGTCCGTTTCCACAAAGAAAACTCAAACCACTGTGTATGATAGAAAAGTAATTGAAAATACTGAAAATACTATATATTTTATCAATCAAAAGCGATCCACTCAAGCTAATATCCATTTTGATTTTTCTGCTGGAAACATTCCTATCAACGAGTATTATAAATTAAACGCCTTTAATGAGTATTTTGGTATAGGTATGTCGAGTTTAGTTTTTCAGGAAATAAGAGAATTTAGGTCGCTTGCGTATGCTTCATATGGTTACTGCAAGCCTGGTAAAAGACCACAAAACATCGCTATGTTTAATGGCTACGTTGGTTGCCAGAATGATAAAACAATTGAGGCCATGCAAGTAATGCTCGGCTTGTTAAATAATATGCCTGAAAAGTCTGAAAGGTTAGGTTATATTAAAGGAGCTTCCATTCGCAGTAGCTTAACTTCTGTGCCCGGCTTTAGGAGCCTTATTTCACAAATTGAAAAATGGCAGGAGGCAGGATTTGAGAGAGATCCAAGACAAGATTTTTTGCCAGCATACGAAAACTTAACCTTTAGTGAAATTGTTGAATTTTATCAAACATACTTAAAAGGAAAGCCTGTGACGATCTCAATTGTGGGTGATAAAAAACAATTTGACATAAAAGAACTTGAAAAATTCGGTAAAGTCATTCAACTTAAAACAAAGGATGTTTACGTGGAGTGAATTACCTCCAGCTTAGCAAACTTTAATAACAATTGTTTATTACCTACTTTAGGGAAAAACACAGTTGCTTTGCTAGGAGGACTCCCTTCTAGAGCAACAACCTTACCTTTGCCAAATCGTTCATGGTTCACATTGTAGCCAACTTTTAAGTCGAGCTTGTCAGCAGTATCACCTGCTTTAGCTCTAGGTGCATCACTTATTTTGGTGAGGCGGCGCTTAGGACCAGTCTGCGCTGCAATTCTACCTGTTGTTTTATTCAGTAGGTTGGTTTGGTTTAATGATCTGCCGCCAGAACTATAATGTGTATATAATACTAAATATTTCGGATCAATCTATTCAATAAAACGACTCGATTCACTGGTAATTAAATTTCCCCAACGATAGCGACTTGTTGCAAATGATAGGGTGCAGTCACGTTCTGCCCTCGTGATGGCAACATAAAATAACCGCCTTTCTTCTTCCAATTCAGTTCGTGAATTTAATGCCATTTGAGAAGGGAATAAATTCTCTTCAAGTCCAACCACAAAAACATAAGGGAATTCAAGTCCTTTCGAAGCATGAATAGTCATTAATGATATCTTGTCTTTATCTTCGTCTTTCTCATTGTCAGCATCTGTTAGTAAAGCAACATCAACCATGAAGTCACTTAAGAACGCAGTTTCTCCTTCTGACACACTGGCCGTAAATTCTTTAATACCCGCTAATAATGCTTGAATATTTTCATATCGTGAAACACCTTCTGGCGACTTGTCAGCATACAAGTCTTTTAGAATGCCAGAGGTAACTGCAATGTGTTGCGCCAGGGTGTAAGCATCTTTTTTATCTAGGTCTACCGCAAAACTCTTTATATGTGTTACAAACTGACTCAATTTAGATCGCGTACCAGAGGCGATATCAGTTGGATACTGACTAGGACTTTCAATAATGTCCCACAGAGAGACACCATAATGATTCGCTGCAACTACTATTTTTTCAATAGTAGTATTGCCTATACCACGCTTAGGGTAATTAATGATGCGTTTAAATGCTTCTTCATCTTGATGATTTGCCGTTAAACGATAGTAAGCTAAAATGTCTTTGATTTCTTTACGTTGGTAGAAAGATAAGCCGCCATATATTTTATATGGTAAATTGTATTTTCTTAGCGCCTCCTCAAACGAGCGCGATTGCGCATTTGTTCTATATAATATTGCAAAATCTGAGTTCTTAGCATTTTCGTTTTGTTTGGTTTCAAAGATTTCTTGCGCTATTAATTTACCCTCTTCATTATCAGTTAAGGTTCGGATAACCTTTATTTTTTTTCCTTCGTCATTGCTGGTCCAAACATTTTTTTGAATTTGGTCTTTGTTCTTTGCAATAACACTATTTGCCGCATTTACTATCGTTTGAGAACTTCTGTAATTTTGCTCTAACTTAAATACTTTATGATCAGGATAGTCTGATTTAAAATTGAGGATATTTTGAATATTAGCTCCTCTAAATGAATAAATACTTTGGGCATCATCTCCCACAACACACAAGTTCTGAAAAACTGCAGCTAATTTTTTTACTAATAAGTATTGCGAGTAGTTAGTATCTTGATACTCGTCAACCAATATGTATTTAAAACGGTGCTGATAAAAATGTAGTACATCTGGAAAGTCTCTTAGCAAAACATTTGTTTTAAATAATAAATCGTCAAAATCCATGGCGCCAGCCAAAAAGCATCTTTTTTCGTAGGCTTTATAAATTTCAAATAGTCTTGGCCGGCCACTTTGTCTATCTTCATTAATTACATCAGAATTCGTTTCATAGGCAACAGCAGAAATTAAATTGTTTTTTGCTGAAGAAATTCTTCCAGCAACCATTGCAGGTTTATATACTTTATCGTCTAATTTTAATTCTTTAATAATAGTTCGCAATAAGCTTCTAGAATCTTGTGTATCATAAATCGTAAAATTTGAGGGGTAACCTAACTTTTCAGAATGGTGTCTTAAAATTCTAGCAAACACAGAGTGAAAGGTACCCATGGTAATATTTCTAGCATCTGTGTCACCAATAATTGAGCCTATTCGCTCTTTCATCTCTTTCGCCGCCTTATTGGTAAATGTTAACGACAGAATATTAAATGGATCAACGCCTTTTTCCATTAAATAAGCAATGCGAAATGTCAATACCCTAGTCTTACCAGACCCTGCTCCTGCAATAACCATGGTAGGTCCATCAACATTCTTTACGGCATCTAATTGTGCCGGATTTAGCGTTTCCAAATAATTCATAGCACAAAAGTAATATTAAATTTTAGCTTTTTTAGTCATCAATCAAACAGTCTTATTTGTCTTTTTATGTAACTTTGCATTGTTGGATTTTACCTTCAATTTCTCCCTTTTTTGATTTTCAACACATGCATGTGAAAAAAATCGAAAAAAACATCCTCAAAAGTTGCATTATAAAAAAAAGTCTTTACCTTTGCACTCCGAATTTTTACGAATTTGGGAAAATTGTATTGTGTAAAATAAAGATAAAATAGATAGTTAAATATGCCAACTATTCAGCAACTAGTAAGAAAAGGAAGGACTGCGCAAGTAAAGACAAGTAAGTCTGCTGCGTTAGAATCTTGCCCTCAGAAAAGAGGAGTATGTGTAAGAGTTTACACCACTACGCCTAAAAAACCTAACTCTGCTATGAGAAAAGTAGCAAGGGTGAGATTAACCAACGGTAAAGAGGTGAATGCCTATATCGGTGGCGAAGGTCACAACTTACAAGAACACTCAATTGTGTTAGTAAGAGGTGGTAGAGTTAAAGATTTACCAGGAGTGAGATACCACGTTGTGAGAGGTGCTCTAGATACCTCAGGAGTAGAAGGTAGATTACAAAGAAGATCTAAATATGGTGCAAAGCGCCCTAAAAAGAAATAAGACAATCTAACGTAAGATGAGAAGAAGAAAAGCCAAAAAACACGCCATTCTACCAGATCCAAAGTTTAATGAGGTAGTGGTAACAAAGTTTGTAAACAATTTAATGTTGCACGGTAAAAAAAGTGTTGCATATAAAATTTTTTATGATGCTTTAGATTTAGTTCAAGAAAAAGTAGGTGAAGAAGAATCTGCTTTAGATGTGTGGAAAAAAGCCTTACATAATGTAACACCAGGTGTAGAGGTTAGAAGTAGAAGAGTTGGTGGCGCTACGTATCAAATTCCAACGCCAGTTAGAGATGCTAGAAAGCAATCTTTGGCAATGACTTGGATGATAGGTTATGCTCGTAAGCGTAACGAAAAATCAATGGCACAACGTTTAGCTTTTGAAATCATTGCTGGTTCAAAAGAAGAAGGTGCGGCATACAAAAAGAAAGAAGACGTTCATAGAATGGCAGAGGCTAATAAAGCATTCTCTCACTTTAGAATCTAATTAGAATTACAATACAAAATGGCTAAGAAAAGAGATTTAGGATTTACAAGAAATATTGGGATTATGGCCCACGTAGATGCTGGTAAAACAACAACTACTGAGCGTATCCTTTTTTATACTGGTGTAAGTCACAAAATTGGTGAAGTACATGATGGTGCTGCAACAATGGACTGGATGGAGCAAGAGCAAGAAAGAGGTATTACCATTACTTCAGCTGCAACAACTTGTTTCTGGAAATACCCAACAGTACAAGGTAAACCTGTAGACAATACAAAAGATTATAGAATTAACATTATTGATACCCCAGGTCACGTTGACTTTACGGTAGAGGTTGAACGTTCATTAAGAGTTTTAGATGGGGCAGTTGCATTAATTTGTGCTGCATCTGGTGTTGAGCCACAATCAGAAACAGTATGGCGTCAAGCTGACAAGTATAGAGTGCCAAGAATCTGCTTCGTTAATAAAATGGATAGAGCTGGTGCTGACTTTATGAGATGTGTTACAGAAGTTAGAGAAAGATTAGGAGGAAATCCAATTCCGTTGCAAATACCAATTGGTGCTGAAGATGATTTCAAAGGTGTGGTAGATTTAATTACCATGAAAGGAATTATTTGGGATGAGGATAATTTTGGTTCAACTTACCAAGAAATTGACATTCCTGCTGATTTGGCTGATGAAGCGCAAGAGTGGAGAGATAAATTGATTGAAGCTGTAGCAGAATCTGATGAAGCATTAATGGAAAAATTCTTTGAAGATTCAGATTCAATTACTAGAGAGGAAATGTTCTCGGCTATTAGAAAGTCGACTATCAACATGACTATCCAACCTGTAATGTGTGGCTCTGCCTTTAAGAATAAAGGTGTACAAACAATGTTAGATGCTGTTATGGCATTTTTACCATCTCCATACGATACCGAAGCAATTCAAGGAACAAACCCTAATACTGATGAGGTAGAGAGTAGAGAGCCAAATCCTGATGCACCAACGGCGGCATTAGCATTTAAAATTGCAACAGACCCTTTTGTTGGTAGATTATGTTTCTTCAGAATGTATTCTGGTCAAATTCCTGCTGGTTCTTATGTTTATAACCCAAGAACTGGTAAGAAAGAGAGAATTTCAAGAATTTTCCAAATGCACTCTAACAAGCAAAACGCAATCGATTTGATTGAAGCTGGAGATATTGGAGCAGGTGTTGGATTTAAAGATATCAGAACTGGTGATACCTTATGTGATGAAAAACATCCAATTGTTCTAGAATCAATGACATTCCCTGATCCAGTTATCGGTATTTCAATTGAGCCTAAAACTCAGGCTGATGTAGATAAGTTAGGTAACGGTTTAGCAAAGCTTGCTGAAGAAGATCCAACTTTCCAAGTTAGAACTGACGAGGATTCAGGACAAACAATTATCTCTGGTATGGGTGAGCTTCACCTTGAGATTTTAATTGATCGTTTAAAGCGTGAATTCAAAGTAGAGGTGAACGAAGGAGAACCACAAGTTGCCTACAAAGAAAAGATTCAAGGGACAGTTAAGCATAGAGAGGTTTATAAGAAACAATCAGGTGGTAGAGGTAAATTTGCCGATATTGTTGTTGAAATTGGACCAGCAACTGACGAAGCTAAAGAAGGTTTAGAGTTTGTAAACAGCATTAAAGGTGGTAACGTTCCAAAAGAATTTATACCATCTGTTGAAAAAGGCTTTAAAGAAGCAATGAAAAATGGTGTATTAGCCGGATATCCAATTGATTCTTTGAGAGTAGAGTTAGTAGATGGATCATTTCACGCAGTAGATTCTGACCAATTGTCTTTTGAATTAGCTGCAAAAATGGCATTCAGATCTGCAATTCCTCAAGCAAATCCTGTGCTATTAGAGCCAATCATGAAACTTGAGGTGGTAACTCCTGAAGAGAACATGGGTGATGTAGTGGCCGATTTGAATAGAAGAAGAGGTCAAATGGAAGG
>JAWWDX010000059.1:0-12893 GCA_033719695.1 Putridiphycobacter sp.
GGTATTTGCTTATTTTTATTCAATGTCGTAACTTCTTGTACGGCAATCAGCTTTGCAAACGGACTTTGAAAAAGCCGTTGTTGCAAATATCTTACTTTTCGAATGTCATTCTCTTCACACAAAGCTTCATCTAGTAATTCTGTAACGATTGCTTTTCCATTAATAATGCTAGTATTAAAAGGAACGAACTTGTTTCCGAAGTAATTAAAGGTTTGTTTGGTAATAAAAGAAGCATGTGAATCATCAACTGAAGCAACCAAAGAGAGAATTGCAAGATGATATTCTGTTTCAGTTTTTGCTTCAAGGAATTCTGGAATTGATTCCATTAAAACAGAGTCCCAGTCTGTATCTGTTTGATATTTATATGGAAAAAAATATTCTACAAAATTCCAGTATCTAAAGAGGCATAACAGACGATATTCTTTGGATTCCCAGTTTAAGTCATTGTCCTCAGCTTCATTCGTCATAATGGCATAACCTGATGTCTGATGAGCGGACACATAATGTTTCTTTCCTTGATGCCTGTTATTTTCAATGTCCTTGAATATCTCTGTTAGTTCGGGTGAAAAACATTGCTCATTTTTAGTCCATTCCAGATTAAAATTCTTGTCAAAATAATTTTCGTTAGGAGATTTTGGATTTGATTTAATCTTGCCAAAAGTAATGATCCAATCAGTCAAAGTTCGAGAGAATTCCTCTTTAGAGGACGAATTCTCAATTTGCGACAATAGTTCAAAAAGTTTTCGATCAAAATCAAATTTCCCTGCGGCAACTTTCGGATGGTAATACTTTAAATATCCCCATACCTTACAGGTAGCAAAAAGTTTATCTGTTTCAGATAATTCTTGTGAATAACTACTCTTACTGAAGCAAATCAGAACAAGTAGCATTGATAGTAAATACTTCATTGAAGACTTAGGTGTAATTAATGCTAACAAGCGAGTAAAGTGCACTTCTTATAAAAAACATGAACTAGACCTTGGCTTGCCAAACAAATATAATAATTTAATTCACAAATACATATACTAGAAAAAAAGTAAAAGGGCTGGTGGCAATATTCGTTACTTATCCGTTAGTAACGTCTATAAACGGATTAAGAAGTATGCAAACGATTGCAACGAAAAAAGCCATTGGTTTTCACCAATGGCTTTTCTCTGTCGTCTGTATGTAATTGTTATTTGTGTGTGATATCAAAGCGGTCTAAATTCATCACTTTTGTCCAAGCTGCAATGAAATCGTTCACAAATTTTTCATTGGCATCTGCACTGCCGTAAACTTCGGCAATGGCTCGGAGTTCTGAATTTGATCCGAAAATTAAGTCGGCCCGCGTAGCTGTGTATACCACCTCTCCCGTTTTTCTACTTTTTCCTTCAAAGGTTTCATTGGCTTCCGTCATGGGTGTCCACTCTACGCCCATATCTAAAAGGTTGACAAAAAAGTCGTTTGTTAGCCTATCGGTTTGGTTCGTAAATATTCCGTGTTTAGAACCATTGTAATTGGCATTCAATACACGCATACCTCCTATTAAAACGGTCATTTCAGGTGCTGTTAGCCTTAATAGCTGAGCTTTGTCAACCAACAGTTCTTCTGTTGAAATGGTATACTGCGTTTTTAAATAGTTTCGGAAACCGTCGGCCATTGGCTGTAGCAAGTTAAACGATTCTACATCTGTTTGTTCCTGAGTGGCATCCATTCTACCGGCTGTAAAAGGCACGGTAACGTTAAAGCCAGCATTTTTTGCCGCTTGCTCAATACCTGCGTTCCCTGCCAATACAATTAAGTCGGCCATGGATACTTTTTTCGCGCCAGACTTGGCATTAAAAGCTGCTTGAATTTTTTCAAGTGCTGCTAACACTTTTTGTAGCTGTGCTGGGTTATTCACTTCCCAATCTTTTTGCGGCGCCAATCGAATTCTAGCCCCATTAGCCCCTCCTCTTCTGTCGGAGTGCCGATACGTTGAAGCAGAGGCCCATGCGGTGGTAACCATCTCCGAAATGGTTAGCCCCGACTTTAGTATTTCAGCTTTAAGCGTGGCTATATCTTTCGCATTGATTAATTCGTGATTAACAGCAGGAATTGGGTCTTGCCATATCAGGTCCTCAGTTGGTGCTTCAGGCCCTAAATAAGTCGACTTTGGCCCCATATCTCTGTGCGTTAATTTAAACCATGCTTTGGCAAAGGCTGCGTCAAATTTCTCAGGATTTTCGTAAAAATCTCTTGAAATTTTCTCGTAAACCGGATCAAATCTTAACGACAAGTCGGTTGTAAGCATGGTTGGTTTATGTTGCTTTTCAGGATCAAATGCATCTGGCACCATTAACTTAGGATCTTTAGCCACCCATTGGTGTGCCCCAGCGGGACTTTTGGTTAATTCCCACTCATTTTCAAACAAATTAAAAAAGAACAAATGGCTCCACTGAGTTGGGGTTGACGTCCAAATGACTTCAAGACCAGATGTAATGGCGTCTGCCCCTTTTCCAGATTTGTAGTCACTCTTCCACCCTAATCCTTGGGCTTGAATTGGTGCCCCTTCTGGCTCTGGTCCTACATGTGAAGCTGGTCCGGCACCATGGGTTTTACCTAAGGTATGTCCACCTGCAATTAAAGCAACCGTTTCTTCGTCGTTCATACCCATTCTACCAAAAGTTTCGCGGATATCATGCGCAGCTAATACAGGGTCAGGGTTACCATTTGGCCCTTCGGGATTCACGTAAATTAATCCCATTTGAACAGCCGCTAAAGGATTTTCTAAATCTCCTTCTTTATCATATCTTTTATCATTGGCCAACCATTTATCTTCATTACCCCAGTACACATCTAATTCTGGTTCCCAAACATCTTCACGTCCACCTGCAAATCCATAGGTTTCAAAGCCCATAGATTCTAATGCAACGGTTCCAGACAACACCATTAAATCTGCCCATGAAATATGCTTACCATATTTTTGCTTAATTGGCCATAATAAACGGCGGGCCTTATCTAAGTTAGCATTGTCGGGCCAACTGTTCACTGGAGCAAAACGCTGCTGACCTGATCGTGACCCACCACGTCCATCTCCAGTTCGGTATGTACCTGCGCTGTGCCATGCCATTCTGATAAAAAAGCCGCCATAGTTGCCGTAATCAGCTGGCCACCATTCTTGAGAATCGGTTAGTACTTTTTTAATGTCAGCTTTTAAACTGTCGTATGCTAACGATCTGAACGCTTCAATGTAGTTGAAGTTTTCGTTCATTGGGTCAGATAATTCTGAATGTTGTCTTAAAAGTGAAAGGTTTAACTGGTTTGGCCACATGTCGCTCACACTTGTCGCTCGTTTATTCGATTGACTTTTCATAGTGGCACCTGTGTTTCCGTCGGCGTACTCAGTTTTTTCAGCCTTGCTACCACAAGCGGTAACTAGCAGTACAGCAGACAGGAATAAACTGGTGTAAATTATTTTTTTCATATACGTTTAGGTTTGGATTAATACTGATTCAAAGGTATAGATAAGAATAAAGTCAAACGGTATAAACTCAATTAATAATCTTTATATTTATATTTACAAAATCTATTAACTAAACAATGAACACAGGGAAATAATTTTGAATACCTTGGTTTATCGCACCAAGTTGATGTACTGTTCTATGGTTTTTTCTTCGTCTTTCCAAGTGAGGCCTTTCACTTGCACCAAGTAAACGTCGTTGTTTTGTAGCATGCCTTTATAGTAGCCATCCCACCCTACTTCTTTGTCAGTCGTTTCAAAAACGAGCTCTCCCCAACGGTTGAAGATTTTAAATTCAATTAATTCCTTTATGCCCCAGCCTTCAACATAAATAATGTCGTTCACACCATCTCCGTTAGGCGTAAAAGTAGTAGGCAACTTAATATGCGTTTCAGGATTAATTAAAACTTTATAGAGCACCAGATCTGAAAAACAGCCGTAATTATCAGCTATGAATAGCGTATACTCAATATCATTCAACGGCGTAATATAAGGATTTGGACAATCGACACAACTTAACCCAGTATCTGGCTGCCAAGTATAGGTATAATTACCAAATTGGTATGGCATGGGCAAAAATATCGAATCTCCTAAAATAATGGTCGTATCAAAATCATTTAAATTAATAGGGTTGTACACATCTACAAAGGTTTCAGTAAAGGCAAAACAATCGTTTGTATCCGTAACTGTTAAGTAATAATAAGTTTGTGATGTTGGATAGTCGACTACCGAAGCAGTTGTATTTCCATTCACCGTAAAAACAGGATTTGAAGACCATGCATAACTGTATGCAGAATCAATAAAAGCTGTTTGCAGAAAAACAGGTTGGCCTTCACAAATGGTATCACCTTCAATGGCTGCTTCTGGGTTTTTAAAAATAATGATTGTTTTTGTGATAGAATCTGTACAGCCTGCAGCGCCATATTCAATGCCAAGCGTCACGTCATAGGTGCCAGGCTCAAAATTTTGAGCAGGTGGATTCTGTAGGTTTGAAGTATTACCGTTGCCAAAGTCCCAATAGAATACATCAGCCTGCAACGAAGTATTTGTAAATGGGAATGGTCTTTGACAAATAGCGGTATCAATGTCGTTTCCGTTTCTGATAAAGTCAGCAACCACTTCGTATATATTAATGGGATATGTTTTTGTGACAGGACAGGAACCGTCAGGATTTGACATAATTAGTTTGGCAAAAGTTTGGCCTGAGGGTGGTACAAATGTATATTGATTAGAAACTGGACTCACTTGGCCAGCACCAGTTCCGTCACCAAAATCCCAATAATATTGTCCAACCGAAGCCGTGTCTATAATGGTAAACTCAACAATATCTAATTTACAGATGGTATCATTACCTATACTTGTTGTAAAGTCGCCTTCTGGACTTTGCACGGTAATGCTATTTATAATGGTATCTCTGCATTCTGCAGGCGGACCTGTAGAAACAATGAGTTGCACATTATAAGTGCCGTTTGCAGTAAATACTGTCCCTGGATCTTGAACGTTAGAGGTTGAGCCATTGTCAAAATTCCAAGCAAAAGTATAGCCTGAATTGATGACCGAGGTATTAGTAAATACAACATTTTCACCTGGACAAATATACAAGACCGTATCAACCGAACTCGTGAAACTTGCTGTGGGGAATTCATCAACGGTTACCTGCAGGGTCTCAGTTCCGCCACAACCAGACCCCACTTCATCATAAGTCATGTTTACTGTATACACGCCAGTGCTATTATAGACTGTGGTTGGGTTCTGCATGTTACTGGTATTGCCATTACCAAAGTCCCATGAAAAATTTAAGTTGGTATAAGTTGTGAAATCCGTTGCTTGAAAATTAACGGCCATTCCTGTGCAAACATCTAGACTTGACGCATCAATAGTAGAAACAGGGTCGTAAATTACAAACGTTAAACTATCGTACGAAGAGCAGCCTGCTGCATCTGTTACAATGAGTAGTGTTGAATCCATCCCATTGATGATGGTACCGTCTAACACAACCGTGGGATTTTGCTGTGTTGACGTCTGTCCGCTCGGAAAAAACCATTGCCAACTCACCAGCGTGGTATCGGAACTACTTAAATCTGTACCAGTTAAATTAAGTGGAAAGCATACCGTTGTGTCTGACAAAGAAAAGTCAGCTTCAACCCCGTACACATAAGCATGACGGATAGCAGTATCTGTACAATTGTTAATATCCATCACTACTAGCATAATATCGACAGCTCCAGTTTCGCTAAAGTCTACCATTCTTCTGCTGGTATCTGTCATCAATGGCCGCTCATCAATTCCGAAATAGTAATACGTATAACCTCTAAGGCAGGTATCATAAACATCAACAGAATTACTCGCGTCGAGCATAAAAAGTACATCCACACAAAGCACTGAATCTACTGATAAATTGGCTTCTAGATTTCGTATGTGCACTAGTATACTGGCTGTATCATCTGCACAGCCGGAAGTTGCATTACTAGCAATAAGCGTCACGATATAATCGCCTGTAGCTGCGTAGGTATACGTTGGATCGTTGTTGGTTGACGTATTACCATCTCCAAAATCCCACAGAACTGAGGTAGCACCTTGACTGGTGTTGATGAAATTTACATCAAATGGAACGTCACAATCAATTGAATAATCTATGCCTGCTATTGGCCCGTTTACCGTAATGGCATTGGTAATGGTAGATTCACTGTAGCAACCATTATACCCTACCATCATGGTAACATCATGAGTGCCTATGGAATCGGTATAAGCCCATGTTGCATTCGGACTACCAAAACAACTGAATAATTTTGAGTTGTCTGAATAGAAATGCCATGTATCAATACTATCGGCATAAAGTCCTGTAGTAATATCTGCAAACGAAACAGAATCGTCAGGGCATAGTGTTGTTGTGGAAACAGAAAAACTAGGACTCAATGTATCTCCCACATGAATGGGGACTAGGTATGACGTATCTACACACCCACTATCGGTTGTAATAATTATGTAGGGATAGTAGTCGCCTACTGCTGTATAGGTATGACTTGTATCAACACTTATTGAATCTGTATAAACGGTGCCATCCCCAAAATGCCATTCCCAGTTTATGATATCAGAAAAGGCAGTACTGCTTTCATCAAATTGAACGGTTAGGGGCACACAACCGTCTGTTACAGATGGATAAATAAGTGCATTGGGCTTATGAATGGTCACAAATTGCACTGACGTATCTGAACATCCTGCAGCACTTGTATACTGCAACACAATTGGAATTGAAACGGCATTATTAATGGTATACGTATGTGTGTCAGCAGCCGTAAAGTTGTGTGTTGGAATCATAATATCTGAGTTAACAATAGTATCCCCACCAAACACCCAACTATAGTATGCGCCGTTTAAATCGTTTGGCGTAAATGTGGCGGTTAAAGGATCAGAACAGGAAAAAACAGGGGCTACGGTAAAGGTTGGATTAACCTCTTCTACAAAAAACGTAATTGAGGTATCATCCGGACAAGGTCCCCCACCTATAGCCAAGCTAATTGTGTGATAGCCGCCTGTTGTATAAACCACTTGCGGGTTTTGAGAATTATTACTGGAACCAGGTACAAAAACGACTGACGGATCAAATGTCCAATTGTAAAAACCTGGCGAAGATAAGTTGACAATATCAGCTATTTCATTTAAACAAACCGTATCACTAATTGAAAAACTAGCTACAGGTCCACCAACATTAACCTGCTTGCTGAATGTGTTAGTACAACCTATAGTATCGGTTGCGGTTAGCTGAACCGTATAATTTCCATTTTGATAAGTTTGATTAGGAGCATTGATAGCTGTTGATGTGTTACCGTTACCCATAGTCCAATTGTAGGTTAACGGTCCCCACGCCGAACTTGAATTATTTGTAAAAGAAACTGTTAGTGGTGCAGTACAAGAAAATGCGGGGTTTGGACTTGTTGTAAAACCAACAATAGGGTTGCTAGCTACCGTTACAATATCGTTAAATTGCTGACTGGTATTGCAAGACGGCAAATTAGTTGTAATAGCAAGAGATAATCCATAAGAGCCTGCATTTGTAAAAATAGCTTGGGTTGAATTGCCAGCAGATGTAGCCCCATTGGAAAATACCCAAGACGTACCAGTTAATGTAATGCCATTGTTTAAAGTAGTAGTATTGGTATACCCTATAGTTAATGGAATACACCCTTCTGTAGCAGTACTGGTATAAGTTAGTACTGGCTTATTGTATACCGAAATAGTAATGGTACCAACAACCGGACTGCCTACCATTTCTCTAAAGGTGACTATATAAGTTCCGGCAGTCAAAAAAACATTCGTTGGATTGGCAATATTAGCCGTAGAACCGTCGTCAAAGTCCCAAAAATAAGTTGTATAGCCTGTTGGTGCCGTAAAATTAACGGTCAAAGGTAAACAACCTTCCACTGTACTGGCCGTTTGCGCAGACAGATGCTTTGCACCCAGGAGAAATAAAACAGCAAAAAATAAAAATACACTCTTCATCTCAACAGTCAGATTTATGAAATCATTTGTATTTTATTGACCAAACGACTTTGTGCTAATTTACGTAAAAAAATAATAATCATACAATTAAATTAACTATATTTGAAAAGAGTCGCCTTGATAACAATTGATATTTTTATGAAACTAAAGCAGTGGTTTGCCTTCTATGTGATGACATTTTTGAGTACAATAGCTATGGGGCAATTTACCCATGAGCCACTGCCTTGCCTTCAAAAAAAATTTGGCATTATTGTGCATGTGGTGTATGACTACAATGGCAATCCAAACATTACTGAAACCGAAATTCAAACCAAAATAGATGGTGTTAATGCCATTTTTGATTCCATTTGTATTGCATTTGAAATTTGTGAATTCAGATACATTAGCAATTATAATTATGACGAGTTTTCGCCTAATGAGTTTCCATTAATGGAAGCTGCCTACTGCGAAGCCAATCGTATTAATTTATTTTTTACCGGTGCCGTGGCTATGGGCGAGGGCTATGCGACACTCGGTGGAATTGATAGTCTTAGTTCTGGTGGATTAGTAGCAGCTAAAACCTTTAATTCAGGAGATATTGCGCATTTGTTTGGACATTTTTTTGGTTTATACAATACGTGGGAAGGTTCTCAGTTCGCCAATGCTGAACTAGCAGATGGCAGTAATTGCGCTTCAGCTGGTGATTCCATCTGTGATACCCCAGCTGACCCATTTTATTTATTGAGTGGTTTCCCTTGGCTTAGTTTAGGAATTCCTGACTTTATTTACCAAGGACTAGATGCCAATGGTGATTATTTTAATCCTTTAGTTGGTAATATTATGTCAAACTATCCACATAGGTGTTTTTTTACCTATGGGCAGTATCGGAAAATGGTAGATGTTTGGCTGAGTTCTAGTCAAAAAATGTGGTGATATGAGAATAGCATTTTTACTCCTACAAGTTGCATTTACCTCGTTTGTAATGTATTCGCAGGACCTACATTTGTCGCAATTCTACACCAATAAAATGAATCTTAATCCCGCTCATGCAGCAAGCTATTCTGGGAACTATCAATTAACAGCAAATTACCGAAGTCAATGGAGCGAGGTAGGAACCCCTATCAATACAATATTTTTAGCCTTCGATAAAAAATTCTTTTTTTATACCGACGAAATTGATATTGGCATCTTATTCAATGATGATCAATATACCGTTTTTGGCCAGAAAACCAACAAACTTTTGCTAAATGCGGCGTACACCAAAAGACTAGGCAAACACAAAATTAGAGCCGGTATTCAAATTGGTGCCATTATGCGAAGCACGGATTTTTCAACGCAATCTTTCCCAAGTCAATGGGTTTATAACACTGGAGAATTTGAAACCAATGTATTTAATGGAGAAACAGCCTTAGCACCCAATCAATCATATATGGACGCAAGCTTAGGGCTTTTATGGACAAGAAAGTATGCGAAACTAGAACCAACCGTAGGATTTTCTCTTTTTCATGTTAACCGCCCTAAAGACAGTTACAACGCCATTTTTATTGAGCGCTTACGTATGCGAAAAGTCTTTTTCTCTGAATTAAATTGGTTTTTAAATAGTGATGTTGTTATTGAGCCTCGCTTATTATATATGTGGACCACCAAAACCCAAGACCTAGTGGTAGGTTCAAACTTCAGAAAAAAGTTTGACTCTAAAACTTTTAAAAGTGTTTATGCTGGCGTTCATATGCGCAGTGGGGTTGGTCGAAATTTTGATGCTCTTATCCCAACAATTGGCCTATCTATCAGTCGATTTGACCTAGGGTTTAGTTATGATGTAAACCTATCTGAAATCAGTCAAACAAATAGTCAAAAAACCAGTCTTGAATGGTCGTTAGTTTATACTACACCGCTGTATAACCCTGCCAAACTATCCATTCCATGCGACAGATACTAAAGAAGATATGAGATTAAAGAGAGCTGTATTTTTCTTTGTATTTATTTTTTGTGTTACCTCAACAGGTTTAGGACAATTAGAAGAAAAACCAATTGAAGACATTAGCACAAAGCAACTAAAGGGATTCGCTAAAAACGCTATGAGACTAGGTGATGGTTATACTGCCTTGCATTATTATTTAGAGTGGGCAAAACGAAAGCCAAAAAATACGGATGTTACATTCCAGGTTGCTGAACTTTATAGGTATACTAGAAACTATGCGGAGGCAGAAATATGGTATTCAAAAATTACCAAATCGCATGCTCAAAAATACCCGACTGCCGTATTTTATCTAGCTGAAATGCAGGTTGCCCAAGAAAAATACAGTAAAGCAAAAGAAAACTATTTAATTTTTAAAAAACTAGCACGGTATGTAGACGATATCTATTATCGCGATCAATATAAAAATGGCCTACTCACGTGTGATTATGCACTGTCAATGACAGATTCCATACCAATGGCTGTTGTTACGAATTTACCTAAGTCTATCAACAAACCACATGTAGAATTCTCGCCAGTAGTATTGGATGAAAACACCATTATATTTGGATCGCTAAATGTTGAAGGCCTCGACTACTATAATTTGTCTGCACACGACAGCATGGAGATTCCGTTGCGTAAATTTTATATCGCTAAAAAAATAGGTAACGAATGGATAAACCAAGGCGAACTGATGGGCCCTTTCAACACCTACAATGCCCATGTTGGTAACGCTGCAATATCTGAAAACAAAGATAAAATTTACTTTACTATATGTCATAAAAATTGGAAAAATGAAACAGTTTGTGAACTCTATTTTGCCAACAAACTATTTGATAAGTGGGCTGTAGCCACCAAAATGAATGAAAGTATCAATCTACCCAATTATACAACAACTCAACCTGCTATTGGCTACGATTCAAGAACCAATGCCGAAGTGCTTTATTTTGTGAGTAATAGGCCCGGCGGAAAAGGTGGATTAGATTTGTGGTATACGGAATATAATACTCGAAAAAAGGAATTTAAAACACCCAAAAATATGGGTGCCAAACTTAATGGGCGTGGTGATGAAGTCACGCCGTATTATGATAGATCAACGCGCACTCTCTATTTCAGTTCAAACGGCAGAATGGGTTACGGTGGCTATGACGTGTACAAAACTTCTGGAGAAAAAAGAAGATGGAATGAAATTGAAATTTTAGGGAAAGGCATTAACTCATCATACGACGACTTTGATTTTGTGCTAAATATAGACAAAAGTGGTGGTTTCTTCGTTTCGAACAGACCCGGTGGTACGGCTTTATTAAACGAAACTTGCTGTGATGATATTTATGAATTTAAATTTTCAAAATTCATAAAAATAGACCTAAAAGGAAAGTTGTTTGATGAATCGAATGAAGTAACAGACTATCAGATAAATGTTTATTTAAAAGATTCACTAAATGACCATAAAGTAATGGTCAGTAAAAATGCGTTTTCTTATGTTCCTTATAATTTTGGCCTCGACCAAGGGTACACATACATAATTGAAGCAGTAAAAAAAGGATACTACAAACAGCAGGTTGAAATTAGCACCAAAGAAATTGTGGAGTCCACTACCCTTGTGCAGGATTTTTACCTAAAAAAAATCCCACTTGAACCTGTAGTTTTAAAGGGCGTACTGTATGAATTCGACAGTGACAAATTAACACCTAGTGCTAAAATTACCATTGACACCACCCTTTTAGCATTAATGATTGATCAACCTAACATTGTTGTACAAATTTCCTCTCATACCGATAGTAAGGGAAAAGCCGCCTACAATATGGATCTATCTAATAGGCGTGCCAAGAGTGTGGTAACCTATTTAACAGACAAAGGCATACCACCAAATAGGCTAAAATATAAAGGATATGGTGAAACCAGTCCAATTGCGCCTAACGAATTTCCTGATGGTAGAGATAATCCAGCTGGTCGACAACTCAACCGAAGAACAGAGTTTTTGGTGGTTGGAGAACTTGACTTTGAAATCCTTTATGAAGACCTAGACGAATCCAAAAAAGAAAGGTACAAGCGCAAGAAAAACGTTCAGTTCTAAACCTGCTGTCCAATGCTTATACGATAGTGACTATCCTGCTAGGCAAACAGCTTCCGTTTGCACCCTACCATTGTATTGCAAACGCATAGATTCAGCGTAAGCACCACAGCTTTTTATCACCAATAAATCGCCTCTGTGTAATTCAGGTAACAAATGTGCTTTCCCCAAGCAATCACTCGACTCGCAAATAGGTCCAACAATATCATATGGTTGTAAATCCGACTTAAATGCAATTCCAGTATATGATATTTGGTGAAAGGCATCATACAAAGCCGGTCTTAAAAGCTCCGTCATGCCAGCGTCCACAACTGCAAAGTTTTTGGTATCCGACTCTTTGACATAAAGCACTTTCGTAACAAGTTGTCCGCACTGCGCTACAATTGAACGTCCAAGTTCGAAATGGATGTTTTCAGTGTCACAAGTTAAGGTTCGCTCAAAAACTGAAAAATAAGCTTCAAAATCGGCAATAGGTTCAGTGTCCGGCGCATCATAATTAATACCAAGACCGCCACCAACATTTAAATAGGTCATTTTGTTGAAATTCGTTTCAAAAAGAACTGTAAAGTCATTGATTCGGTGACACAATTGCTCAAAAATTGACAAATCTCTGATTTGAGAGCCAATGTGGAAATGCAATCCTACAATATTTAAATTGGTCAGTTCGAATTGTATTCTCATTAACTTCTGTAATTCCAAATTCGAAAATCCAAACTTGTTTTCGCTCAAGCCTGTTGTTATTTTTTCATGTGTATTGGCATTGACGTTTGGATTAAGTCTCAAAGCCACATTTACAACCTTGTGATTTTGTGCAGCGATTTCATTAACAGCAATGATTTCTTGCAAACCTTCACAATGAATCATCCCAATACCATTTTCAATAGCATACGCTAAGATCGGAA
>JAWWDX010000060.1:0-12835 GCA_033719695.1 Putridiphycobacter sp.
CATACGTATGAGCAGATATTGAGGGATGAGGCATACCTAATTGCTTTAAAAGAACGTCGCAATTTAGATTATTTTGAAAAACACTACGCACATTTTATGAACCGTGCACGCAATAGTTTCATAAAAAACAATAAAGTGTATTCACGGCCTGACGAAGGCAAGCCGTACACCCCAATTAATGGTATCCTTACCCGACCGGTTGACAAGCGTGAAAATTACATAAAACGAACAACAGCCGTTGCTGGGCAAACCATTGAAATAAAAGATAAAGAACTCTATGTAGATGGAGAATTAGCTTGGAAAGCCCCTGAAATGCAATACAGCTATTATTTAGAGGGGAAAAAGCATGAACGTTTTGAAATTAGAACAGAGGACGACTATAATCGCTACCAACGATTAGATGCCTACTACCGTAAAAACTTTAATTGTCGCTACAGTGAAGTAAGCAGCAATTTGAGCGGCGAAGTAGTAGTACCTTTAACAGCAGAGCAGTATACAAAATCAAAACTAGCAAACCCAAATTTGCATATAGACATTAAGCAGAAAGGCTACTACAGAAAATTTTTAGAAATGGGCGGCTCAACTTATATGCCTATTTTCCCAAATGACCCTCAATATGACTGGACAGAAGATAATTTTGGTCCGTTACGCATTCCTAAAAAGGGAGACGTTGTTGAATTAAATCACAAAACTTTACCCATCTACCGCAGGATCATTACTGCCTATGAACACCATTCTTTAGCAGAAAAAGAAGATGGCATTTATATTGATGGAGAAAAAGTAGAGACATACACCATTGAAATGGATTATTATTGGTTGATGGGCGATAATAGAAATAATTCTGCTGATTCAAGATTTTGGGGATTTGTACCAGAAGATCATATTGTAGGCCGTGCAGCCTTTATATGGATGTCTACTGATGAAAAAGGTTATTTTGGTGGTATCAGATGGGATCGCGTGTTCCAAAAAATAAAGTAATGTCTACTTTACTCCCTATTGCCTATTTTGGCAACGTTGAGTACTTTTGGCACATTGCACAGGATCCTTCCATTCAGATTGATACAGGAGAAACTTACCAGAAGCAGACCTATAGAAATAGATGTGTTGTTTTAGGCGCTAATGGACCATTAAATCTATCAGTACCCGTTATAAGACCCAATGGACAGCATACTAAAACAGAAGAAGTGATGATATCTGAAGCAGAAAACTGGCGTCAGGTTCACTTAAAAACACTTGAGAGCTGCTACAATCGCACACCTTATTTTGAATTTTATATTGATGCCATTAGGGTCATTTTAGAAACAGACTACAAGTACCTTCACGCGCTAACTTCAGCATTAACTTTACATTTAGTGACTAAAATTGGCCTTGTTAGCTCACCAGTAATTGGTAATTTTAAGCCAACAGAATCGACACTTGATTTACGAGACGTATTGAGTCCTAAAAAACAAAGTGACTTTTTTGGTTATAACTATATACAAACCTTTACGGAACGATATGGCTTTGTGAACAATTTAAGTATTCTTGATCTTTTGTTCAACGAAGGCCCAAATTCCATTTGTATAATAAATGAAAGCTCCTGTGAAACTAAATAAAATCGCCCCTTTTATCATCCTTCTAATTGGTGGTCTTTTTTACCTATTATTCAATAATGACGGATCTCATACCGTCGAACCAAAAAACGATATGCCTTTAAACAATACCATCAATGAAACCATCATTGGTTTTTACAATGTTGAAAATTTGTTTGACATTTACGACGACCCAAGAACAAATGATGAAGATTTTACGCCAGATGGCTACCAAAATTGGAATCAGGAGCGCTATGACGATAAGCTAGAAAAAATTGCTGAAATGATAAGCACCATGCACAAAGACCTTTTGCCTGCTGTTATGGGTTTTTCTGAAATAGAAAACCATACGGTTCTTCAAGATTTGCTTGCCAACAAACGCTTGAAAGATGCTGGTTATAAAATCATTCACAAAGATAATCATGATGGCAGAGGGATAGATGTCGCCGCAATCTATCGCCCGGAGTTTTTTAAGGTTGATTCCTATACATTTACACCCGTTACGCTGCCTGGAATGGACCGACCGAATACAAGAGATATCTTGGAAATTAAAGGCACCTTTAGTAATGGTAAAAAAGCCACCATCTATTTTACTCACTGGTCGAGCAGACGAGCTGGCACTTTTGAAACAGAGCCTAAACGAATTGCAACCGCCAAAATAATGCGCTCCAAAATTGATGCTGTTTTGGAAGTTGATCCAGAAGCTAATATTTTTATTTTAGGCGATTTTAACGACGAACCATCAGATAAAAGTGTAAAAGAATACTTAATGAAAAATGATTTTGCGAATTTAAGTCGTCAATTTGAACACTCAGATTACGGCACAGTAAATCATCAAGGCGATTGGTTAGTTTTTGACCAAGTAATTGTGTCGAATAGTGCCATGCGGAACGCTACTTTTAAGTTAACAGAAAAAAGCGCTCACATACATAAAACGGAAAGCAATACATTTACCCATAAAGACGGCAATCAAGTACCGAGTAGAACTTATGGTGGGAACAAATACTATGGTGGCTATTCAGACCACTACCCCGTTTACTTAAAGTTGAATTTATGAGGTTAGCATCAGCGACTATTGCCATCATTCTCTTGTCCTCATTTTTGGCTCAAACTAACTACCCAACAGTAGTAAAAAAGGGAACAGAGATTATATTTAGAGCAGGTACTTCTTTTCGAGGTGATATTAGACAAGGCGACAAAAAGGAAGATGTTGCGCTTTTTAGAGAACTAGCAAAATTCCTAAACAAGCACAAGGATTGGTCATTTTTATATGAAGTTCATATTGAGCAGAGGGGAAATGATGAAGCAAATTTAAAATTAACAGAAATACGAGCCAAAAATACAGTCCATTCTCTTGAAGAATTTTTTGGTGTTTCAAAAGGTCAACTTATTCCCAAAGGAATGGGTGAAAGTACACCTATTATTTCAACTGAAGAAATTGCAAAAATGGAAACACTAGCGGAAAAGGAAAAGGCCTACAGTATTAATAGAAGAACTGTTATTAGAGCATTAAACAAACGCTAAACAATTACAATACGCGAGTCAGCTCACCATACTCAATGGTTTTTCCAGTGGTAGTTTTTAAACTTAGTTTTGAAATTTCAACATGTTTATTTGGAAAATAAGTACGAACTATTGGAGCTATGTCTTTCTCCGTTAACCTGGGGGAGTAAGTATTGGTTATTAAAAATCCGTCTGGCTGCAGTAAGTTGGCCGCAACAGCAACCAATTCAGGGAACCTTTGTTCAATTTTCCACCTTTCTTTCTTTGCTCCTATCCCAAATGCTGGCGGGTCCATAATGATCCCGCTATACCTGTTCCCTCGTTTGGCTTCACGCACAGCAAATTTTAAGGCATCTTCAAGCACCCAGTGGATGTCACTTAAACCTGAGCTTTCCATATTTTGCTTCGCCCATGAATTGATTTGTCGGACTGAATCGCAATGAAAAACATCTGCACCAACTTGTCGTGCTGCGATACTAGCTGCACCAGTATAACCAAAAAGATTTAAAAAACGGTCGTTTGGTTTAAGGTGCTTTTGAATAAACTCCCAGTTGTTTTGTTGCTCAGGAAACAAGCCTACATGCTTAAAACTTGTGAGTTGCAAATTGAACTGTAAGTTGTTAAATGAAATCTGCCAGTTTTTTGGTAAATCGCACCCCAAAACATGCCACACACCTTTGGTAGATGTGTTCTCTATAAATTCGAAATGTGCCATCTGCTGCCACTTTTTTGCTTCCCAAACAGGTTTAAAGTATGCATTCCTTTCCGGTCGAATGGTAATTACATCTCCCCAACGTTCCAATTTTTTGTTGTCTCCTGCATCTAATAACTCATAATGCTGCCACTGATTCGAATACGTTCTGACCATTTGCTTTTGATTATGACAAACCTAAAAATAAAAAGGTAAATTACCCGATAAATATTAAATTTACCTTTTTTAGCCTATGTTCACCGTCATTTACAAATTCAAAGTAATTCCCGATAAAACAGAACAGTTTATTAATAATTGGGAAGAATTAACTAAATTAATCTATGAGTATGAAGGTAGCTATGGTTCTCGTTTGCATAGAATTGATGATGTCAACTTTTTAGCGTACGCACAATGGCCAAGCAAAGAGATTTGGCAAAATTCAGGGAAAAATTTACCTGAGACCGCAACTAATTACAGTCAGCAAATGAAAGCCGCCTGCGAAAGTTCATCTACCGACTTTGAATTGGAAGTAGTGTCGGATTTATTGGCCTTGGATGCACACAGAACCAAAGATGACAATCCAAAAGTAACAGGCATTGGCGGCGTATTCTTTAAAGGTAAAGATCCCGAAAAACTCAAACAATGGTATGCCGACAATTTAGGCCTGAATACAGACCAATATGGCACCATGTTTTCGAGCAGAAATCTAATAAATCCTAAAGACATTAATTACTTACAATGGAGTATATTTTCAGCAGACACATCATATTTTAAACCTTCAAATCAGGCTTATATGATTAATTATCGTGTGCAAGACTTAGAGGGACTGGTAGAAAAACTAAAACAAAACGGCGTGACCATTGTTGACACATTGGAAACCTATGACTATGGTAAATTCATTCATATTTTGGATAGTGAAGGCAACAAAATTGAGCTATGGGAGCCTATTGATCAAACTTTCAAAATTGATTAAAAATGACAGCTACATTTGGTCTTCATAGCAAGGTAAATTATACATCAGTAAAGGCATTAGAAAATGCTTGTTTGCTACTGTCAAACTATAAAATTAAGTGGCTTTGGCTTAGTGGCGACATGATGGCACTGCGCAAAGATTTAATCCTTGTTAATAAGCTATTAACCGACTATTGCATAAACATCATAACCGACTCAATTGAAATACTTAATAGTCCAATTAGCTGTAAAGCATTTATATGCCGTCAATATGAAGACATAGCAACATTAAAAACAACTTACACAAACATTCTTATTGGTGGTTTAGCAAACGATATAGCTGCGTGCAAAAATGTAGAGTATTATGAGGGTGATTTTGTTTACTTTGGTCCAGTTGACGAAATTGGGTTAGAACCATTCACAACTTTAATACCTAAAGAACCCGATTATGAATGGCGATTTTTAGACATTATTATACCCGTAATTGGCTATGGACGCGTTAACAGTTCAAATCTAACAACCTTAACAGAAACGGCTAATTTATCTGGATTTATGTCGCCGATTGAAACCATTGACAATCATGCTAAGCAAACGCTCAGATTTGTTCTAGATTAAGCTAAACGACTAGAAAAAACAAAATGTTATCAATTCAAAAGCATATATTTGATGGCAAATAAAACGCTGACATGTTAAGGGATTTATTGAAAGATGGTGGACTGTATACTCTAGCAAATATGCTAACCAAAGGTATCGGCTTGCTATTAATCCCATTCTACTCAAGTTATTTTACACAAGCCGAATACGGTATTTTAGCAATGCTAGGAATTGTGGGAGCAATGAGTGCTGCTCTGTTTTCATTCCAAATATATCAAGGTGTTGGAAGATTTATTGCAGAAGCAGATTTAACTATAAAAGACAAACAAAAAATTGGGTCGACTGGTTTCTGGTTCACATTTTTGTCATACACCCTTTTCTTGGTTCTAGGACTTTATTTTCAAGACAGCATTATTGAATTATTATCGGAAGATGAACGCATAAAAAACTCTACATTCATTTTAAGTTTGGTTGCCATATTCCTTTATGGCTTATTTTACACATTAAGTGTACAATTAAAGTTTTTACGAATGACAAAGGCGTATACACTAACAACATTTTTACAATCAATTCTAAATATACTTCTCATTTTATGCTTTGCTTTTGTTTTAGACTACAGAATTGATAGTATTTACATGGCTTCGCTAGTCATTACACCTATAATGATTATGATGCAGATCTATTTTTTAAAAGATTACCTAATTCTGTATCTTGGAAAACTCGAGTTAAAAAAACTTTTAAAGTTCAGTTCTCCACTAATTCCTGCGGCCATTTCATACCTTATTTTAAATTTTACTGACCGTATTTTTATAAAAGAAATGACAGGCGCACTGGCAGAAGTTGGTATATATGACATGGCCTTTAAATTTACATCTATAGTAACCATCATTATCGTATCATTTCAATCGGCTTTAGCACCAATTATTTATGAACAACATAAAAACGAAGGCACAAAAGAAAATCTGGGGCGAATATTTAGACTTTTTTTGGCTGTAGGCAGTTTTGGAGGCTTATTACTTGCGTACTTTTCGTACGAAACACTTTATATTTTCACGCAACCAAATTACTATTCGGCCAGCACATTAATGCCCGTTTTCTATCTTTCAATTTTAATATCAGGTATGGGGTTGTTTTCTCCAGGATTACACATCAAAGGTAAAACATACTTAATTGCACTTATTGTTATCGCCTCAGCATCTGTAAACATTGCACTAAACTATTACTTAATTCCAATCTATGGCATATTTGGGGCTGCCTGCGCTACACTCGTCAGCACTTTATTCAATAACAGTATTCTGTTTATTATTTCTCAAAAGCTCTACACACTAGTTTTTCCAAAAAGCAAAACCAGTCTAGTACTATCTGTATTTATTATAGTCTACGTATTTGGCAGTTATGTCGACCAATTTATTTCGCTCAATTATATTTCACTGTTGGGAATAAAAACTCTTCTGCTTATTCTGTACATTTGGTTTCTAATTCGTCTTGATTTTATAAATTATAGGGTTGTAACGAATTGGATTAAGACAACGATTTATGCTAAAAAAAATTAAATTTAATATTGGCCTATTAGGCGTATGGCTAATTAAAGTAATCGCCCGTGCTTTAAAATTAGATTTAATTAAAATTGGGTATGCCGAGAATGGTATTCTAAAGTCACATTCATTCGCTGCCTCAGGAGAACAATTCTTTGTGGCCTCCTTTTTAAAAAAAAATGTCGGTGAAAAACCAACTTTTATTGACGTTGGTGGAAATATAGGCGTATATACTACTTTACTTCACAAACATTTCCCTAATTCGCAAATCCACACCTTTGAACCAAATCCTAACACCTATAAAGTTCTTTTAAAAAACTGTGGTGAATTTGCGACAATTGTCAATAAAGGAATAGGCGAAAAAAATGAACAAATCGACTTGTTTTTTAATTCGGCCAATCCCACTAGTGAGCAAGCAAGTTCGAATGCTGAAATACTAAAAGTAATTGCCAATTCACATGACCTTAACTCCGAAAAAATTGATGTGATAACCTTAGATGACTATGCAAAGTTGAACAACATCAGTAGCATTGATTTTTTAAAAATAGATGTTGAGGGTTACGAACTTGAAGCCATACTTGGTGCCAAGCACTTAATTCAAAACCATGCCATAAACATAATTCAATTCGAATTCAATGAAGTGAATGTGGTTAAGCGTCGTTTTTTAAAAGATTTTTACGACGTATTGGTAGACTTTGACATATACAGACTTGATGAAAACAGACTCATACCCTTGAATGCATGGGAACCATTTCATGAAATATTTAAGTTCCAAAACATTATTGCAATTCATAAATGAATGAACTAGTTAGCATTATTGTCCCTGTTTATAATACTGAAAACTTTTTGGCCGAAACAATTGAGTCTGTTTTGGCACAATCGTATTCAGAGTGGGAACTTTTATTAATTGACGACGGGTCCACAGACTCGTCAGCTGACATTTGCAAAAAATATGCAAAACAAGACGAGCGCATTTTCTACCATTACAAAACCAACGGCGGGCAGGCATCTGCAAGAAATTTAGGGATAAAACAAAGTAACGGACAATGGATTGCCTTTTTAGATTCGGATGACCTTTGGCTACCTAAAAAATTAGAACTACAGTTTGAGTCAATACAAAAGTATCAACCTGATTTTCTGTACGGACTTGGCTACTTCTACCACCCTTATAAAGAAAACAAGTTAGAAACTTATGATTGGGTTACAGGCTTAACAACAGGTAGCGATTTTTTTCAAGTATTATACTCGTCATGTTCCGTTAATACTAATACTGTATTAGTTAAAAAAAGTTTGTTTGATAGAGTAGGTTTTTTTTTGGAAGATGAAACCGTGAGAGGCACAGAAGATTGGGAAATGTGGATGAGAATTGCAAAGTCGGTCAAAACTATTTACGGCTCGCCTTCAAGAGAGGTTTATTATCGAATTCACCCCGGAGGTATTCATTTCCAACATGCAAAAATGCTTAAAGGAAAAGCATTTATTTATAGCTTATACGACACAGATAAAGCAATTTGTAGGCAATTGAAACTTCGCCAATACCGATATACTTATCGCGAACTGATTAATTATTTATGGAAAGAAATGCAGTCATCTGAAATAAAATTACAATTTTCTGAGTTAGCCAAAAAAGATAGAATTGGTTTAGGAACTTTGACTCAAAGCGTTTTAATTAAAGTATTGCCAATGAAAGCTTTCATGTGGGTAAGTCAAAAGATTATTTATAGAATTGCCTATAGATTAGAGCAATTAATCTACGTTTTATTTATCAAAAAATGAATTTAAAAGTCCTTCATATCGTTCCTTGGTTTCCAAATCCGAAAAACCCTATTGAAGGCATCTTTATTGCTCGTCATATTGAAGCTTTACAGCAATTTTGTGAAAATTCAGTCCTTCACCTATTATTTGGAAGCGAAAATAAAATTGAAGCTGACTCATATTCTGGAATTTCAGTTGAAAGACAGAGTATAAAACCATTAGTAGACAAATGGATATTAAAAGAGAAGATTGCTTTTAAGAGAATAAGTTTACACCTGAATAAGTATGCAGCAAAGTACACAACTGTTGTTATGTACATAACATACCCTAACGCCATTGGCATTGAAAAACTCAAGAAAAAATACCCTTTAATTCAATTTGTTCTAGCTGAACAATGGTCGGCTTATCATACCAATTTTAACCTGTCAGAAAGCAGCAGTGGCAGAAAACGAATTGCCAATATTTTCCATAGTGGCATGCCTTTAATTGTTGTTTCAAAGGCGTTAGGTGAAGATATTAGAAAATTCGCAAACAAGCCAGATTTAGATTTTAATGTTGTTCCTAATATTGTTGATGACACTACTTTCAATTATAAAAAGAAAGACATAGAAAGGCCTTTTACTTTTTGTTCAATCAACAATTGGAGCGCTATGAAGAATCCAATACTATTAATTGATGCATTTCAGATATTAAGCGCATCAAACAAAAATACAAGACTAATTTTAGCTGGTTCAGGGCAGTTAGACACAGAAATAAAAGAACATATAAAATTGTTGGGTCTAGAGAAAAAAATAATTTTAAAAGGACGAATTTCTAAGTCGGAAGTTGCGGATTTATTGCACCTGTCCAACGCCTATTGTCAATCATCTAATTATGAAACTTTTTCAGCAATTTGCATAGAAGCACTAGCAACAGGTACACCCGTTATTGCCACAAATATAGGAGGTATGAAAGATTTTATTCATGAGAAAAATGGCATTCTTGTAGACTCAATGGAAGTGGTAAAATGGAAAGATGCTATGGAAAAAATAATCGCTCAGTATAAAAACTATAACTTTAAAGCAATATCAGATAATTGCATTTCAACATATAACAAAACTAGCGTTGGAGCTCTGTTCTATCATACCCTTTTAGAAGTATCAAGTGAAAAATAAAACCATTTTACTCATATCACCTGAACCTTGGGGAATCAATTTTGTTTCCAAACATCATTACGCAAATTACTTAGCAAAAAATAATACTGTGTATTTTCTTAATCCACCAAAAGGTTTTTCACTAAAGCCGTGGAAAGGGATTAGTTGCAAAATTAAACCGATATCGGAAAACCTAATTGAAGTTGACTATTTAAATATAATGCCACGTTTAAATCAACTTCCAAAATGGCTACAGTCCTTTTTTTATAGGGTGCAAGCTAAAAGAATACAGCAGAAAATAGGCATAAAAAAGTTCGACATTATTTGGTCTTTTGATCCTTATCGGTTTTTTGACCAACGTGTATGGGAATCTGAAAAAACAATCTATCATACGGTAGATTTCCATCCGAATGCAAAATATGAAAAATCAATTATTTTAAGTTCCGACTGTTTTCTTGGGGTTGCAGACTTAATTTTGGAGGAACACAAAGCATACAGAACTGGACACTTAATTCCTCATGCAGCAGATATTGGTGGATATCAAAAAATAGTTGAAAAGAAAATGCCAGGCAACAATAACATAAAAGCAATTTACACTGGTAATTTCCATAGACACATAAACTATAGCCTTTTAAAACAACTAACGCATGCAAATCCAAATTGCGATTTTATTATGATTGGACCTACAAGCGGATCTAATTTAGCATCAAAAAACAGTATTGAACAAAAGGATTTAAAAGAATTACAAAACACCAAAAACATTTACTTTATTGGCAGTGTACCAGGTGCTGAATTGATGACTTACCTCAACAAAGGTGATATAAATTTAGTCCTGTTTAAAAAAGAAAATGAACGCTTACATTGCAGTCCACATAAATTAATGGCATACTTTTACTCCGGAAACATAACACTTTCCAACTATATTGATGCACACAAGAAAACTAATAGTAATATTATTAAGATGGTGCAAACAGATGCGGAGTTGCTTTCTTCGTTTTCAAAAATAATTGATAATTTATCGACCTATAATTCGTGCGAATTAAAAAAAGCGCGTCAGAATTTCGCGATTGAAAATAGTTATGATAAGAAAATCAATCAAATTTCTAAATTATTGTACGCTAATGCTGAATTAAAAAATGACTAAATGAATATTAGGGTATCTTTATAAAAATTTCAATTAAAAGTGGCATTCTTTTCTATCATAACGCCTTCCTTCAATCGAGCACATCTTCTTGGTGAAACTATAGAATCAGTACTTAATCAAAAATTCACAGATTTTGAATTGATTATTGTAGATGATGGCAGCACAGACCACACCAAAGATTTAGTCAATAGCTATAAAGATGTACGCATAAATTACATTTATCAACAGAACGGTGAACGAGGAAAAGCCAGAAATACAGGAGTAAAAAACGCGATAGGCAAATATGTGTTTTTTTTAGATTCAGATGATAAAATATATACAAACCACCTATCGCACGCTTACTTAACACTTGAAAAATTAGGGTTCCCCGAGTTTTTCAGAAGTGCTTATGAAGAAATTGATGCGAATGGGGTTAAAAAACCGAAGGTATTACGGCCCAACAAAATTCTTCGACAAATTCAAAAACAAAATTTATTTGCTTGTCAGTTTTTTCTAAGAACGGACATAGCAAACCTATTTCCATTTACCGAAAATCGTCAATTAGCTATAGGAGAAGATTGGGAACTGATACTAAAGCTTTCGTCAAGGTATCCTATCAATATTTCTAATACCGTTACATCAGCTATTATTCACCATAATGAAAGATCTATGGCTATGGCAACACCTAAAGTCATACTTGAATCACGAGATATTTTATTAAAAAATCTGACAGCTGACCCAAGTATTTCTTCAGATATACTAAGTAATGTTTTTAGTGAATTAACTACCTTAGCTGGCCTGTCAGCGGCCATTAAAGGTCAGAACAAACTTGCCATAAAATATTGGTTTTTGGGGTTTAGAAAAAGGCCGCAGCAATTATTAAAAAGACGAACAATAGCTATTCTAAAAAAAACAATTTTCAATTAAGAAATCAAGTGTTGTGCCTGTAAAACAAAAAATTCTTCATATCATTTACTCTGGTTTGGGAGGTACTTCAGCCTATGCATTTAATTTAATAATAGCTGACAAATCAAATATTTACACTCATGAAATACTGTTTTATGGTATAGAAGATATACCTACAGCACAATATGAAAAAGCAAAGCTTTTAGCACACTCAGTTTACTTCATAAAGAAAACACAAGGTATTGATATTAAATCAAGAAAGGCAGTTTTAGCCTTGCTAAAAAAACAAACGCCAAATGTTATTACACTTCACGTCAATTCAATAATTGTAGAATGCTCACTTTATAAACAAGCCAAATTAATCTTTGTAGAACACCAATCAAACCAACTAAAAACAAAAAAGGAATGGGTATGGTCGGTTATCGCACAACTTAAAGCTGATTTTGTGGTGTCATTAAGCAGAAGTTATAACTCTGAAATTAAAAGATATACAAGGCTATTCTATCAGAAAAATAAAAATAAAATTATAAAAACTGGTATCGATTTAGATGTTTATCAATCGACATACCCTAGAAATAACGATAAACTTAAAATTGGTGTCGTATCTCGTATAAATAATTTCAGAGATCATGAGACCCTCTTAAAGGCCTTCAATTCAATAGAAGGTGGTGATTTGTACATTGCAGGTGATGGCCCTTTAAAACACAGTTTGGAAGTAAAATACATAAGTAAAAACATCCATTGGCTCGGTTTATTAAGTGAAAATGAAGTGATTAAACTTCTTTCAGAATTAGATATTTTTGTAATGGCAAGTTTTGGTGAAACAAATAGCATAGCACTGATGCAGGCTCAAGCAAGTAAATTACCTATAATTGCTTGTAATGTAAAAGGCATCAACAATATTCTAAGCAGTAAATATTGTGTTTATGTGGAACCTGAAAATATTGACGATTATAGAACTGCAATTAAAAAATTACTAGCTGATAAAAATAAAAGACAAGAATTATCTGAAGCATCTTATAATTTTGCTTTGCAAAATCTTTCAAATAAAGATATGTTTAAAGCCTACAGCA
>JAWWDX010000061.1:0-12765 GCA_033719695.1 Putridiphycobacter sp.
ATTTACAAACTATTTGTTAATATTACCAAGGAAATACCGAAATCAATAAGATTTACATAAAATCACCCACCTTGGTCCTCCCTTGGTTGCTGAGCGAAGTCGAAGTGCAAGGGAGGAAGGCAAAAAAATTAGAATTATAAACTGTCTGACTATTTTTGGTTAGGAATTATCTCAAAAACAAACCCTTTCTTGCTGTAATAAGCAAGTGTTTCTGGCAGTAATAATTGCAATTGTGGAAATGCTTTTTCACTGTCGTGAAATACAATAATATCGCCTGAGCGGACTTTCTGTTTCATTTTACGAATTATTTTATGGATAGGAATATCCTTTTCAAAATCGTAAGTCACATACGACCAAAAAACAGTGGTGTAGCCCAATTCTTTTAATGCTGTATGTTGTGAAAACTTTAAACTTCCGTAGGGTGGCCTGAAGAATTTTGAATGAATGTATTGACTGGCTTTTTCAACATCTTTCAAAAAAGTGATGTTGTCTGTAAGCCATCCTCTAGGATGCGTCATAGAATGATTTCCAATTCCATGCCCCATAGCCAGTATTTTTTGATACAATGACGGTTCCTTCACCACCTGTTCTCCCAAACAAAAGAAAGTGGCCTTAGCACTGTATTGTTCCAATAAGTTTAAAATATAATTTGTAGCTACAACCGACGGGCCGTCGTCGAATGTTAAATACAACACTTTACGTTTTGGACGAAAAAAACCCCAAATGGAACCCGGATATAAAACGGTTAACCATTTGGGGTAATTATAAACTCTAATTTTCAAACTGGCAACTTTTAAGGTTGCTGCTGACGAATTCTATCGATAAACGCCCCCATAGTACTATTATAAATACCTACACCTTCAGCCTTCTTGTACTCCGATTTTTTACTTTCAAAAGCGCCCACATAGTAGTTAATATCAGCCTCCAAGTTAGCTTTCAATTCCTCGTTTTTGGAGTTATAAATATTAGCCATTGTAAAAATAGTATGAATGCTTCTAAAAGCATTAAGGGCGTCTTCAAGCATACTTTTTGAAAACTCAGCATCCACCGCTAAATAATAGTCTAACTCTTCTTTGTATGCCTCTACCGCAGCTAAAGCTAAGGCGTCAGCCTGATCATATGCTTCTACTGCATAGTAGTTCCCAACATAATATGGCATAACCCGTCCAAACGGTATTTTATGTTGCGGCATCACCTCTAATGACTTATCTAAAAGCGATATAACTTTTTCTTTTGACTCAGCTTTTATAGCTTCTAACTTACTCACCTCAGCAGCCGTACTGTCTTTATCAATTTTCTTTAAGAAATCAATTTTGCGGTTAGCTTCTTCATAGTCGCTGGCATAAGCATCAGCCAAAATATTAAATTGAATGCGGTAATTTGAGACACCACGCTTGGTATAATAATCAACCAATACGCCTTCTTTTTCCATATTACCCCATATATACTTCACCATTAAATTATCATAAGAAACGGCTTTGTTTACCTCTCCAAGCGTGTTTGGATTTCTTCCTTTTTCAGTGTTAACTGGCACCAACTTATATATCAAACCTTCAGATAAAAAGTATTTATCGAGTCCCATATATGTTGAAGGTGAAGCAGATCCTGCAAAATACAGGTCTCTTTCCCAATTGAAATTATTAATAATATCGAGCATCATAATTTCGGCTTTAGAAATGTATGTTTTCCCAGCCGGAATTCGCCATTTCATAGTATCAGCAATTCTATCGTAGTACTTTTCATCTACTAAGGCATTATCAATAATGTGCTGCTTATCTACTGGCATACTGAAGCCCAAAGTAGGTGCTAAAAATAATTTCTGGCCTCTGTTATCGAACAAATTACGCTCGTCGTGCAAGTAATTCATAAAATAATCTAATGGCAAGTAATCGAAACTAGTATTAAATCGGCTTAAAATATCAAATGCACTTTTTAATTGATCGTCTTGAATACCCAGCTGACGCTGATTTTTTCTAAGTTTAAATACAAAGTCTTTAAACTCAAAATACTTATCAGTTTGGTAATAGTTCTTAACGGTTTCTAATAAAGCGGGTTGATTAGTAGCCAACGGCGTTTTAAGTAACAGAGCATACAACTGATTGCAAGCTTGAACAAATCCTTCTCTAAACTCCTTTGGATTAGATTTGATTTTCATGTTCATAATTTCCCTCGCCTTAGCATCCATAGTTTCCGACTGTATGGTCATGCTCATGGCATTTTGCAAATAAACGGCGTCTAAATACCTATTTTGGCGATATTCATGTTCTTCGAAACTAATTGGCAATGGTTCCGATTCATATGCCTTGCGTTTCATTTGCGCGGTATACCAGTCTGTACTAAATAAACTTAAGTTACATACTCTTAAATCGGTTTGTTGTCCTTCTACTTCTTGTAAGTACCATAGCGGGAAAGTATCATTATCGCCATTGGTAAATAGAACTGAATTTGGTGAGCAACCTACCATATAGTTGTTTGCTAAAGCTTTAGCGGTAAAACGGTCTGATCTATCGTGATCATCCCATCCTTGCACACCCATTAAAATAGGCACTGGTAAGCAGATTAAAGTGGCAATAATGGCTAGACTAGCATCACTTTTCACAGACTTTCTAAGTGCTATCATTAAGGCAAAGGCTCCTATAACAATTGCGGATAAATACATCATCCCTAAACCTGTTGCCATTCCACCAGCAAATAGCACAACGGAAAATGCGCCTAAAGGAATTGCAATTTTCCCTAATTCAGGCCAATCCATGTCTTTAAATGCTTTAAACATCCCTAACACCGATAGACCAATCCAAATAGAGAAAGCGTAAAATGAAGCTGCATACGCATAGTCTCGTTCACGTGGTTCAAATGGTTTTTGATTTAAGTATATAATAACCGCCAACCCTGTTAATAAAAACAACAGTGTGATAAACCACCACGATTTGGAAGCTCTTGCCAATGTGAATACAAACCCAATTAAACCAAGTGCCAATGGCAGCATGAAAAACTTGTTGTACGACGGATTCTCAGAAATAATTGAAGGCACTTGAGACTGGTCGCCTACATGGTATTTATCAATAAAATTTAAGCCAGAAATCCAATTTCCATCCCTTGCATTACCATGGCCCTGCTCATCACTTTGGCGTCCAGCAAAATTCCACATGAAATAACGCCAGTACATCCAACCCACTTGGTAACTGAAAAAATAATTTAAGTTCTCTCCAAACGTTGGTGTTTTAGTAGCAGACGCACCCGACCAACTTATGTAACCGTTCACATGACGAGATTCTGGGCTGTACATTCTCGGGAAAAAAGTGGATTGTTCCGCCACAAATTTTCTTTTTTGATTTTCGCCGTCGTAGGATTTAAAGTACTTTTCAACAACCTGACCACCAATTTTTTTTGCCTCAGCCTCAGCCAAATCTTTGCGCTCGTATCCAGCTATATCCTTTAAGCCACTTCTATCTTGAACCACAAATCTTCTTAAATAAACATCAGAACGGTCGCCCCATTCGCTTGTTGGCAATGTTTTATCGGCATTAAAGTATGGACCATATAGGATAGGCCAATCGCCGTATTGTTCACGCTTTAAATAAGCCTCTAAACTTACTAAGTTCTCAGGATCATTCTCATCTAAAGGTGGATTTGCATTCGAACGAATAACAATCATTGCAAAACAGGTATAACCTATCAGTAATGCTGTACCGCTCCAAACGGCTGTATTAAGCACTTGCATACCTTTTTTCCTACTAATCAATAAGGAAACAATAATGGCTGCAGTTAGCAATATAAAGAAAAAGATAGCACCAGAATTAAACGGCATTCCTAAAGCGGTATTAAAAACGCGTTCAAAAGTTCCAGCTAAATTAATGGTAACTGGAATAATAACAGACTGAATAATTCCCAATGTAAAGATGCCTATTACACCTGTAATAATGAAACCAGAGACCGTTGTTTCTTTATATTTTTTGAAATAAATAATATAGGCAATGGCAGGAATACATAGTAAATTTAAAAGGTGAACACCAATTGACAACCCTACCATAAAAAAGATAAATACCATCCAACGATCAGCATTTTTGGAATGCACATCTGCCTCCTCTGGTAGCAGTGCTTGGTCAGTTAATTCTGCTTCCCACTTTAATATGGCCCATACAACCAATGCTGTAAAAAATGATGACATGGCATATACTTCACCTTCTACGGCCGAAAACCAAAACGAATCGGTAAAAGTATAGGCAAGTGCGCCTATAAATCCACTTCCTAAAACAGCCCATTTTTCACCTGTACTCAATGTAGTTCTATAAGTAGCTTTATCTTTTGCAACTGAAAATAAATTATCGTTTGGTGACAAAACTATTTTTCTAGCTATCATAGTAATTGACCAGAATAAAAACAGAATTGTAAATGAACTACTTAGGGCCGACATTAAGTTAACCATGTACGCTGCCGATTCAGGATTAGCAAAAACGGTAAATAACCGGCCTAACATCATAAATAATGGTGCGCCTGGCGGGTGACCAACTTCGAGCTTAAAAGCAGTGGTGATGTACTCACCGCAATCCCATAATGATGTTGTTTGTTCTAAAGTTAAAACATATACTATGGTTGCAATCAAAAAAACAGCCCATCCGATATAGTTATTCAGCTTTTTATAGTTCATAAGAAATTAAGTTATGGTTGCGAATTTAAAAATATAATTCGGGAATTAATATTAAATAATCTTAATTTGAGCCGTAACCGCTACATTTTTAGACGCTGGATTTCAGAAATCTGACTTATACGGAAAAAGAGACATTGAAGATAGGGCTATGCCTACAACAGAAAAGAAGTATAGCCTTTGTGGCTATTTAGCCAACGTCGTGGCTACACAATACAGTCCTACTATATTCTGCATCCAGTAATTATAGTTGTCATTTTAGGAAAAGGACGCCTATCTCATTCTACCCTTTTTCCCATGCATCATTTGCGCTTGACGCATTTGATTTCTTGAGGTAGCTTTACCCATTTGTTTTCGCATGTTTTTAATGTATTCTGTTAACATGCCTTTTTCATCAAGTTTTTTTGCTTCAGTAAGATTAAGCTCTGCTTCTTTTCTTCGCCCTGATCCCATGCAAATGGCAGCAATATTTAATTTGGCCATAGCTTGGTCATGCTTTTGCTTTAAACCAATATTTAAAGCTTTTCGAAAATTACTTTCAGATTCAGACATTTTTGCTTGATTTCCTCCAGCTAAACCTGAAAGGTAATAATAGTAAGCGCGCTGCCCTTTGATTAAGTACTGTGGTTGTTTAATTTTACTTAAATAGTGTAGCGCTTTCTCTTGGTTTTGCTGACGCATTTGATTAAATGCTAGCAATATGTACTCGTTTCTAAAAATGGTTAACACAATAATGGCCGTAACAAACAACATCACAATGCCCCAACCCCATGAACCCGAAGCAAATAAAAACACGGTGTATCCAAAAGAGGCGAGCGACAATACTATTTTAACTATTAATCCTATCATAATTCTTTAATCTATAGTGGCAATACATTTTAATTCAATGGCAATGGGTGTTGGCAGACTGCTAATTTCGCATGTTGTTCGGCAAGGTTGATTGTCTTTAAAGTATTCGGCATACACCTTGTTATATACAGCAAAGTCGCGCTTCATGTTTACTAAAAACACGGTTACGTCTACCAATTTATCCCACGACGAACCCGAAGCTTCTAAAACTGCATTTACATTGTCAAAAACTGACCGGCATTGCGCTTCAAAATCAAATTCTAAAAAATTACCGTTGTGGTCCAATTTGAGTCCTGGCACTTGCGAATCATTAGAATCTGAATTCGCGACTCTCGGTCCAACCCCCGATAAAAACAATAAGTTACCAACTCTTCGAGCATGAGGATACAAACCGACTGGTTTTGGTGCTCCTAATGCATTTATACGATCCGACTTTTCCATACGCCCGCAAATATAATACTTTGATAAATATTATGCCTAATTTTAGGCCGCGATTAATGCCAACCAATACTAGAAAATTATGAAAGCCACTAAAGTTCACATAGCCATTAATATACTTTGCTTTATCACCATTATTATATCCCTTTATTTTGGCATGAGTATTTTTAATGCTAACGACAACCAACACATTACACATTTAAATAATTTTGATAACTACACCTACTACGACATTAAAGACATAACGGTACTGACCGCCCAAGCAGTTATAATTAGTTCGGTTTTTTTACTAACTGCCTTTGGTCTGCAAATTTACTCCTATTTTATTTCAAAAACTAAGCGTAAAAAACACATTACTTTGGGACTATTAACCATATATTTAATACTGTTTTTCTTTTCTATATTCGTTATGGTAGAAATAGAAACGAGAGATTTTTACCATTATGGAATGGTATGGGTTTTACTATCCTTAACCATCATTTTTGCTAATAGCGTACTTATATTCTTGAAAAGAATTTAACATTTCTATAACAGTTTACTCAACACAAGCTACTGTTCATCAATTTCTTACTTTTTTGGCATATCCTTTGCCTTTTTACAATCATGTTTAATTAAAATTTTAAATTATGATCGCAAAAAAGAAAGCACCCAAAGCAGACCTTGAACGGAAACGATTCGCCTTTTTTCAAATTGGTTTAATATTAGCAGGATCAATCTGCTTAGCCGCCTTTGAATTTGTCACCCCAGTTTTTAGCAAGGTCGATAAACAACTCGTCGACCAGGAAAATGTTTTAGACATGCCTGACATTCCTGTTGAATTAATGGCTAGTTCACAACCTAAAACCAAGCAAATACAAACCAATAGCAACGAAGTGAAACTAGTAGTGAAATTGAGTCCGAAAATTGTAAAGTCGGAGCCTGCCAAAAATATAAACATAAAATTTCCTGATTTTCTGACGAGTTACGGGAATGATTCTGTGGGTCCTGTAGTCCAAACAGTGGATATCATATCAGACAATCCTCAAGTATGGCCAAAATTTCCAGGAAATATGGGAGAATGGATTGGCAAGCATATGAAGTTACCTGACTATGTATATCCTATTTCGGGAACAGTTTACGTTAATTTTGTTGTGAGCAAAACAGGCGAAATAACCAATGTGAAGATTTCAAAAAGTTTAGACCCTGAGCATGACCGTGCGGCACTAGAGGTAGTGAAAAAAATGCCAAATTGGACACCGGGCGAGCAGTTTGGAAAACCAGTGGCTGTGAATTATCACTTACCAATTAGAATTGTGAACAAATAATTTCATTTAGCTAAACATCAACATCTATTCGAACACTTTTTTGATAGATGTTGGTGTTATTTTATTGAATGAGCAAACCACTGCATGAATTACGACTCGCTCCGGTGACAGATTTTAAAATGTTATCTTGCTTGTTTATTCTCAACCAGCCCAAAAAGCCAAAAATTAGCGCCTCTTTAAATTCAATAATTTCTCGCGTTGGAATGATAATTTTTTGCTGTACTTTTTCTTGAAGCACTTCCATTAAAAAAGTATTATACACCCCACCTCCGCTCACCAAAACTTTACCACTGTCCAAATTAACCAATACATGCGCAATTTGCGCAGCCATGTGCTCCACAAGTGTTCGCAATTTATCATCAGTACCTAATGCACTGTTATGCAGTAAAGGCTTAAAATGACTATGATACCATTCTATTCCCAATGACTTTGGGGCCGATTCTGCATAGAAAGGCAAAGCGTTTAAATTATTTAATAATTCATTATTCACTGTGCCTTTTTTAGCAATACCACCTTTGTCGTCATAAGGTAAGTTTATTTCATTTGTCACTTCCGACAAAGCCATATTAATGGGACATATATCAAAAGCCAATCTTTCCTGTCCCTGCTGAAAAGAAATATTGGCAATACCGCCGAAATTAATACAGGCTACATATTCATTGAATAAATGTAAATCGCCAATTGGCACTAATGGTGCACCTTGCCCACCTAAAGCTACATCTAAGGTTCTAAAGTCATAAATAACAGGAATACCCGTTTCAGCCAATAAGGTTGTTCCATCTCCAATTTGTAAAGTCAATCCTTTAGCTGGTTGATGAAAAACAGTATGTCCATGACTCGCAATATAGTCGGGTTTAATATCACTATTCTTTAAAAAACGATTGGTCAACTGACCAAAATACTGTCCTACTTCAATATTTAGTAAACTTAGCGCTTCACCAGAAAGTTGGGTGGCTGATTTCAGTTTTTCTTGCCATGACTGTGAATAAGGAACAGAATCAGCTTTCAATATCTGGTATACGTAACTGTTATTAATTAGCTCAAAACGTGCTAAGCACAAATCAAGTCCATCTATAGATGTGCCAGACATTAGCCCTAATATTGTTGCCGCTTTCATTCCAGCCAAAGTTATATAAAATAAAGAGAGTAATGATCAAATAAAAGCTAAGCACGCATAATATAAATTTACCAAAATGTTAAAATAAATGAATAAAAACCATTATTTTTGTGACTTCAAATATTCAAACAGCATGGATTTTAAATTAACAGAAGAACAAATAGCCGTAAGAGACGCCGCAAGAGACTTTGCGCAAAACGTTTTATTACCAGAAGTAACAGACAGAGATAAACATGCAAGATTCCCAACCGAAGAAGTAAAGCAACTAGGTGAACTTGGCTTTTTAGGAATGATGGTTGACCCAAAATATAATGGTGGTGGTATGGATACGGTATCATACGTATTGGCTATGGAAGAGATTTCAAAAGTAGATGCCTCAACGTCTGTGATTATGTCGGTATGTAATTCATTAGTAGCCTGGGGCCTTGAAAGATTTGGATCTGAGGAACAAAAAGAAAAATATTTAAAGCCATTGGCAGGTGGACAAATTACAGGAGCATTTTGCTTGTCTGAACCTGAAGCAGGATCAGACGCTACTTCACAAACCACCACAGCCATTGATAAAGGCGACCATTACTTACTAAACGGTACTAAAAACTGGATTACCAATGGTGGTACAGCGGGTGTATACATTGTAATGGCACAAACCGACCGTGAATTAGGGCACAGAGGCATTAACGCCTTAATTATTGAGCCTGGTATGGAAGGCTTTATTGTTGGAGAAAAAGAAGATAAAATGGGTATTAGAGGATCTGATACGCATACTTTACTATTCAATGATGTAAAAGTGCCTAAAGCCAACAGAATTGGAGAAGAAGGCTTCGGCTTTAAGTTTGCCATGCAGACTTTGGGTGGCGGACGTATAGGAATTGCATCACAAGCCTTAGGAATTGCGTCTGGCGCTTTAGAATTAGCGATTAAATATTCCAAAGAAAGAAAAACGTTTGGCAAAGAAATTTACAAGCACCAAGCCATTGCATTTAAATTGGCGGATATGGCTACGCAAGTAGAAGCTGCCAGATTAATGTGTTTAAAAGCTGCTGCACTAAAAGATGCTGGTGAAGACTTTGAATTAGCGGCTTCAATGGCCAAATTATATGCTTCTAAGATTGCGCAAGAAGTAACCAGCGAAGCGGTTCAAATTCACGGAGGATATGGATATGTGAGAGAATACCACGTTGAAAGAATGATGCGTGATGCCAAAATTACGCAGATTTATGAAGGTACTTCTGAAATTCAAAAAATTGTCATTTCAAGGGCTTTGTTGAAGTAAGCTTTTTGAGATAAAAATATGAAAAACCATCAGTTTTTAGCTGGTGGTTTTTTTGTGATTAAATATTTCATGGCAACTATCTATTAGGGCAAATAGAAAACATTAATTATGTCTTGTACTCCATGGCTGCACAATAAATACTCTATTGCGTAGCTAGATGTTGCGTAATTTACTCAAATGGCTGTTGAGGTGTTTGAAACAGACTATCTTATTGGTCGGCCTGTTGTGCAAAACCGCTCATAGAGACAAAGAATTACAATTATGATTTTTTTATTTCCCTCCGTGGACTGAGGCTCCCGAAGCCTGAGGGAGGGATTAAGGGAGGTGACAACTAATTTCTGTCTAATTCTATAAATAGGAGGAATCAAATGCACAAAGCTAGGAGAAATCCAGATATAAAACTTGTGGTTTTGTAACTTTCCACACAATAACTAATTCATAAAAATTGTATTTTTGCAGAAATAATGAATCATGCTTGAATCCACAAAAGGCTCAAAATTATATAGCATCCTCAATCAAAAATGTCCTATTTGTCAGGAAGGCGATTATTATTTGTCTAAAAAAGCCTATAATTTAAAGCAATTCGACAAGGCACATGAACATTGCAGCTATTGTAACCATAAGTTTGAGATAGAAAACGGCTTTTTCTATGGTGCTATGTATGTTAGTTACGGTTTGTCCGTTGCATTTGCCGTCTCATTTTTTATGGCTACATATGTGCTTTTCCCCGCTACACCATATTATTACTATATTTTCATCATTATTATTGGTCTGGTAGTAACAATGCCCATATCATTCAGATACAGCAGACTAATTTGGATGAATTTATTTGCATCATACGGTAAAAAAGAAATATTTAACAAATGAGTAAGTTCGGAGATATCATAAATAGTACACCATTGGTTTTAGTCGATTTTTCAGCTACCTGGTGTGGCCCTTGTCAGCAATTAGCCCCTATTTTGGAACAAGTTTCTAAACGAGTAGGAAAGAAAGTACGCATTATAAAAATTGATGTCGACAAAAACCAAGGTATTGCCACTAAAATGAACGTCCGTGGTGTACCAACTATGATTTTATATCAAAATGGTAAACAGGTCTGGCGTCAGTCTGGTGTTGTACCTGAAAATGATTTGGTGAGATTAGTTGAACAGTATTCTGCATAAAAGCCTTAATTTAGTGGTCAAATAAATCACCTTGACCAAAAAGAATTTAGCTTTATTAAAAACCTTGTCGGTATACCGACTGTGGAATTTTATTCTTTTAAAGTTATCTTATCAAATTTCCATCATCACTAAAAGGCCCATTCATTGGGGTTATCCTATTGCTATTTCAATTGAGCCAACAACAGCCTGCAATTTAAAATGTCCTGAATGTCCTAGTGGCCTGCGCCAATTTACACGGCCAACTGGGAATTTAAAGCCTGATGTTAATAATCAAATTCTACAATCGCTTGGGAAGCATTTGCAATATATTAATTACTACTTCCAAGGGGAACCTTTTATCAATCCTCAATTTTTAGATTTTGTAAAAGCTGCTAGACAAGAGAATATTTACGTACTGACCTCCACAAACGCCCATTTTATATCTGAGAAAACAGCAGACGAAGTGGTGGCTTCTGGTTTAAGTGAATTGATTGTTTCTATTGATGGTACCACACAAGAAACTTACGAAAATTACAGAATTGAAGGTAAATTAGACCAAGTTTTAAGTGGATTAACGGCCATAAAAAAGGCCAAAGAAAAAGCCAAATCACAGTTTCCCATAGTCACCATTCAATTTTTAGTGACAGCTCAAAACGAACACCAAATACCAGAAGTGAAAACCTGGGTTCAACAATATGGTGCCGACAATTTGAACCTCAAAACCATTCAAGTTTACGATTACGAAAACGGCAACCGACTATTACCAAAAAACGAAAAATATTCGCGCTATAAACAAGATGATAAAGGCAAATTTAAGCTCAAGAATAAAATGAGCAATTATTGCTGGCGAATGTGGACCACATGCGTATTTACATGGGACGGGAGCATAGTGCCATGTTGCTTCGATAAAGATGCCAAATATAAAATGGGCAATATTACCAAAGCTGAATTCAAGCAAATATGGAAAGATGGATTATATACCGATTTTCGTCAAAAAATTCTCAAACAAAGGGCTGATATTGATATTTGTAAGAACTGTTCAGAAGGTTCAAAAATTTGGGTGTAATATCATTCATATGCTTTTTACTACATTTGGTACAGCATGATTAAAAGCCACTTTCTAAAATACCAAATCCATTATCAATATCTGCTGCTTGCATTTGTTTGTTATAGTATTTTTTTACTAAAACTTGGTAGCTTTCACATGCGCTTTTGGGATGAATCAATGTTTGCTGTGAACACCTATGAAATGATGAAAAATGGGCAATACTTTGCCTTGTTTTTTGACGGTAAACCTGACCTATTCAATACCAAACCGCCACTTACTAGCTGGCTGCAATTATTAAGCGTAAAAGCTTTGGGTTACAACGAAATGGCAATTCGCCTCCCTTCGGCATTGGCATCTATCATTTCTGTTTTCGCCTTGTTTCAATTCCTTTTCAAAAACTTTTCTGCACAATTAGCCTGGATATCCATTCTAATTTTGGTTACAACACAAGGTTATGTGGGTTTCCACACCTCTCGAACAGGAGATTCTGATGCCTTGCTTTCCTGCTTTTTATTGCTTGGAAACCTACAAATACTGAACTACTTACTACATCAAAAAAAGCAATCCATTTTGTATTTTTTTATGTTTTTGACATTGGCAGCACTTGCAAAATTATTTGCGGGTATTTTATTTCTACCAAGCATTCTGGTGATTTTACTTTGGCAGAAAAAATTAAAGGCAGTTGTGTTGACTTGGCAATTTTTATTTGGATTGATTGGATTCTTGGCAATTGCTACTTCTGTTTTACTATTGAGAGAAGCTGCAAATCCAGGCTATTTAACCATTGCGTTTGGAAAAGATGCCGGTAGAGTTTTTGATGTTATTGAAGGCCACCAAGAATCAGCTTTATACTATGTTGATTTGTTGTTTAACGCGCAGTTTAGCATTTATATGCTTTTTACGATCATAGGATTATTTGCTACAGCTTGGTTTAAAGGGCCATTAAAAA
>JAWWDX010000062.1:0-12717 GCA_033719695.1 Putridiphycobacter sp.
GGTAGCTTCCATAAAAAAATAGATTTTATTAAACAAAGTTACAATATATCTTTTAAGAAATTTCCTGTGAGCTTCTAATATAAGTCTTAATTTAAAGTGAGATAAGTCATGTAGTTTCTTGAAGCGTCTGAGTAAATTTGTTAGTACTAAAAAAGTTGTTATGAAAGCTAAAACAGTTTTAGAGTTAATCACCATGTCGTCGGGTTTATATTATCTGACAAAGGATAAGGAGTTGATGGATAGGCTAACAGATTTAAAAAATAAAAGTTTGAGTAGAATAAACAGTGCGGCTTCAAGTTCGGTAGTAGATGCAGATGGAAATGAATTGGAATTTATTGATAAAATGATTCACGCTGCAAGTGAGGCGAAGAATGAGCTAGAACAAAAAGTCGAAGAGATGGTAGCAAAGCTCTATAAGAAAATTAACATTGCACATATTGATGAAATCAGAGCGCTAAATGAGCGTTTAGAAAAGTCGGATAAAGCGATTGCTTTGTTAGAAGCAAGGTTAAATAACCTAGAAGCAAAAGACTAAGATGAGTATTCTCTCTGACATTAGAAGGCGGTATAAATCTGTTGCACGCTACAACCAGATACTGCGGGTATTGGTAAGATACGGATTTGAAGATCTAGTACAGTACATGGAAGAGAAGAAGCGGTATTCTTTTCTGAGAAAGTTGGTTCCGAGAAGTTCAAGAAAGAATGCGCTTAAATACACGAAATGGGAAAAGATGCGTTTGGTGTGTGAAGAGCTTGGACCAACCTTTGTAAAGTTTGGGCAAATACTCAGCAACCGTCCCGATTTGATTCCCTTAGAATTAATTTTTGAATTTGAAAAACTGCAAGATAATGTACCGCCAATGTCTGATAATGATGCGAAGATTGTGGTTGAGTCAGAATTGAAAGGTAAAATTGAAGATTTATTTGCTTGGTTTGATCCAAAGCCATTTGCTTCAGCATCCATGGCACAGGTGCACAAAGCGACTTTGCATAATGGCGAAAGAATAGCGTTAAAAATCCAACGTCCAGAAATAAGAGAATTGATAGTGGAGGACATTAAGGTTATGTATACTCTAGCAGAAGTACTTGAAAGACGCATTCCCTCTTTAAAAAGTTTCGATCCAATTGGCTTAGTCAAGAATTTTGAAGAATCTATTTTAAAAGAATTAGACTTTATAAATGAATCTATAAACGTACAGCGATTTTATAATAATCTCACCAACGATCCTAAAGATGATCAGTTTGCGCTGGCACCAATAGTATATCGCAGCTATACCACAGCTAAGGTTTTGGGTCTTGAGTTTATTTCAGGCACTAAAATAAATAAAATTGAAACCATAACCCAAAAGGGTATTGACCCTAAAGTGATAGCAAATCGCCTAGCAATTAGTTATTTTAAACAAATATTTGAATATGGTTTTTTTCATGCCGACCCGCATCCAGGGAATTTATTAGTGTTGCCAAATGCTCATATTTGTTACCTTGATTTTGGAATGATGGGTAGCATATTGCCGAAAGATATTGAGATTTTTGGTCGTCTGTTTTTAGCAATTTCACGAAAAGATGTAGGAAAAATCATAAAAGCATTACAGCAGTTATCAAATAATACGGTGATAAAAGACATGAGGGCGTTAGAGTTTGATGTCAATGAATTTGTGGAAAAGTATTATGTTAGATCAATTCATGAGAATGAAATGAGCACGGTTTTACTTGAACTTAAAGAAATTATCATTGCACATGGATTAAAAGTTCCTATGCACTTTTTCTTGTTCGCTCGCTCTTTGGTGACAATAGAAGGGGTTATTCAAAAATTAGATCCTGAATTAGATCAGTTTGAAATTGTTCGTCCATATTTATTAAATATTGTAGCTAAGAAATTTAATCCAGTTACTATGGGAAGGAAAGTGCTAAATTCTGTGTATGAGTTTGGTAATTATCTTGAAGAATTTCCAAGTGATTTAAGAAATGCTATTCGCAAGATTAATAGTGGACAAATTAAAGTGGATATTACTCATAAGGGAATAGACCCATTGGTTCACACAGCACAGAGGGTAAGTAAGCAGATTGTTTCAGCCGCCATTATTTCAGCCTTAATTATTGGTTCCTCATTATTTATTAGCTTTAAAGTGCAGCCATTATGGGGAAAAACATCTTCGTTAGGCGTTATAGGATTGTTGATTGCATTTGTGATTGCCATAGGTTTGATTAAGGATCTGAGAAAGGGTGATCATGATGACTGGAAAGGATGGAATCAAAAATAATAAAGTATGGCCATCAGAATGCGATAATCATTATCTATAGTGCAGGAAACTGACCTCAAAAAAACAAGCAACGATTCTAATAACCGTTGCTTATTATCGGACAATAATTTAAAGGGATTTATACTTTACTGAACGCTTGTTTGAAATGTGTAAAGGCCTCTGAAATCTCATCTTGAAAGTGCTCCCATTGCGTTTCTTTTTCTGTTCCAAATTTTCCCTTAATACCATCAATAAAGCTATTAAATTCTTTCTTCCCATTTTCAAAAGCAGTCTTAGCATCCGCTTTACCAGCTTCGAACTTTTTTTCTAGTAATTCGAGTTGTGCCACAAATTTTTCAAGTTCTAAAGTTAGGAATGCATAGGCCTTGTTTAACGTTTTGTTTGTTTTTATTTTAACCTTGATGTCATGTATGATTTGCAGAATTTTTTTCTTCTGTTCCATAAATTTTTCAAGTGTTTCAGCTTTTCCAAGCGCTAACTGAACCCTAAGTTCTTCTAATTTAACTTGAATTTCATCCACTTTTTCCTTGCCTGTGTTTATTTTTGATTTACTCTCGTGGATAAAGGTGTTGAGCTTCTTTTTAACCTCTTCATATTTATCACCCGCCTCAGCTTTTCCTAAGGCAACTTTCAATTGTAACTCTTCTAATTCTGTAGCTGCTTTTCTGAGATTTTCAACAACCTTGTCAATAAAATGAGTGTTTTCTTGTGATTCCATAACCTATCTGTTTTATTCTCTACAAATATCGTGGAATAGTATCAGTTTTTTTATGACACAGGTCACTCGCAACAATGATTTATTATGTTTAATTATCTGCTGAAAAAACAAAATAAAAAAGCCTCTCGATTTCTTGAAAGGCTCTCTTTTACTACTGTGGAGAATACCGGTCCCGATAGCTATCGGGACGAACCTGTGACCTGTTATGCTTTTGTATTTAATCTATTTGCAGTCTAACATGCCCACTCTTTGAAGTTATGCATATGTAAACCAGTGAAAACAAAAAAGCCTTTCAAGAAATTGAAAGGCTCACTGTTACTACTGTGGAGAATACCGGATTCGAACCGGTGACCTCTTGCCTGCCAGGCAAGTATAATAGTATTTTAATTCATTGGTTTTGATTATTTTAAAAGTGTGTACAATAAAATAGTTAAAACTTTTTTAAAACTACAGCGCTGTAAATGATTTATTTTTGAGCTGATTTAAATGGTGCCTAGCGCTTTAAATAGAGCTGCAACAGCTAATATTATCGCTCCAAAAACAAGTTGGATTTTGATTGTGTTACGAGAGGTTTTGTTTTTCATAAATTTATTACGACCGAAATTACATAGATAAATTCGTTTTTTACCAAAATAATAAAAAGTTCTTATACAAAAAAAAGCCACTATGCTGAGATAGTGGCTTTTCTGATTATGCCTAGAATCTATACGGTTTACTTCAATTTCTGATAATTGGATTTAATGTCCTTTTCGATTTTCACCTTATTGGTTCCTGGAAAATGGTACAAACAGTATTCATAATAATTGCTGGTACTCGTATAGATTTTATGAGTTATATTATTTTTTCTTGTTTGTTGATTACATAAATTCCTATACCAATAATGGTTATTGGATGTCATTGTGAAATTATCACTCAAAGCTGCTAATGTACTATTTAATGGTTTCAGGTGTTTCTCTCCATTATCAGGTTTGATTACTTGATATTTGCTGAAATACTTTGAGCTGAAATCATCTGTGATTGAATAAGTATAGCTGTTATGGCTATAGAGTGATTCAGATAGAATTGCTGACTCAAAAGATGACATAATAGCTGCATCTGCAACTTCATAACTATCTACCTTGAAGGTATGGTTATGATCGGGAGAAGATTCGGCTGAATAGCTTGAGAAGCTGCACAGCAAACAAATTAAAGTTAAAATACTGAATAATTTTTTCATGGTTTTTTTATTTGGTTAATTAATGATTAGGGCTCAAACTTATTAAACCTATTTTTTGGGAGTAGGTTAAGTTCGGACTTAAGCGGATTAAGCAGTGCAATTAGATTCCGCCGGAATTAACTTTTGATGGTAAATTGAATATTTGAGACTTTCAAGGTCTTTACTTTGGTATCTATTTTTATCGAACATCACGTAATTCTCCTTAAAATTATCTGTCTTTACAATTTTACAAATAATGTCACCATCAAATGCAGCCTTTGAACCACCTCTCATAGTGCCATTTGTTGTTCTTTGAAAAATGCAAATAAATAGCTTGCCATGATATTTTTTTCGAAGGTCGTTGTCAAAATCTATTCCTTTGCTTTTTTCGGCCACTTTATTCCAGCTATCAATTGCAATTACATCATAGTGTGGAATGAGTTTTGCTAAATCGTCATACCAATTTGGCAATTCGCCAACTACTGCAATATTGCTTCTAGACTGATCACCTATGTACTCTTCAACTTTGCTTTGAAACAGATCTGATTCAGGATGTTCCTCTAAAGACACAAATAGACACTTATATCCATTTCGTGCAAATTCATTAAGGTCCTGGAATACTTTTCGTGTTTTGCCAGAGCCCTGTGGGGCATCTAATGTAATTGCTACTGAATGTACAGGTTTTCGTTCTATTTCACCGTAAAATTCGCTTACCGGTCCTGAAATATCAAAATGACTTTTAGGTGTATTTTCAACTTTTTCAGTTAAGCCATCTAGTGAATACACTAATTTATTGTCGGAATACAGTTTATTTTCTTCTTTGGTTGAGCCTAAGCTGTTTTTTTGAGCAGCCAAGAGTTTGATTTTTCGCTTGTACAAATCGTCCACTGCTTTTTGCCAATATTTAAGATCAGGAGCATATATTTCACCATTTTCAATAGCAGTTTGGTAGTTCATTTGAACTCTTGTAACTGCCTCTAGTTCCGTTTGCGCTCCAGACTTCATGTTTTGTTTAATTTCGGTGTCAAGGGCCGCTTTTATGTTTTTTGCATAGTTTGGTTTTTTTGAAACTTTTTTGGCTTTTACACCCAAAAGCGATAGTTGACCTGTTTTTTCATCAACTTTTGGAGTAGTGGTAGCTTTTTTAGCAACTGCCTCTACTTTTGCGGACGGCTTTTGTTGTTTTGATCGGGCTTTATTGGCTGGTTTTACTGGCTTTTTTTCTTTTTGGTAAGCCGGTAAGCCTTTTTTGTCTCTGTCCAAAATGTAATCGGCTGCTGCTTGTGCTTTTGAACTAGCGCGGAAGAAAAAGCGGTTGTCCTCCTTTAAGATAGCTTTTAAATTATTTTTCCAACCTTTTAAATAACTTGCTGAGTTTTTAATGTTGTGGTATAAAATACCCGTTTCTGCATTCAAAAAGCTAGCACCTAATTCAGCTATTAATTCTTCAAAAGAGTACTCGGCACTTCCAAATTTATTACCTAGTTTTCTATGTAGTCTGCTTTCATGACCAGTTGAGTGAATAAGCTCGTGAAACAAAATACCATAATACTTCTGTATACTGCTATATTTAGTTTTTGGTGGTGTAACAACCAGATCTGCTTTGCTGGAGTAATAAGCATCTTTGTCACCTTTTTGCTCAATTGATGGTGGATTTGGGTATGATTTAATTATATCGTCAGCAACTTCAATCTTTTCAGCTTCTTTTTTTGGATCGAGCACCGAAATTCCCCAGTCTATGCCGTCAATATCGTCAGCATTAAAAACATTGTAGTATTTTAAAATTGGTATGGAATGGTTATTAATGAATGAACCTAAAAAGCCAATATCTTCCTTTAATATGCTTATTTTGTTTTTGTTTCGTTTAGCCCAAGCAACAAATTTACTATGATCACTGGTTTTGAATGATATTTTACCATCTTCATTATCTTGACTATAAGTATATACCTTTGTGAAATAAACTACTTTATAACCTTTAGCGCCTTTTTTTAGCCTTCCTTTTTTTTCTTGGATTTGGTTAAAAGTTAAAAAATAAGGTATATCAAAAGGTTCACGATCGGGATTAAATTCAGGATTTAGTAAGAGTGCGTTAATACCGCGGTATGGCTTCTTATTGATAAAATTTGAAGCCATAAACCCGTACTTTTCTACACTAATCCATGGTTCTTGCCAGGGCAATTTTTCGCCACTTTCAATCAATCCAATAATTTTATCAGTCACCATTTGGTAAATATCATCAGGTGAAACTGCCTTTCCTAGGCCATTACATAATTCTTGACTATCTTCTTCAATTCCATATAATGCACTGAATTCAGATTGCACAATTGGATTTGTAACATGCAGTATGTTTACATTTGGATATGATTTACTTTTTTCAAGCAAAGTCTGCAGTCGATTAGCAATTTCGGGGATTCTTTCCTCTTTGGCAAAAGAAATCAATTCATTGATGTATTCTTTGCTGTATTCACCTTGAAGATTATTGAAAATTGTAACTATGGATTTCATTTAATTAGATTTTATTTTTTTGCTAATTGTAAGTTCTTTAAACGCATATACACTAACGCCTAACATTAAAAAAGCAAATACAGGAGAAATACTTGCTTTGTTAGAGTTTGAAGCATCAATAAACATGTTTGGTACTGGAGTACTAGGTGATGAACTTAAAAACAATGCTACTTCTTCATTTCTTCTTTTTACTAAGCCGGGCAGTTGTTTTCCTCCAGCGTTAACATATTGAATCATTCGGTCAGCCACTTCTTTTGGTGTCCATCCTTTATTTAACCGATCAACCATTAATGTTACTTTGCTGGCACCTAAATTGTAACCAAAAGAAGCAAGTGCATCAAACATATTTTGCGTTATAGGCTGGTTTACTTTATTAATTTCTGCTTCAATTCTGCTAAGGCTTTTTTGCAGCAATGCCATAGCTACATTTCTGCTAATTGTGGCTGTTTTTAAATACATTTCTTGTGGTGAATCTATAAGTGTTCCGTAACCAATATGAGGTTTGCCGTCAAGCAGGTACATTGATGGTCTAAATCCCTCGTGCTTCGCAATAAGTTCTATTCCTCTTTGGCTAGTTTTCATTGAATATTATTTTAGAAATGTGTTTAGTAATATGGAAAGTGCTAGTAAAAAAATTGAAGAAAGAGTAAATATTCTGAATGCTCTCATTTTTACTTCTTTTTTTGAATCGTTTCTTAATGAAACTCTTTCATGATGTTCATTAAAAAATCTGATGTCATCTTCTAATACCTCTAATTTTTGCTCAAGCTTTTTTATGTATTTTTTTGTTTTCATGGATTTACGTGTTTGTTTTGAATGGTGGCAAAGTAGTTTGAATGATTTATGTAGCCATTTTTTAAAGGCACATTGGTAATAGCAATACCATTACCGACATTAAAACCAATTGTTACTAAATGTGTATTTGTAACCCCAATTACCAAGTCGGTATGGCTAGGGTCACCTTTTTTAATTGACTGATAAGTATAACTTCTACCTGCACGCCCTTTGCATACAATATCGCCTACTTGTGGTTTGTAAGCATGAATACCTCTTAAATGCCAATTACCTGTTGGAGGGTTAGATTTATAGTTAGTTCTAGCATCAACAATAAAATAGCTGTGTGATGCAGATTTTGGGAAGTCAGGAAATTGCTTTAAAGCATAGGAAATACCGACTGCGCTCCATGGTGTTTGTTTGCGAACTGCCTCTTTTGATTTAGCATCTGACCAACCGACATAACGAAACATTTGGTATATTAATTCTTCAAGCCTTGGGTCTGTTTCTTTTATGCCTTTAAATTGGTTGTATAATGCAATAGCTGGAGCAACTACTGAAGCTGCAGAACGCGGTATTACCTTACCGCCTTTTGCTAATAGTGCAACTGCCGTTATTGAGGCTAATCCTATTCCTATTTTAGTAGCGTTTGTCATTAAATACCTGTGGCTAAGTATATTTTTTGTGTCCAACTATCGTAATCACGGTAGAGGTCTTTTTCTTGAAATTCGAGGTGTGGATATTTATTGAAAGAGTAAAACTTACCGCCTTTCAATGATGTGCTTCTTTCGGTAACATATCCCATTAATGAGCCGTTCCAAATGAATGATTCAGTTTCAAATTTTTTCAAATTTTTATTCCAAACAGTTACACCTGAAGCATGGTTTTTTACGTGGAGTAATTCAGCTCCACCAAACTTATAAGGCTTATTGTTGTCTAGTACAGAAATTACTGCTTTATATTCAAGTGAATTAAGTTCAGATTTTAATTTTGGTAAAATATTCTTGCCTGTTTGCTTTCGGTACGCCTCGCTGATCGCTGGCCACCTACCTGCTTTTGACTTATCAGCTAAATTAATGACTTGCTGTACTTCTGTACCGTCATAATCTCCACCCATGGCCACATCCCATTCGCTTGCAATTTGGCTAGCTGACCAACTTTGATTTATGGTGACTAATTGTCCAGTTTGTTCATTATAAACAACTGTTTTATCGGTAGTGGTATCACTACCGAAATTGTCGGACTGTTTGTTGTCTTTCGCTTTGTCGATTAAGTATTTTGCACCTAATCCAATAGCGCCAATACCAATAATGCCTAATACAATTGGAGTGACATGGCTGCCACCAGCAGAAATAACAATAGGACTATTTGGAGTAAGACTATTGTTTGACTTTTTCATAAATTGTATTTTACATCAGTGCTTTAAATCTTCTAACCTTGTCTGACATACCAGGCTTACCTGATTTTTGGGCTAGTATTTCAAGTGCGCTTACATCTAAATTGTTGGCTAATTGTTCAACTGCCTTTGCTTTTTTTTGAGCGTTGGCTTGGTTAAGGTCGAGAATGTTGATTTCTACTGTCATGGTTCATTATTTGGAGTTAATATTATGATAGACTTTTAATAGTATCAATTAATAATTGCGCTAGATTAGAATTACCATTCTTCAAGTCTTTTTCTAAAAATGGAATTACAAGTGCAAAAATTGTGTGAATTGTTTTTGCATCATTTTCACCTAATGTTGGGTTAGATACAAATGCTACTATTTCTTTAGCATATTGATTAAGTGGTGTGCCTGATAATTGTTCCTGGCCACCATTTGGTTTATTAGCCGCCATTGATGTGGCAATATCTTTTAATAAAGGTGCTGCTTCTTTAAAAACTCCAGCAAGTGAATTTTTTGAAGCCAATTCAGCTATTTGCTGGTCTAGCTTATGTTTAGTTTCTATTGTTTTTAAATCTGCTTTTAAATCTCGGTTTTCGTCCTTTAATTGGTCGTATGCGTTTGCCTTGGCTTCTAACTTTTTATTCTCCAGCAATAGAATCTGATATTTATCTTTCCATAACGCATCTTTAGCACTGACTGGTTGAGGAGATGTAGGCTGAAAATAGGCACCGTTTAGGTTAGAATTGGGGTGTTCGTCGTGATACATTGGCTGTTTATTAAGTGGCGTAAAGCTTATTTCAAATGTTCTTGGTAATCTCAGACTACTTTTGCCATTGCTTTTCTTTACAATAGCTATAAGCTTGTCGGGTCTGAGGCTTTTTACAATGGATTGCAAATATTCATTTAGCATTTCTCCATTTCCCAAATCTTCAAAATAGGTGTCTTTGCTGATGACACTTGATTCAATGCCTCCCTGCACTGAAATTAACTTCATAGCTACACCATAATTATATAATTTTTGCGCAAAAGCATTTATTTCTTTGTGATACATTAAAGCACTTTTTTAAGTGCAAGAGTACTTTAGATATTGGTTTTAGATATGGCTTATTCGTATAAAGCCATATATCTTAGGGCTTATTATTGATATTTGTACCACTTTTAAAAGTGGTACATTAAATAAATAGCGTTTCTATCCACTTTCCGACTTTATATCCAACGTATCCTGAAACTCCAATCCAAAAAGGTAAACGAGCAGATTTATTGGCTATTTTTTTGTGTAGTTTTTCATTTTGTTCATAGGTAAAGAAATATGATTCTTCCCAATGGCATGACAGGCTATCGTAAAGTAATATTTGGTTATTTAAATTTTCAATTTGAGCAGATTTATTGGCTATTTCAATATTTTTTCGTTGCTCAAGTGCTAAACACCGTAAGCAATTAATATCTTGCTTAATGGTATACTCTACTGTACTATCATTTGGGGTTGAGTACTGCCCGTAAACTATCGAGGGTTTTGCGATCAGGATCAATAACCAAATTTTGGTAATAATCAATAATTTGTTTGGTGCTATCTTCATCTTGCTTAATTTTTATGGTTAGTAATTCATTTTCCGCTTTTAATTTGCCTATTTGATTTTGGTATTTTTTGGCTATAATTAGTGTTTCAATATGCGGCAATTTTGGTTTAGAATCAGGCTCTTGAAATTCTTTTTTTACCACTAAAAAAAGAGTTAAGCCAGTAACTAATATTAAGTAGGCAACAATATGTTCTGTTTTTATTTTCATCCTGTTATCACTATTGCTTTTCGGAATAACCTTCCTCTACTAATTTCAACACCGATTAGTTCAGGTAATACTTTTCCAAAATATTCTTTGCTACTATGTTTAAGAATGGTGGCATCATTTATATTGTCACCAAAACCTGGTTCTAATACTACGGCTGTTGGTCCGGTTAGCTTTATGAAACCTGCGCCACGTCCATTAATAACTGGTATTGCACCATTTTTCCGACGAATTTTAATCCCTAAATGTTTATTAACTAACTGGCAATAATTAATGGCAAATTGTTCACCAACTAGGTTTCCATCATTATGAAGTGCTTCACATCCACTACCATCACCGTCGCCATCACCATCTGCATCTCTTGATGCGTTAAAATGGAGTTCGAAAACTTGCTTGTATTGTGTAGTTAAACGGGCTGTTTTTCGCTGTCGGTCTATATAGTTTACCAAATTTGAATCGTGCATAAATACATCTCCTATAAGCTGCAATTGTTTTAGATGTTTCAAATGCCAGTTAAATTCAGTTGCTTGAAGTATTGGTGAATACGCTCCTTGGTCTTTTGATCGCCCTTTTCCGTCGGTATGACCTATAACAAATGCAGTTCCAGTAGCGTGCATAGTGTTAATTTTCTCGATTTGACTTGGCAATTGCACGCCATTTTTCTACTTCTTCTTTTAGTGATGCAATATCAGACTTAAACCGCGCGGTTAATGCAATAATTTCAGCCTCATGGCTTCTCTTTAATGAAGATAGTTCCAATTCGTGGTGTGTTTTCATTTTAGTTATCTGCCCTTCATAGTTAGTGCTAACCGTATCGATCATTTTATCGAGAAGATTTAGCTTACTATCTATATTGGCAATACTGGCACCATCATTTTGTGCAGTAATGCTTTTCACTTCCTCAACTAATTTTTGATTTTGAGTAGCCAACTCGTTAATTTCCTCGCGCTTTTGCTTTTGGTTTAGTTTCCGGTCGAAAAACCATGCACCGGCAATGCCAATGTAACTAAGAATGGATAGTATGTTTTCAGATAGAAAGTAATACATATTTTAAGATGCATTTAGTGCTGACTGTAATGTTTCAGCTACTCCATCTCCCAAACTATCCATAAGTACACATACTTTTGATGCTTCAGGTACTAGGCCATTAATAGGAACAGCTGCTGCAATACCATAGTTATTGTAACCATCACCAGTATAATGTGTGCCATCTAAACCAATCCAGTCGTGATAGGTTGGTGATGTTTGACCATCTATAAATGCTTGGAATACATTTGCAAAAGAATTACCTAAATTAGTAGTAACAGAAATAGCTTGTACTACATATAATGGTGAAACTGCTATTAGTCCAGTTTCGTCCGTATTAAAATCCCAGGCGCTTTCAGGGGTAGGGTTAAGTGGGTCGCCCGATAACATTGCACCAATGGTTGTGTCATAGTTTTTTTGCGATTGCTTCACGGCCGTATCAAAAGTACCGACTGTTCCAACGACTGCTCTAACGTTTGACATTGGTAGTGAAGCTGCATTTGGCCCTGAATAAGTGCCATTAAAAATTTGCAAAACAGATGTTAATGCGGTGGCATATTCTGATGGGGTTAAAAATGAACCTATATTGCCAATGTCATTGGTCATTGTGCCAATAAAAAAGGTGTCATATCCTGCTGGGTTATGGTTTGAACTGCCTGAATAATTATCGTAAATTCGTGCAATTTCATAGGTAACTGTACCTGGGGTATGGTTAGCAGGATTATCCAATAAATTATCTAGTAGTAACTGTGTACTTCTACCTCCGACACTTAAACTAGTCACTTCAGCAAAGCCTGGTGGTTGACTAACCGCTGTGTTCCACATGTTATTATTGATGTGGTTTATGTCTCCTGTGGTTTGTATTGTCCAAACAGTTCCGTTACTACCAGTTATAGTATCTCCACTACCTTCATTGCAAGCAAAAGTTTCAATTAAACCATTATTGTCAATGGTAAAATTAATTAAAGTAGCAGATGCTCTTAAAACAGAACCACCACCACCTGCTCTATTACTTCTCCAACCTCTACCTCCACCTAAGGCTTGAACAGTATGAAACATTGATGAACCACC
>JAWWDX010000063.1:0-12540 GCA_033719695.1 Putridiphycobacter sp.
ATGGTTGCTGTACCAACCCTAGATCAAGTGGAGATTTGGAAAATAGAAGATCAGTTACTCAAAAGAACATCTTCCATTAGGACAGATGCCTACAAAGGGTACAATATCCTTGACGCTTTAAAAAAACGAACCGAATGTAATTCCCAATAAAATAGTTGATAAAGCATTACCTTGGGTACACACCGCCATTGGAGGTGTAAAAAGAATAACAAACGGAATACACACCATCATATCTCTCAAAAGTTCGCTCAATTATATTTAGATGAATTTTGCTTTAAATTAAATCTTAGACACTTGAATGACAGATGGAAAATTCTGTTTGATAGAACTATTTTATTTCTGTGGTAACTTTACGGAGAATCATTATCTTTAATTTCCATTTGTCAAATCGCAATAAAGCATAACGGTCAAGTATAAGAGCAGTAGCGGATAAAATGCACTTACCTCTCTCGGATAGCAAGATACTTAATTAAAAGCAAAAGCGGTTCGAGTATACACCCAAACCGCTTTTGCTTTTATACAATGTTGTGCGTTCGCCTTTTTCTTTTCGGATTCTTTATTCTCGTATAGAATCAGTTTATTCTGTGGTTGTACCCCAACATCAAATAGTACGGAATCAAAGGAGTGGTTTTGAAGTCCTGAGTTGTTAACATGCCAATATTGAGTGTGATGTCCGATTTATTGAAGGAGTAGCCAGTTTGAATGCCATACTGGAAATTTCCTCCTGTTGAAGGCTCATACCAACCGTCTTTTACGTCTGTAAACATTGTTTCTTTGAAGATTTCGGAATGTTTGAAATGCGTTACAATGGCTTTATCAAAACCCACCTCACCTACCACAAACCATTTCGGTTTGTAATAGCCCAATGTGCCCTTTAACTCACTTCCAAAGCTTTGGAATCGTACTAAGGGATTCTCATATCCTCGATAGATCCCATTCAAAGCAATACTTCCTTTCAGATTGGGTTCATTCAAGATTAAAATTTGACCTCCGATTTTGGTTTTGAAATCATCCAAAAGCTTTTCGCCTGAAGGAATTGAAAAATTAGTGGTCAGCACTATGGGTACTTTAGTTTTGAGTTGGTAGGCGTATCCCAAACTATACGAAATACTATAATCCCATCCAATACCAGCAGTGATGATATGTTTTGAATCTTCCAGTGCATTCCAATTCAATGTTTGTGCCATGCCTTTTTGATAAATGAAAAGTGGCAAAATAAAGGCTATCAATATTCTTAAAATTTTCATTTTTTTTAGTTTAATGAGTTTAAATAATCAAGAACTACATGATAGACTGAATTCCATTTGAAATATATCATTTCATGTCCGGTATCATCTATTTGAACAATATCCGAATTCGGAAAAAATGCCGCTTCTTTTTCGGCAAAGCTCAATCCATATGACTTGTTGTTTTCACCGTATAGAAAAAGGACGTTGGTTTGATATTGATTTAGATTGGTGGTAAAGTCGAACCCTTCATTTTCTGAAATATCCATAAAGGCTTGTAAAACGGTTGCTCCATTCCTCCAAAAAGGTGAAGGTCCTTCAATCCCTTCGTCATTGCCTTCAGCATAGGAGAAGCTTGAAGCTATGGCCAACTTGTAATCTAGAATTTCGTGTTCGTTTTCACGTCCTGTCAGGAATTGGTCGTAATAAAGGACATCATTTGTTATTTCCGAAAAAAGGTTCAGTTTACGGCTTGCTTCCCCATACTCATCAAGGAGTTGTTTGTTGAACCCACCCGCCTCAGCGAATATAGCCCCATCAATCCTATCAGGGTACGCATTGATGTAAGCTGCCGTAAGCATAGCTCCCCATGAATGACCAAAAAGGAACACCTTTTGAGAGGGAAATGTCCTGTAGTGTTCAATCACAGCCGTTAGGTCATCTAAGTAGAGTTGGATAGAATAGGTGTTTTTATCATGCCTTTGCGACAATCCTGTACCACGCTGGTCATAGAATACTATGTGATAGCCGTCATCTGCCAATTGCTTTACGTTCAGTCCGTTTTGGTAATCAGCACCTGGGCCACCATGTAGAAAAATGACAAGAGAGCTATCAGGGTTTCCGTAGGTTTCTGCATGAAGGGTTGTTCCGTTCACCAATATGAAAGGTAAACTCGGGTCTTCTACTACGGTTTTTGGCACTAAGTTTCCCGGTTCATGAATGTCCAGCTCCTTTTCGCAGGAAATGAACATGGCACAAGCCAATCCTATGGCTGTCAGAATTTTCAAGTTCATACTTTTCAAGTTTTAAATTCGGTGCAAAAGTCAGTGTATGAATATTGCCAATCGCCCCAAAATGAAAAGTGGAACTCATTTCTTGGTTTGCATTCTCAGTCTTTAATATATATATATATATATATAATCAATTCATTAGCAAGAATGAACCTATGACATGGGAGATGAAACCCGTCAATCGGGCATTGCTTTACTTTCTTTCAGGTACTCGGATGGGGATTTGCCTGTAAGGTTTTTGAAATTTCTATTGAAAGACGTTTTCGAGTTGAAGCCACATTCTAAGGCAAGCGACAAGAGTGTATATTTTTGATTGTCCGGATTGGCAATACGTTCCTTAAATTCTTCAATCCTCAACGTATTGACATAATCGAAGAAGTTTTTTTGTTCTGCCGTATTGATGACTTGAGAAAGGGTGTTTGGATGTATTTCAAGTTCTTCGGCAACCATTGTCAAAGTCAGCTCAGGAGTAAGGAACAATTTCTTTTGGTTCATTAATTGTACAAGTTTACCATGAAAGGCATTCAGTTGGATATCCGAAAGCGCTGATTTTTCATATTTGGAAACTTCGGGTACAGCAATGGATGGCTCAGCAATTTTTTTGGATTCAAAGGCTGGAGAAAGTTCCAAAACCTGTTGATTAGTAAAAACGCCTACTTGCTTAATGCCATAATACCCAATAAAAGCCACAAACAATACTACAGATGAGAAGATGATTTCATCATCAGCAAAGAACACCAGTATCCAGATGAAAGATAAGCCGAGGACTAATCTGAAAAGCCATTGCAGGTTTATTTTTTCAATGGAGGAAAAATTGTCATTAATCAACTTTTTATGGTTAACTAAAACTCGCAGTGACAAAAAGGTATAGGTAATGCCAGACATTACGATTCCAATAAAAATAATGATTGATATGACTTCAAATCCTTCACCTTCATTTTCGTAAATAAGGATTTTCTCTTCAGGGTTTAGTATTAAAAAGGGAATGGTGGCAATTAAACCAATTGCAAAGGGCAAAAAATGAGGAAACATTTTTGTTTTGGCCAGCTGTTCCGAGGTAAGTGTCAAAGTATAAAGAAAAAGAAAAGGCCCATGCAACAGGGGTAATGGTATTTCAAATCCCAATAGGTATGGGAACTTCAAGTATTCTTTTGAGGAAATAATCGAAAATAAAATCAAATGCACAAAAATCACACAAAGCCATGCGAAAAGTATTTTGTCTGCACCGCTCTTTCTCTTTTTCGTCAACAAAATAAATGACAAAAAGAATGTTATGGCTATCCCGATTATGTATATCATTTATTTGCAGTGTCTTTTTTTTGTGTGACGCACAACGGTTGTGCATATTGTCGTTACTTGCCCGCAGGGCAGTTATGCAATATGCATTTTGTTATATGCTTTTTTTATTTTCCTATCGAAATGTTCAAGTGCTTTCCTAAACCAATTTCGATTAGTTTATAGTAAGTTGAAATTTGAATATCACTTAAACCTCTTTCAATTCTTGAGATATAGCTTTTTTTAGTTCCAGTTTTTTCCGCTAATTCTTCCTGTGTTAACTGCGCTTCTTGTCTAGCTTCTTTAAGCATTACACCCAAACGGAATGCAATAGAATTAGACTCAAACTTATCTCTACTTGCAGTTCCTTTTTCCCCGTGATCTTTTGTAAGAAGTTCATCAAGAGTAGTTATGTTCTTATTATTTTTCATCTAAATATTGTTTTTTAAGTTTTTCAGCAAGTTTTATTTCCTTCTTTGGTGTTTTCTGAGTTTTCTTTACGAAAGCATTAGTTAACACAACTAAATTTCCGTTCTCAATAAAACACAACATTCGGATACTCTTCTGTGCAGTAATTATACGGACTTCATAAATATCTTCGGTGCTAACTAACTTTTTGAAAAACTTAATTGGCACTCTTGGTTCATTTCGAACTAGGTCAAGTACGTAACCTATTTTTAAGCGAACCTTTTCATTTTGCGACTCATAGAATTCAATTATATCGGTTCCGTAAAAAACTACATCTCTTACCACAACCACAAAGTTAACTAATTAGTGAACAATATCCAAAATTAATAGAGAGTATTTAAGTCACAAACCACACTTTTTACAGAAAAGAGATATTCATTTGTTCTTTTTCCCGCACAAAATTGTTTTTCTAAACCATGGGTGCAGTCCACCGAGTGAATACCGCTAACATTTTGCATTTTAAAATACTGTGGTTTGTCTTGGGAACAGTCTGCCGTGAACTTTGGGTTACTATGGTTTTTTTACCGCTATTACACGTGCTATTTTTCTCCCAAAAGTGGGCGAGCTATTGCATTATAACGGTTAGTATATGGCAATTAGGGCAGTAGAAAGCGATAAACTTTCAGTTTTGCACTTAGCCAAAACGTTGTATTTTGTTTTTAATTTATTCATTCTTAAAAGCCAAATCAACGATTTGGCGGTGTTTCAAATAATCACAAGACTTTCGTAAAGCACCGAACGCCCTATTTGCTATATACCGTGTTGTAAGTAGTTTTTACATTAAAGTACCTACAAACTCTATTAATTCAGGACCTTTTTCGTAAATACCTTTAGCGGTTAAAGATGCAGTTACTTTACCTAGCCAAGCCATTATTTTGGACTGTCTGTTTGGTGTTCCTTTTGGTGATTCTAAATCTATTGTTTCTAGTTCAGTAATTTCTTCTTCGCTAACACCATAAGACTTTAATTTATCTTTCTGTTCTGCGCTTATTGTGAGGTTTATATCTCCTTGAGTTACATTTTGTCCAGTTGCAACATTTAGTGGGTTATTATCTCCATAAATGTTGTTTGTTACAATATTTTGAACATTTTTTTGATTTTCCTCATTCATAGTGTATTCGTTTTCAAGTTTTGGGAATTGATTTTCTAGTTCTTGTAGAGTGTCTAACAGTTTTTGTTTGGTTTGTTCCAAAATGTTCTGAAGTTGGACTTTACCAATTGGGCGTCTTGCGCTTCTTGCAAAACCTCCATGCTGTTGGATTTGTTCTTTATACATATCAGCAATGATGTTCACCATTCCTCCAGGTAAGTTTACATACGCTTTTGCATTTTCAAAAGTTGATATATTACTTTCAACAATTGCAATTGGTTCAATAACTCTATGGTTATATATCATATCTTTCATATCATTTCCCCAAGCCTCATTAAGAACAACAGGAAAACTTTGTGAACGCCCGTACGGAAAATCTATAAAAAGTTCAATTTCAGCCCAAATCTTTCTGTAGTTAGGCAACATGGAATCTTGATAATCGTATCCATTTAATTCTTTCGATAACCAATTTTTAAATGTTTCATTCTGAATTTGATTAGCGATAAGTTTCGATCTTGTCAGGGCTTGAGAAAGAGTAATCCTATCGTATGCTAAATCTATTATTAATTCTTTTATCACTCTTATGTTATTTAGTAATTACTTACAACGGTTGAGTAAAAATAGGCATTTATGCCGAACAGCTTTGCTGTAATTTTTACTTGTTGTTATACTTATTTTTATATCTATATTCTCTGAAATATAAACCTGTTTTATAAGGCTCATATCCTAAATTCGGATATTTCATAAGTCCACTTTCGATTTGTTTGAAATTCCTGTAATTGTATTTTATCAATTCGTACGCATTATCATCTTTAGTATACAATATTATTGACTTTGATTTTATTCTTGACCGCCCAATTTCAACTTCAGAATTGGAATAACCTAACACTTCTTCGCTGTCATATGTTCTTCGTTTATACCCCAAAAATCTATTAACTTCAATTGAATTTTCATATAATTGAATAGTGATTGAATCGACAAATGTAGATCTAAGAAAACTCAAAAACAGAAATAAAAACACGATCATTACAAAAGGTATAACCCATGGATTTTCTGTTGGTAAAAACGGAACAAATGCAAACATAATAACCAAAAGTATAGTGGCTATGATGCGCAGTGTCAAAATGAAAATATTTAATTTAGTAATCTTCAATTCACAATTATATTAAGTATAACGGTTTTGGCTATGGTTTCGTTACGGAATGGTACGCTAGTATCATTCCGCCGTAACCATAAATTTAGTAAAAAGGCTCGAAATTCCGATTAGGAATTTCAGCCGTAATGAACTATAGCCGTTGTTGTAGCACGTTTTTTTTATTTTATATTCTCAAAATATTCAGGCGAATTTCTCAAAAATCTGTCCGCATCTGAATCTTTAATTAATTCAGCTAAATGTTGAATTTTCGGTTCGCACAAATTTCCTTTGTCGTCCATTAAAATCCATTCTTTTCTGTCGCATAAATCCAACATTGATTTTATAAAAGTCAGAGTTGAGTCGGTCAAGTCAGTCCGAAATCGAAAATCCTCAATGTAATTTTCTTTCTCGTTAAAATCTATACTCAAATCGTGGTCAAATTCAGCTTTTTCTGTTTTCCAACTCGTTCCGCCATTCCATTCCGCACGAGTGATTATTTTGTCAATGTCATTTCTCAATTCCGCAATATCAATTTCAATTCCTTTCCACCATTTTGTTGAAATCGCATCTTCAAATTCAGGTTCTGGTGCGTCATTCAATTCCATATCATAGTTTTCCCAATACTTTTCCCATTCAGCGTGTTTAATTTCGAGCTGTTTTGGTATTCCGCCATATTTTTCTTCAATCGGCTTTTTTGGAAGTACAAATGTTAGAAATTGGTTTATTGCCATTAGGTTTTCTTAAATGTGCTACAACGTTTGAGTAAATTTGCGTTGCTGCTAAGGTACTTAGCAGTAATGAAATTTACTTGTTGTTGTAGTACGTTTTTATTTTTTCATTTATTATTTCACTTATCTCATCAGCTCTGTCGACAATCATAAAGTGTTCACCGTTCTCAATTATAATGGTGTTTTTGCCTTTGGGAGCAAGTAATTTATCTTTTGAACCGCCAATTTTTATCAAATTTGAAAGACTTGTTTGATTTTGCCAATTTATTAGTGCTCTTGTTGCCCATTTCGCAAAATTCAAATCCGTATCATCTAAAATTGAATTCAAAAGTTCTTTTTTGTCTGTTCCAAATAGAAAATGAGCTATTGGTTTCGGAGGATTAAATAATCTTTCAGGAATCAACTCAATTAACTTAGATTTCCCCACAAGTTTGATTACTCCGTTTAAATTATCTCTTGTTTCAGCAGAAGAGATTAGAATTGTAAAAATTGGATTTAATAATTTACTAATCTCAGTTGCAATTAGACCTCCAAAACTAACTCCTAAAACCCCAAAGTCTTTCTCATTTCTTAAATCATATTTATCAATAAGTCTTTGAGAGTAATCAATGATTGACTCTTTATTCTGTGGTTTAATCCAAGAAATTGGAACCAATTCATGTTCTAGAGATAAATATTTAAATACTCTTTCATCTGCTCCAAGCCCACTTATTGCATATATTTTCATATTATGTATTTATCAGTCTTTCTTTAGAATTTATCAGATAATAGAAAGCTATCGAAGCAATAAAGCATAAAATCCAAGCAATTGATTCGGCAAATAATTGATAGTAATCGTTGTGTTTAAAACCACTTAAAACCAAATACAAAATTGGTGTTGTCAAGGTTAAAACAAATCCTGTAATTATTAGTCTTAATTTACTTTTAGGTAGTAGGTTTTTTAAACCTTGCACAATTGGATAATATAAAACAGCACTCACAATTATGGGAATTAAATTGTAAAATACTGAAGCCGAAACAATATTCCAAAAACTCATTGTGGGCGCTCCCGGAAAATACTTCATTGTATCGGGTAAGTATGTTTCATCAGTTAAATTATACTTCATAATAATGAAATATATAACCATAAATGATAAATCCTTTATCGCGATATGGACAGGTACAAATCTAAATCCACCCATAATAATTAATTAGTCTTTCTTGCTTCCTTGTGAAGTTGGCTTTGGAGGAGGCGGAGGTGGTTTTCTATTAACAGGGACATTCAGTTTCACTCTTTCACCTTGCTTTGGTGGGTTATTTTTTTTACTCATGATTTAGATATTTATTTATGTAAATATTTGATTCTTTCTCGGTGCTTTTTATCAAAAACAAGTTCCGTTTAACATTTATTTTTGCATCAATCTCATTAATGCTTAACCAATATTTTTTCTCTAAAGAAAAATACTTTGCTGAAGCTTTTTCTTCGTTTATCTTATCTGAATTAAAATTGTACCATAGTTTCTCAAGTTCGAGATAATACTGTACATATAATACTTTCAGTGCTATTATTTCCTCAATGTCTTTATCGGACCTTATTACTTCAGATTTAAGGAGTAATAAAACTTGTATAACAGCAATAATTATGAAAATTAATGAGATGTGATTTTCAAAAAACTTCCACTTAAACACCCCCGTTAACGACAGTACAAGTGTTAAAATATTAGCTCCTTTTCTCATAGCTTTATGAAATGCTGTGTATTTGGAGAGATAAATCTCGCCAAACTTTATGTCTAACATTTTATACCAAATTTTCTCTCTCATCTTTTCTATGGACTACAACGGCCGGCTATATTTTGTTTGCATTAGCGCACAACTGTAATTAGATAACCGCCAAGCCATTGTTTAGCTAAAGTAATCATTTTAAGTTTTTAAACTATGGTTTGGCGTCAGTTTTTTGACTGCTAGACTTTTCATTAGTAAATGCAAATTGAATATAGCTTTTGTTAACTACTGCTTTCTTTTTTAAACATAGTGGGTACCGTGGTTTGCATCACTTTTTACTATGGTTGGCGTTTTCTAAACCGTGACATTCCCCACGAATTCGTTGTATAGTGGCCTGGTTTTCCAGTAAAAACCGCCAATCTCCAGCGTAGTGGGAGGAAAAGCCACGACCTGTACCGCTAAAATCGCAATCTAAAAAAGTGTTCTCGGTAAGGAGAGACTTGTGGTTTTACTTTAAATATTAATCCATGGCCACGTTCTGGGGTCCCGTGAGTATAGTCCGCCGTATACAGTACCGCAGTAATTTTGCATTTAAATGTAAGGTGGGTTACTGTGGGATTTGCGCGCAGTGTATAGTGGTTTTTTTACCCTGTACAAGCAAGCACCCGCTTGTAGTTAACGGCCGGCTATATTTCTGTTTGCATTACTTTGCACTAACGTAAATAGATAACCGCCAAGCCATTGTTTAGCTAAAGTAATCATTTTAAGTTTTTAAACTATGGTTTGGTGTCAGTTTTTTGACTGCTAGACTTTTCATTAGTAAATGCAAATTGAATATAGCTTTTGTTAACTACTGCTTTCTTTTTTAAAACATGGTGGGTACAGTGGTTTGCATCAATTTTTACTGTGGTTGGCGCTTCTCTATACCGTGACATTCCCCGCGAATTCGTCGCACAGTGGCCTGGTTTTCCAATAAAAACCGCCAATCTCCAGAGTAGTGGGAGGAAAAGCCACGACCTGTACCGCTACAATCGAAATCTAAAAAAGTGTTCTCGGTAAGGAAAGTCTCGAGGTTTTACTTTAAACATTAATTCATGTCCACGATTTGGGGTAAAGTGGGTATAGTCCGCCGTAAACAGTATTGAAGTAATTTTGCATTTAAATGTATGGTGGTTTACTGTGGGATTTGCGCGCCGTGTATAGTGGTTTTTTTACCCTGTACAGCAAGCACCCGCTTGTAGTTAACGTTTGTGTAAACAGTCGTTTTAATGCTGTTTTACATTTTGTTAGGTTTTGTTTTAATTATTTCTGTATTCGTAAATGTATAGTGTTTTATAAATTGGCTCATTATTAACCATTTGACCCCACTCTTTCGGTAGCCCATTTGGATAAAAATTATAAAAGTAGGTTTTTTCCGTATGTTCAGTTTTATGGTACTCAGTTATGCATCTACCAAGTTCATCATATACATTATATCCTGAATAACTTTTGTGTTTAGAAAAGTCATAGAATTCATATGAACACGTATCAGACGGGACTGCTAAAGTAGTAGTCCATTTTTTTGCCAATGCACTGTCTCTGTATTCGATTCCAACAACTTTAGTTCTAGTCTTATTATACAAATAAACTGTAGAGTCCACCCTATATATTTCAGTTTTGTTATTTTCTTTATTGACAGCTTGCCAATAGATAATTTCAGAAGATAATAGAGAATCAATGTAAGTATAGTATCTAATTTGTGGGCTTTTTTCATCTGCAGGTTGGTAAGTTTCATACTTTTCTAAAAGACCGTTTTTATTATATTTAAAAGTTTCTTTATGAATATACCATCTGCTACCAGATTCGTCAATTCCAGAAGATGTTAAGACCTCTACTAATTGATTTTTGTCATTGTAAAAGCATTCTGTTAAGTAACATTCATCTTCTTCTTTCACATGACTCCATTTGCTTATGTCATTTTTACAAGCAAATTTACGGTAATTCATTCCACCATGCTCAAAATAACTAACCTTAACAATAGTATCAATCCCTGAAGAATCAATGCTTACTTCACTATGAGTTAGAACTCCTTTTTCTTTTATCATCTCAGCATTAATGTATTGCCCACTAACTTGCGAAAAAAGCAATGAATTCAAGCTAATAAAAAATAGAAAATTCAACAACTTAAGATTCGTATAATTTGATTTCATATTTTACTTCACTTTTTAATAGAACCTAACACTCGGATAAAGTGACCTGTTCACTTTATACCGCTTATGTATTTTACTGGTTTTGATTCAAATATAAAGAATCTAGTGGATTTGCAATCACTTTTAGGTGATTTTTTGTTACATGGGTATAAATTTCAGTTGTTTGCGTAGAAGAGTGCCCAAGTAATAATTGAATTTGACGCAAATCTGTGCCGTCTTCTAATAAATGGGTGGCAAAACTATGCCTTAGCATATGTGGACTAACCGCTTTGGCAATGCCTGCCTTTTTTGCAGCTTTTTTTACAATTTTTGCCACACTTGCGCCGCTATATTGGCCACCATTTTCACCTTCAAATAAATAGACTTTTGGCCGGTAGGTCTTATAGTATATTCTTAATTGCTTAATTAGTTGAGCACTCACAATGGTAACACGGTCTTTTCTACCTTTACTATTTTTAATCAAAAGGGTACTGTTTTGGCCATCAATATCTTCAAGTTTTAAATCCAATAATTCTGATCGCCTTAAACCAGCTGAATATAATAAACTGACAATACAATGGTGTTTAAGGTTTTTAATGCTGTTTAAAATTAAGCCAACTTCCTTTTTATTTAAAACCTTTGGCAAGGACCTACTTTTTTGTGGTCGTTCAATGTTGTAAAACCGATTAGGCATTTCAAGCACTATTTCGTAGTAAAATTTAATGGCATTAACGGTTTGGTTAATGGTGGAACCTGACCTACCTTTTTTAACTTCCATTTCCAAGTATTTTCGAATGTCTAATTCATTTAAGGCATCTAAGTCTCGCTCGCTATAGTACAGCATAAACTGTGTAAAAATAGATATGTAGGTACGAATGGTGCTTTTTGCATATTTCTTTAGTAAAAGCTTCTGCACATAAGCATCTGGTATGACATCATTCTTCATATTTAAGGCCTTTTTATCGAGCTTAGGGTTGAAGTTATTTATGGTTTTTTTAGGCATAAAATAATTGCAATTCACCCAAGCAATGGTTCTAAATGAATCGAATATTTGCTGCAAGTTAGCTTTGTTGTTGACTATGTAATACATATTGAATTCGTTACTAAAACGCGGATTAGGTAAGGTTTTGATAACAGTTTGAATGGTTTTGTCATAGTTAAATTGAATGCCTATGTGCTTTTGCCCATCAATATACAGGTGTTTTAGGGTAATGCATTTCTGTTTGGTGTATTGGTTCATGATGTTTGTTTAAGTATGATGCTTTGGGTCAAACCTAGAGAAAAAAAATACAAAAAGTAGGTGTTAAACGGTTATAAACGTTACTTAACCGTTAATAACGGATAATTTTAATATATTTATGGTCAAATAGATAAAAGCCTATTTTGGTAAAAAAATGCGAAAATGTAAAGTTTGTAAGAAAGAATTGCTGGGCCGAAAAGACAAAGTATTCTGCTCATCAGACTGTAAGAATTATTACCATGTTGGCTTGCGACGAGCAACCAAAAAAACGGTTGAAAAATATGATGCTATTTTACAGGACATTCAGTTCCACCCAGTTAGCGACAACATCCTGCATGTTGATTTTTACCAACTTTTCGAAAACAAAGAGGTAACCATGGATATTCCTGTTCAGTTTGTAGGGAATTCCAAGGGAGTAAGGAATGGTGGAGTTTTACGTAAAAATAGACGTAAACTTCGCATCAAAGCCTTACCTGGTGATTTACCGGATTTTATAGAG
>JAWWDX010000064.1:0-12515 GCA_033719695.1 Putridiphycobacter sp.
CCATTGCTTTTACATTTGATGGCGCTAGCATTCGAAAAATTCCTGTAACCATAAATGCAGGCCTTTACCACATAGTAGTGCCAAATGCAATAAATGGCAAACAAAAACTAGTCATTGGAAATGAGTCTGCCATCATACCTGTTTCGACTATTGAACCGGTTAATGGTAATGGGACTTTTACCGATTATTCTGGTCTTAACTATAATAATGCGGCCATTCTAGTTAGTGCTAAATCACTATGGACAAGTGCCACAGCCTATAAAAATTACAGAGAAAGTGCTGCAGGAGGAAGTTATACTACCCATTTGGTTGATATTAACGAACTCTGCCTACAATTTGGAGGTGGCGTTCCAAAACATATCATGGGCTTAAGACGATTCTTACATTTGACTTATCAGCTTGCCACTACAAAACCAAACCATGTTTTCATTATTGGTAAAGCCATTCGCGAAGCCACTGAGGGCCCTGCATCTGGTGGTGGGATGAGAAATAGTCTTGACGCCTACAATCAATGCTTGGTACCTTCGTTTGGTTATCCTGCAAGCGATATGCTAATTACGCACAATCTTGAAGGTAATCTGCTGTCTCCCCTTATTCCAATTGGCCGATTGGCCGCAACTAATAATACAGAGGTTGAGCAGTATCTAGAAAAAGTTAAAACTTACGAATTAAATCAAGATCCAAACGCTATGTATACGATCGCATCTAAACTTTGGCAAAAAGAAATATTGCATTTTGGTGGCGGTACAGATGCCTACGAGCAAGGATTATTTAAAGGCTTTTTAAAAAATTACGAAAACATATTGGAGGGAACATATTTTGGTGGACATGCAACGTCTTTTTATAAAACGGTATCTGATCCTATTAATCCCATAACACTTACTGAAGTTAACGAGTACATAAATCGTGGAGCAACATTTATGACTTTTTTCGGACATGCTTCAGCTACCGGATTCGATCAAAATGTCGACAATCCTGAAAACTGGAATAACCAAGGTAAATATCCAATTGTGGTAGGGAATTCTTGCTTAACAGGCAATATTCATGAACCTATTGTTAACAGTACATCTGAACAATTTGTACTCATTCCCAATAAAGGCGCAATTGCATTTATTGCCAACGTGAACCAAGGATTTCCTTTTGGGTTAGATAAGTATTCAACAGAATTATTTTCTCAAATTTCATTGCAAAATTATGGTGGGAGTATTGGTGAGCAAATGAAAATAACAACAGAGAACTTAAATAATTTTTCAGGAAATTTTACAATTAGTACGGCCCTTGCGCAAATGACTTTGCATGGCGACCCTGCTTTAAAACCAAACCCGCACGAAAAACCTGAAATTGCGATTGAAAATGCTGGTGTATTTGTAACACCAGAAAATGTAGATCTCACAGTCGATTCCATAGATATCAATGTGGTGTTATATAACCTTGGTAAATCAGTTACAGATACATTCAGCTTACAAGTAAAGCGCTTTTTTCCAAATAATGGCGTCGACTCAACCTATACAAAGTTGATTGGTGGTCTCAATTATATAGATACTGTTAAAATCACCATGCCTTTGTACGCAAACCTAGGTGTTGGTATAAACCAATTTGAAGTTCAAGTGGACATTCCCAACATCATTCCTGAACAATATGACGAAATTGATAACAACCAATTAACAAAATCCTTCCTATTTAACATAGACGGCATCTATCCTGTTTGGCCATATAATTATGCTGTTGTACCGTCCGACTCAATTACCCTTAAGGCTTCAACAGTCAATCCTTTTGCTCAACAACTGAATTATCGGTTTGAAATAGACACGACCGATATATACAATAGTCCGCTACTTAAACAATTTACTACCAGCTCAACAGGTGGTGTATTGGAAGTGAATCCGCAAGAATGGAAAAATAATAGTAACCAATTGTCGCCGCTCGAACTCACTGACAGTACTGTCTACTTTTGGCGAGTTGCAATTGACGACCCCGGCAATTATCAATGGCAAGAATTTTCTTTTCAATACATCAAAGGAAAGCGTGGCTGGGGACAAGACCATTTTTTTCAATTTAAAAACAACAATTTTTCAGGATTAAATTATGATAGAACAGATCGCCGATTAACGTTTGATCCCGTTTCCAAAGTAATTCATTGTCAAACCTACGGTAATGCTAATACTTTGCCAGAATTTTATGGCACCTTGTGGGATATAGATGGTGAACCAGGAGATTATAACTTTTGTAATACAAATCCTAAAATATTGGTAGCGGTAATAGATCCAAACACTGTTAAACCATGGGGAACCAGGGCTACTGTGAACGGGGTAGTTGTTAACCCAAACAATAATTTTGGGAATTCAAATGACATGGCCAGTTTCAATGATTGTCGACCATGGCGAGCTGAAAATTTCTTTGCGTTCGAACAACATTTCCCAAGCCAACTGACGGCTCTTGAAGACATGCTTACCAATAGTATTCCTGATGGTCATTATGTTTTAATTTATACTGCAAGACAGTTACGATATAGTGAATGGGACAACCATTCTACTCAAATTTACAATTTGTTTCAAAGTTTAGGTTCAGACAGTATTGCTCCTGGTAAAGCAGATGTACCTTACATAGCTTTTTACCAAAGTGGCGACCCTAGCTCATATCAAGAAGTATATGGACAGGACATCAACGATTTTATAACCTTTACGGATACCATTTATGGTTATGCCAACCAAGGTTTTGAAACCTCTTCTTTAATCGGTCCGGCCAGCGAATGGAAAACATTATATTGGTCGCAAAGCGCCGAAGAATCACCTACCTCAGACAGCACAAGAATAAAACTATATGGTTCCATTACAGCAACACAAAAACAGCTTTTAATAGATACCGTATTTACTGAAAATGACTCTATTTTAAACCTTCAACTGATACCAAATATCAACCAATATCCGTATTTGCAATTGGAAATGGCAAGTTACGACGAACTTGGCAATACGGCTGCACAATTAAATCGGTGGCACATCTTATTCAATCCTATTCCAGAGGCTGCCATTACGTCAACCAACGGCTATTATTTAACAAAAGATTCGCTACAAGAAGGCGATCAAATTTTAGTGCAATTTGATATTAAAAATATTAGCGACTTTCCTATGGATAGTCTGCTGGTTAATTATTGGATTGAAAAAAGCAATCATCAGCTTTTACCACTACCCTATCCTCGCCAAGATTCGTTGCGGGTGGGAGGCCTATTGCAAGACACAATTACTGTTACTACAAACGGTTTAAGTGAATTAAATAGTTTGTGGATAGAAATCAACCCTTATGGAATGAACGGAATAACTGACCAACCAGAAATGTATCATTTTAACAATATTGGGCAAATTCCATTCAATGTTGCGAAAGATGAAGAAAACCCTATTTTGCAAGTAAGTTTTGACAACCGCTTTATTTTAAACGGAGATTTAGTATCGCCAAAAAGTGAAGTCGTGATTTCGTTAAAAGATGAAAATCCGTTTCTATTACTAGACGCGGAAGAGGACACAGCACTATTCGGTATCTACTTAACAGATCCTTTCGGTGTACAAAAACGACTGAACTTCCGGAATGGTGACGGTGAACAACTTTTAGAATGGGTACCTGCAAATGCTAATTCGAAAAAATTCAAAATTATACACCATGGCAATTTTACTGAAAACGGTGTATACCGCCTACTTGTTCAAGGGGCCGATAAATCTGGAAACATTTCGGGAGATTATGACTATAATATTGAATTTGAAGTTGACCATGAATCGACCATTACCAATTTAATGAATTATCCGAATCCATTTTCTACTCAAACACAATTTGTATTTACCTTAACTGGAGAGGTTATACCTGATGAATTCACTATTCAAATACTAACGGTTACTGGAAAACTCGTAAGAACTATTACAAAGGATGAACTCGGTCCAATTTATATTGGTAGAAACCTTACTGATTATCGTTGGGACGGTAGAGATGAGTTTGGTGATCAATTAGCCAACGGCGTATATCTGTACCGTGTGATTACTAGCATTAATGGTGAAAGTGTTGACCTGCGTGAAAGTGGGGCAGACCAATACATTACTAAAGGTTTTGGAAAGATGTATTTACTGCGCTAAACACTTTTTAAAACTGCTCAGCTGTTTCAATTAAATCCCATACAAACAGGGCTGAATTCTTAAATTTTGCCGGTGTTTTCATGGACATTTCACCAAATGATTGGTCTTTATCATAATTATTATACCATTCAATTTCGCCACCATTGTCTTTAAAATAGTTTAGCATTTTTAATTCTCTAGAACTCATTTGCTCTTCTGGTATTCTGCTCAGTAATTCAGGTAAATTCAGATTAAAATAGCTTGAATTTTTTATCATATTTGCGGCCACCTTTTTATCTAAATTACCACTAGTTTTTCCTTCAGATAAATTTTGTATTTCGTTTAAGTTTGTTGAAACAAAAGCCATTTCTTCTGTTAAGGTAAAATACAATTGGAATGGAAAATCACGATCTTTCCCGTCGGTATAGTAGTAATTACCATTCTGGTGCATCATTTCATTTTTACAGGCCAAGTCAAGCAATTTGGTCATAAAAGCTTTATTTTCTGAACCAAACATGAGCAAGAAATCTGGAAACACTTCCGTTTTAGTTTTCTTTACACGCTTGCTTTCTGTATAATCTTCATTGTATTCGTAAGTATAATACTCCACCTCTGTTGGCACTAAATCTTTCAATACTAGTACAGCATTCCCAGTTGCTAATTTCCCAAGTGCTTCCTCATCCATCATAATTGACACAAAATCCACCAATACACGAACCCCTTCAACTTCCTTTTCGTTAGGATATCTGTAACTCGATAACATCATTGCCTCGGCATAAATAGAAGGAAAAGCTTCCCAAAGTTTAACAGAATTTAAACTCGCTGATGACACACCAAGTACTTTTTCATTATTAATATACTTAAGGTACGACTTTGGAATTTTAGTATCATAAATACCTTGCAGCAATTCAGCAATTTCTGGCATAAATGATACATTGCTTTTAATGGTAATGTTTTGGTCGTTGAAAAATAAGTGACCGTTCATGTCTTTTCCAGCATATGCTCCTAAAAACATAGACAGCATACCAGGCATGTCATATCTTCTTCTATAGCTGCTATAATTATACATGGTATTAGAAATGAGGTTACGGCTTTCAAGACTCATCCAAAAACTGACATCTGCACCGTCGTTTTTACTTTCAGCATAACTTTTGTTGTCAATTATTGAAGCTATTCCTGCGCTATCACCAAAAAACTTATTAAGTTCTTGCGCAAAAATATTTCTCGAAAAGGCTAATTTTTGAAGGCGCTCCGCTTCTTTCAATGAATCTTGTCGTTTAATACGAGCGATTCTGGCTGCCTCTTGCTCCTTATCATATTCTGGTGTTTCATAAACTGCTGACTCCTCTACTGCTTCAACTGCTTCCTCATCATAATCTACAATTTCGACGGGTGCTTCTTCCATGTATGCTTCTTCCGCCACTTCGTACGGACTATCACCTACAACTTGTTCTTGCTCATACGCCCGATCAGCTACATAACTCACATCAACATAAATTGCAAAGTCATTGTTCCAAGCCAAGAAATCATGCTCTACACTATTACTGTAATAATAATCGCTCCCCTTATAATAAATTACAGTGTAATTCGCGGTTTTTACAGTTTCAACAAACTCATTTTTCTCTGCAATATATTTTGCGAATAATTTAGGCTTTTCAATATGATACATGTAAGCGGTGTATGTCATATTTTGACTTGTGCTATACATCATAAACACATCTTTTTCAAGATTAACGCCTATTTCTGTCACTCGCTTCTTATCGTTACCTAAAAATATTTCACCTTCCAACATTTTTAGAAAAGCTTCTGACTTAGCTATGTTTTTCATTCCTACCTTCTGTGTTAAATCTTTTCCATTTATTTTAACTACCATACTAGCGGTGTTTGGAATTAGCCTTTCTAAATCAACTGTTTTCTGTGTGAAACCGTTATACATTACAAGTGTCAATAGGGCGTAAAAAATACTTTTCATAAGGCTATATATTTATGGTTGAAGTTCTATAATATTGAACCAATAACTTGGTTTTTCCAACATTAGCTGCAAAGGTAATTTTAAAAAAACAACTTTCTTATTATTGGAAATTTTAGTTGCGTCATTTTTTTTGCTGAGTATATTTTGGCTAAATCGAAAGAGCATGGTATATGTGGCACCTTGGAGCACAGTTCGATCACCAGGTTTCATTTTGGCATAGAGAGCATTAAATAACTGTCCTGGTTGCCTATAAAATTGGTTATTTGAAAACCCGTAATAGCTTTCTGGTTTAGCATTGATGGGGTCATGTTTGTGCCATAATTGATAAATCCCATCATTTAAACGCTCAATTTTGTCAAAATCCGCTTCAAAAACTAAGATAAAATTTTGATCATCAAAACTGTATTTCACATTAGAAAAGCCAGGTGATCGCTTTATGGAATCCATAAGCAGAGAGAGTTTACTTTTGAATTCCGGAATGGTTGGAATGCGATAACCATTTACTTCTTTAACTATCAGTAAAGCATTAATATCTGTTTTACTCTGACTTGCATTGAGAATTAATTTAACATGTCCACTACCGTCTTTATGAACAGTCACATCTTCAATCATCTCAAAACAACTTGTCATTAAAATTGCTAGCAGACCTAATACTATGGTTTTAAATATTGTCATTAATAGATAAAATTAACTTGAGTGGCACCGGTCCCAAAAGTTCTAAAATCGGCATCATGATATGAAATACCAACGTGTAAATGGTTTTGAATTCGATTTAAGTACCGAAAAATTTCACTTTTTAATACCCCTTCTCCTTTGCCGTGAATTAAAACAACATGTTTAGATTTATTTGCTATGGCTTTTTCGACAAATGCTCGGCATGAAATCATTTGCTTTTGCAATATATCTGCTGTTGACCAATGTGCGGCTTCGGGAAACAATACCTCTATGTGTAAATCAATTTCGTAAGGATTACTGTCTTCTTTTTCTGCTGTATCCGTCGTTTTATTTGTGCTAACCCTTTTCCTTACAGCATCTTTCGTTTCAATTGATTCAACGACTAAATGGTCGTGTAAAACGTAATTATCCGATTCTATTTTAACAATTTCATGAACCTTGTACGTTCTTTCAAAGCCATCTTCATCTATCAGCAGAATTTTATGTCCGTGTACATACTTAACTGTTCCTTTAATGACATCATGAATAACAGATACAGAATCGCCAATTTTAAACATTAAGGTTAACTTTTTCGAGTATTTGAATGATTTCTTCGTAATGACTCATTAGTAGATAAAAGGGAACCAATAAACAGGCCAAATAAAGTGTGAAACTAACTATTTTAACAGTTGGACTAGCATCTAACTTAATATCAGCCTTTAATAATTGTTTAATTTGATTTGTTAAGAGTGCTTCATTTTCCCACAATTCGAAACGAGAGGGAATAATGCTCTCTAATTTTGGATTAAAATCTAGAAACACACTTCGAATTCGCCAATATTCTCTGTTTGATAGGTTTTTATATGACTTATTATAATCAATATTTTCACTTTCTAATGCATCATAAATGAGCATATTTTTTTGAATCGTCCTTACTTTTATTCCCATTAAAAAGCCTAAAATCATTACCATATAAAACCCTGTATAGAAACCAATTAAAATAACAACCAGAGAAGAAAGCAGGACAAAATACAGGTAGGGTTTTTGTTGCTTTGGAAAAAATAGATTACGAATGATATTTCCTCCATCTAACGGATCAATTGGCAATAGGGAAAACATGTTAACACCTATAAATATCATGCTTAGCCATAGAAAGGCCTCCGACCCACTGTTTAGTGCAACCATAAATAAGATAATACCTATAATTATACCTGGTGTTGACCCTAGTTGGAGGGTAAATATTTTATGACGCTGAGAAATTGGTTTTAGATGTCTTTGTGCTTTATCGGCCATCCAGGCATAAAACATAAAATTAGGTTCTTGGTACTTAAATAGACGCATACCAATAAAATGTCCAAACTCATGAAACGCAACTGCCCCAATAAACGTTAAGATGATCCAATAATTGGTGGCAGTAACATTGCTAAATAATAAAAACAGCAAAGCAATCACCACAAAATATTTTGATGAATTACCACTCTTTTTTTTGTGTTTTAGTTGTGGCTTTTCAGGAAAGGTATTATCAAAATTGTCAAACATTAACACAAATTTACGACAAAATATAATAAAAGATACTAATTTTATGCCCCTATGTTAAGCGCCACAAACATTACGAAATCATACGGATCCTTATCAATTTTGAAGGGCATAGATTTTGAATTAGAACAAAAGGAGATAGTTTGTATAACTGGAGCCTCTGGTGCTGGAAAAACAACGCTATTACAGATTTTAGGGACTTTGGATTCCGCCGACAGCGGAACGGTTACGATTTTAGGTGAGAACACAGCTGACTTAAAAGGTAAAAAATTGGCACAATTCAGAAATAATCACCTTGGATTTGTTTTTCAGTTCCATCAATTGCTACCAGAATTTACAGCCATTGAAAACGTGATTTTACCCGCGTTGTTAGGCGGAAGAAAAAGAAAAGAATCCACTGACAAAGCAAAGGATTTACTAGCCTTTTTAAATATTGAACATAGGTTTGAGCACAAACCATCTGAACTGTCAGGCGGTGAACAACAGCGTGTTGCCGTAGCGCGTGCGCTTATCAATAATCCGGATATCATTTTTGCAGATGAGCCTTCTGGAAATTTAGATTCAAAAAACAGTGAGGAATTACATGAATTGTTCTTTAAGCTGAGAGATGAGTTTGGACAAAGTTTTGTAATTGTAACCCACAACAAAGACTTGGCATCTATGGCAGATCGATCGGTTCAAATGAAAGATGGAAGTATAGTATGACCTCCTCCGAAATTCAAGCTTTTTTAGATGAGAAGGTTGACTGTTATAACCAACAGTCATTTTTCTTAGAAGATGATCCGATACTACTCCCAAAACAATTTACAAGCAAAGCGGACATTGAAATTATTGGTTTTCTGGTAGCTACCATAGCATGGGGGAAAAGGCAAATGATTATCAAAAATGGGCAATTGCTAATAGATATTATGGGGGGGCAACCGCTTGAATTTATCTTAAATGCCAGTACAAAAGAATTTAAATCGCTACAATTTGTGCACCGAACTTTCAACAGCATTGACTTGGCTTACTTTTTAAAAGCATTAAGAGCCATTTATAAAGAGGGCAATAGTTTAGAGAGTTTATTTTCTGAAAGTGAAGGAAACATGGCTTTAAAAATTCATCATTTTCGATCTGCGTTTTTAAGCTTTAACCCAGAAAAAAGAACTGAAAAACACGTTTCTAATCCCTTAAAAAATTCTTCAGCAAAACGCTTGAACATGTATTTAAGATGGATGGTCAGAAAAGATAATAGGCATGTTGATTTTGGTATTTGGAAAAACATCTCTCCTTCTGAATTGTACTGTCCGTTAGATGTGCATACTGGCAATGTTGGTCGTAAACTTGGACTGATTAACCGCAAAGCCAACGATTGGAAAGCACTAGAAGAGTTAATGTCACATTTAAGGCAATTCGACCCAAATGACCCTGTAAAATACGACTATGCATTGTTTGGTTTAGGGGTATATGAGGGCTTCTAAAACTAACCAATGTGTTTTGAGTCTCCCTGCTTCAGAGTCAAACTCGAAATACACACTAAGTTTTAAAATGGTTTAGTAGCAGCAAAACGCCGTCAACAATCACTCTTCAATAGCGGCCTAGCAAAAGGCCTTCAATCTTACTTTTCTAAGAGTTTAAAACCTTTTCCATGAACGTTTAAGATTTCCACATTGTCTGAAGCCTTGATGTGTTTTCTAAGTTTAGTAATATAGACATCCATACTTCTACCATTAAAATAATTATCGTCTCCCCATACATGACGTAATGCAGCATTTCTATCTAAAATCTCATCTTTATTTTTAATTAAGATATAGAATAGCTCATTTTCTTTGGTTGTTAGTTTTTGTTCTTCGCCTTTAATGGTTATAATTTGTTTTGTGTAGTCAAATGTGATATCACCAACTGAGTACTCGGTTTGTTTTTTATTTCCGTCCTTATATGTTCTTTTTAAAATAGCGTTCACACGGGCCAATAATTCTTCCATGGCAAATGGTTTCGTCATGTAATCATCTGCTCCACTAGAAAAGCCTTTTAATTTATCGTCCTGCATTGATTTAGCAGTCAGAAATAAAATAGGTGTTTCTTGGTCTGTAGTTCTAATCTCTTTAGCAACAGAAAAACCATCCACTACTGGCATCATTACATCTAGAATTATGAAATCATATCGCTGACTTTTTAGACGCTCTAGAGCAATTTCACCGTTTATGCACAGTGTTACATCAAAATTTTTGGCTTTTAAAAAGGTTGCCAATAAATTTCCCAAATTTGAATCGTCTTCTGCTAAGAGTATTTTAATTTTTTCGCTCATTTTTTAATTCTATTTTAAATGTTGATCCTTTTCCTAAATCACTTTTTACGGACACTTGTCCCCCGTGGAGTGTAATGATAGACTTCACATAATCAAGTCCAAGTCCAAAGCCCTTTACATTATGTATATCGCCAGTTGAGACTCGGTACAGCTTATCAAAAATCCTTTTCTGATCTTCTTTTGAAATCCCCACACCATTATCATTAATCTTTAAACAGAGTCCATCTGTTGTTTTTATTAAATCGACTCGCGCTGTTGGTTCTACTGGTGAATATTTTAACGCATTATCGAGTAAGTTTATTATAACATTTGAAAAATGTACGCGATCAACTGGCATGTATACATCTTCAATAGTGCCTTCTTCAATACTCCCCCCTTGTCTTTGAAACTGTATCCTAAAAGCTTTTATTGCTTCTCGGACTATGTCGTGAATAGGTTGTATTTCTTTCTGAATTTTTAAGCTTCCTTTTTCGAGTAAAGACGTTTGCAAAACCTTTTCAACAAGCTTACCTAAACGCTTGTTTTCGTCGCTAATCATATTTATGAAACTGTGCAACGAATCGTTATTCTTTGATACATCAGGGTCTTCAATTGCTTCGCAAGCTAAAGAAATAGTAGAAATTGGTGTTTTTAGCTCATGGGTCATATTACTGATAAAGTCATTTTTAATTTCCGAAACTTTCTTTTGTTTGAAGATGGTTGAAACAGCTGAATAAAAAGCAATGACAACAATTGAAATGAGTAAGAGTGATGCTAATAATGTGGGCCACATTTGCTTGGCAAGGAAATTTTTTTGGTTTGGAAAATCAATCAGCAGTTGGTAACCTGAACTCACAAAATCGCTTGGAAATAACTTATATTTAAAGGCTGCGGTTTTGATGTCAGGTGAATAATTATTTGAAACGCCACTAAATTCAACTGTCTTCCCTGCTTTGTCTATCACATTAAACATAAAGTTGGTATCAATATGATTCGCTTTTAAGTGCGCCGTTATTAGAGTGTCTAACAATACTAAATTTAGTCTGACTGTAATATCATCAAATAAATTGGTACTGAACATCTTTACCATTAATTCATTTAAGTATTTCGACTTAACCAATAAGTTTTTTTCGTATGAATTACCTAATTTCACTGGCATAGAGAATGTGGTGTCATGACTACCGAATAAATCGTGATTCTTGGGGAATTCAAAAAGATCATCCAAGCTTCTAGTTACCACTTTACTTTCAGCAATTATACCTGTTGCACTATCAACTGTTGACCCAGATACAACAATATAATCGGTATTTTTGTCATCACCATTAATGATGGTATCACCAATTTTAATGGTATTTTCATCTCCAATTAAGGTACTGTAGTCGAGTTTATTGTTAGATAAAAAAACAGATTTGTTTTTGTTCTTCTTTAAACCTGCATAAAAAACCTTTTTTTCAATTTTGTCTAAATCTGCTAAAACAGCTGCGGCTGCTTCTTCTACTGAAGTTTCAAAATGTTCTATCCGGGTTTGATGCACATTTTTAATCCATAGAAATTGCAAAAGCAGCAACCCAAGTAAGGATACTGACATCAGTAATATTACAATTTTCAATCTAGATTTAATGGCTTTCAAGTTGTGTTATTTCAAAGATACTAATTGATTGCTGGAGCAGTTAGTGCTTAACTTTTTTTAACAGGCTATGCGACATCTCTTCTGCTAAAAATCCAACGAGTCAGTACCAGAAATATGGCCATATACAATATACTCATAAGAACATAAGTGGTATTCAAAGTTTCCACCGATTCTAAACCGGTAACTAAATCGGTTAGTTCAGGGTTAGGTAATACTTGTGAAAAACTGTATAAAGGCATATTCTCAGAAATAAAATCTAAATCTTGGGACAAAAATTGAGCGCCAATAATTTTTTCTACTAAAAATGCACCGATATATACGATAACTGAAGTTGCTCCTTTTTTTAGCGAAAACGCAATAAAC
>JAWWDX010000065.1:0-12425 GCA_033719695.1 Putridiphycobacter sp.
ATTATCATAGCCCAAGAATACATTCTGACTTGTACTTGTTGCACAAAAGATGTAATCTTTATTGTCTTCTAGAACCAAAGGTTCTGTGAATGGCATGTATATATTTACCTCTTGTGAATCTGTCGTATATGTGAACTCACCTACAGCTAGAAGGTTTATGGTGGCTATGCTAAAGCCCGGATCAGTTAAATCCGTAATTGGATCTGTCCATTCATAGGCTTCAACGGCAACAATTTCATCTGCTAATGAAGTTCCTGTACTACTCGTAGCAGAGAATGTTAAACCAAGTGCTGCTTTTCTACTTGCGTTTGGATCAGCAAAGTGCATACAAGCACCCCAGCTTGATGTAAAAGCGCTTGATTGGAAAAATTGATTAGGTTTTGGTAAAGACGTTACAGGGTCGGTTGAGGCATATGTGTATCCATTATTGGTAAACATAAAGTCGGCATTTAGAGCGTTGTCATCTACAAAATCATCTGGAGAATCTGATGTAATTGAATATACCATGGTATAATAATCTTGCATGTAAGAAGTTTCAGAAAAAGTTGGTAATGGAATCCAAACACTATCGCCAGAGGCTAAATTTGCTACAGCAGTAGATGTTTCATCATACAATACCGTTGCCCCCAAAGAAACTTTTGCATTTAAGGTCACATTAGTTTGGTTGTTTGTACCAAAGTTATAAACCCATGCCCCAACTGGCACCGAAAATTCAGTGTCGTTCGCTGCTAATGCAATTGGTGTTGCAAATTGACGTGCACGCAAGACATCTTTTTGCCCGACACCAATATCGTTTGCAAAATAACCAAACTTGTTACCAATGAATACACTCACATCATTGCCTCCCATAATTTCGTCGTATAATAATTGTCCTGTGCTTGTTGATATCATCACTACAGGAATCGTGACATTGATTCCGTCTGCACCGCCACCCATACCAACAGGTTCGCCAGAGTTGTTAACAATTACTACAGCAATAGCGCCAGCATTTTGAGCATTTAATGCCTTAGTTCCGAATTCACAAGCCCCCCTCCAAATTAAGGCAATATGACCAGCTACATCAGCACTATTTGTTAAAGGATCACAACCCAATGAATCGACACCTTGCACTATTACAAGTGTATCTTCAACCGCATTGGCTGGATCAGTTGGGTCAGGCATTGCCCAATCAGCCCCAGCATCATCAGCCCAGGTTACTGAATAATTTCCACTGTTAGAAGATGGTGGATTAACGTAGAATGAAACCTGCGCAAAACTCACAAGAGTTATCGCGGAAGCCACCAAAGAAAGTAATAATTTTTTCATGTGTATTTGTTTTTATTGTTACCTCACAAATTTAACTTTTTTTTAACTAGAATGAAAGGATTTATTAACATTGCTTCCATTTTTCTTAAGCCAAAGAAAAAGGCTACTTCCTAGTGAAAGCAGCCTTTTAAAATTAGGTTCTATTAATTATTTGCTTACCACAACATTGAATGTTGAAGTTTTACCATTTGATTGACTGAGGTTAAACACATACATACCATTGGCAAAATTGCTTACATCAACCATTAATTTTGAATCATTAACATTTACTATTTCACTAAAGACAATTTTACCTTCAATATCAACAATTGTTAAATTGGCAGTTCCGTTAAATCCTTTCAACAATACCGTGACATTTTCGTTCGCTGGATTAGGATAAGCATCTGCATCAACTTGTTTGTTTTCCTCAACAGCTAATTCTGAAGCAGGCACAAAATTTACGCCTATTGAAGCTTGCGCATCAGTGCCACGACCTAGGCCATACCATTGTGTCATACCGTTAGCGTCTTCTGTTTGAAACATAGTTGCCGGTTGACCACCATTTGTTGAAGGTGATTCATTATCGAGAATTGTTTCATCATAATCAATCTTTGTATCGTGTCCAATATAGATTTCATTATCATATGTGGTTACACAAAACAAATAGTGTTGATTATCTTCCAATAAAAATGGTTCAATACCTTGCTCAACCATCACTTCTTGTAGGTCTGATGCATATGTGTATGTAAAAGACGAAGGGTTTTCATGCACTGTTTCGATATTTGAAATGTCGAAATTAGGGTCATTGATATCCGTTGTCGGATCATTCCACTTTAATACAAATACTTCTAGTTCCTTATCGTCTAAGAACACATTGTCGTTAATGGTACTTGTTGTGGCTGAAAACGTCAAACTTTTCGCAATTAAACGGCTCGCATTTGGGTCAACAAAATGCACACAAGCCGTTAGAAAAGAGGCTGTAGTGAAATAGCCAGAATTAGCAATTGGTAAACTTGTATTTCCTGGTTCAACTCTACTATATGTAAACACATTATCGGTCACAGCAAAATCCGTTACCAAGCCATTGTCAAACGCAAAATCATCTGTAGAATCAGAAGAAATTTGATAACTCATGTCGTAATATGCTTCTGGGTATGATGTTTGTGAAAACAAAGGAAAAGTAAAAAATGCACTATCACCTGACGCTATGTTTACTGGTGTAGCTACTTCGCTGTATGGTGTCGTAACGCCTGATCCGGTGATATTACAAGTTACTGTAACGTTTGTTTGATCATTAAAACCATAGTTGAACACCCAAGCCCCAGGCTGAACGGAGAATTCGGTGTCGTTTTGAGCCAAGGCAGAAGGAATGGCAAATTGCTTTGCTCTGAGCACATCTTTTTGACCCATTCCTAAATCGTTGGCATATAAACCTGTTTTATTTCCAATAAACGCAGTTAAGTTGCCTCCAATTATTTCGTTGTATAGCAAAGCACCTGTTGTTGTTGATATCATCACTACTGGAATTGTAACATTTAAGCCGTCTGTTCCACCAGCCATACCAACTGGGTCGCCTGAATGATTTACAATTACAACAGCAATGGCACCAGCGTTTTGTGCGTTAAACGCTTTGGTTCCAAATTCACACGCCCCTCTCCATACTACGGCAATTTTACCATTAATATCTGGCGCGTTTGTTAGAGGATCGCAACCTAAAGAATCAACCCCTTGCACAATGGCAAGAGTTCCGGTTACAGAGTTCGCAGGGTCTAACAAGTCCGAAACGCCCCATGTGGTAAAATCATCCGCATAGGTAACATCATAGTCTCCTACGTTGGGCGAAGGCTGATTCACAAAAAAAGTAACTTGCGCTACCCCAGCAAAAGCCATTGTGAAAGTTAAAAAAGATAGTAAAAATTTTTTCATATGTATTTGTTTTTTATGATTTCAATCAAAAATAACAATTATTAATGAGAATAAAAATAAAAATACCACTACTCTTGTACTTGTAATAATTAGGGGCCAATTATACTAAGACAGCTATATTTATATATAATGCCTCGATTTTAAAAATAAAAGATTTATATTTGCCAATCATTGATTTTAAAACCATTAAAATGGCAGATTTAGTACGTTATTCAGACGCAGATTTACAAGAGTTTAGGGACATAATTGAAGCTAAATTGGTAGAAGCTAAAGAAGACTTAAAATTATTACGCGGACAATTAGATTACAGTGATGATCACGGCACTAATGATACAGGCAGATCGTTTAATATGATGGAAGATGGGTCAGAAACTATGTCAAGAGAAGAAATGTCTCAATTAGCTGTAAGGCAGCAAAAATTCATAGTAAACCTTGAAAATGCATTGCGCAGAATCGAAAACAAAACCTATGGTATTTGTAGAGAAACTGGGAAACTTATCAGAAAGGAACGTCTAAAATTAGTTCCTCATGCCACATTGAGTATCGAGGCTAAAAACGCACAAGGTTAAATTGACAAAAAAACAACAATCACTTTTTGCAATCAGCAGTATTTTTGTGATATTGCTGATTGATCAATTGGTTAAAATTTGGATTAAAACCAACTTTAGTCCCTACCAAACAGAAACCCTTATTCCTGGGTTTTTAGAGTTGCACTTTATTGAAAATAGAGGGATGGCTTTCGGTACAGAATTTGGCGCTGGTATTTGGGCCAAATATGCATTGTCTACTTTTAGACTATTGGCTATAATTGGCATTGGTTACTATTTACGAAAGATTATTCTTCATCAAAACAGTTCATTTCTGTTCTTACTTTCTATCGTTTTAATTTTCGCTGGGGCCACGGGCAATTTAATTGATGGCATGTTCTACGATTATGCTTTTGATTTGGATACTAATTTTTTAACCAATTGGTCGCGCACATTTGACGAAAACAATGGCGTCTTTTTACCCGATCAAATTCGTGAAACTGGTTTTATGCTTGGCAGTGTTGTGGACATGTTTAGATTTACGGTAACATGGCCATCATGGATGCCATTCGGATTAGGTGGTGAAGAAATATTTCCACCTATTTGGAACGTAGCAGATTTTTCAATTTCTTGTGGTGTAGGTTTATTACTACTGCGTTACAGAAAAAACTTTGGAAATGAAAAGCATACGGCTTCTTCAAAAGCATCTACTTCGTTATAAATTGTTGCGTTTGCAATCTTGCTGTTTTATCAGTTTCGAATAAATCTTCAATCTTAGGTTTGGCTATAAAATCGAAATTTTGCATGACTTCACTGTTTATTCTGGCAATATCCACGAAACTAATCTGATCATTTAAAAAGGCGGCTACGGTCACCTCGTTGGCTGCATTTAAAACACAGGCTGCGTTACCACCAGCTGCCATAGCATCAAAAGCTAATTGCAAGTTTGTAAAAACGGCCAAGTCTGGTTTTTCAAAAGTCAAGTTCGGATAATTCAAAAAATCAAACCGTTCGAAATTTGTTTTCAGTCTTTCAGGGTATGTTAATGCAAATTGAATTGGCAACTTCATATCTGGTAAGCCCATCTGCGCTTTCATAGAGCCATCTTCAAATTGTACTAAAGAATGAATAATCGATTGGGGATGAACAATGACATCTATTTGACTGTCTTTCAATCCAAATAACCATTTTGCTTCAATTACCTCTAAGCCCTTGTTCATCATGGTAGCTGAATCAATTGTGATTTTTGCGCCCATAGCCCAATTTGGATGCTTAAGGGCTTGCTCTTTAGTAATAGATTGTAATTGCGTTGCAGTTCTGCCTCTAAATGGCCCGCCAGATGCAGTTAAGTATATCTTTTCAATCGGATTGTGAAACTCTCCTACAATACATTGAAAAATAGCAGAATGCTCAGAATCGACTGGATATATATTAACGCCTTTTTGCTTGGCTAGTTTGGTAATGATTTCACCAGCAACTACCAATGTTTCCTTATTTGCAAGCGCTATTGTTTTACCAGCCTCTATTGCTCTCAAAGTTGGTTTTAAGCCGGAATATCCCACCAAAGCCGTTAGAACGATATCAATTTCGCTCATCTCCACTATTTCTTCCAAGGCTTTTTCGCCAGCATAAACTTTAATATCATCTTCCCACAGTGCTTCTTTCACCATGTCATACTTTTCTTCGTCTACAATAACAACGGAATTGGGCTTATAGATTTTTGCTTGGGTTATCAATAAGTCTGCATTTGAATTAGCAGTTAGCACAATAATTTCAAACCTGTTTGGGTAATTAGCAACAACATCAAGGGTTTGTGTGCCTATTGACCCTGTTGATCCTAAAAGTGCAATTTTCTTAACATCTGACATGTCACAAAAATAATCTAGTCAAATGAAAATTCACTTAATTTTACGAGAAATAAAATTTTGTTGTTAAAAATATAATATCTACTTTTGTCCCCTCTTTAAATAGAAAGAGTTTGACTTAATGCGGGTGTGGTGAAATTGGTAGACACGCTAGACTTAGGATCTAGTGCTTCACGGCTTGTGGGTTCGAGTCCCTCCACCCGCACTAGATGGTCTTGGCTAAAGCCCAGGCCATTTTTTTTTATATAAATTTAAAACTTCGTTAGGAAAATGAATGTAGTTGAAGAAAAAATTGATGACTTAAATGCTGTACTGAGAATTTCTGTTACACCAGAAGATTATGCAGAGAAAGTAGATGGTATTATTAAACAGTATCGAAAAGAAGCGAACATTCCAGGATTCCGTCCAGGTAAAACCCCTCTAAGTTTAATTCAAAAAAAATACGGCAAAAGTATTTTGGCTGATGAATTAAATAAGTTAATCAACGACTCGCTTAACAACTTTATTCAGAGCAATAACCTGGAGATTTTAGGAAATCCATTACCGAAAGCTGACGAAGAAGTTAAAGGTGACTTTAATAACCCTGGTGATTTTGAATTTGTTTACGAAATTGGTCTTGCACCTAGTTTTGAACTTGACATCAATAAGAAGCAAAAATTTGATTACTTAAAAGTTGACATTGATAAAGCAATGTTAGACAAAGAAGTTGACAACTTGGCTAGACGATATGGCAAATTAGTGGAATCTGAGAAAGTATCAGATAAAGATATGGTAATTGGTACATTTACCAGCGAAGACGGTGCTATTTCTAATAGTTCAACGATTTCAATGGAATTCATTGAAGACACGAAGACAAAAAAGCAACTTGCAGGCACTAAAGTAGGTGATGTTTTATCACTTGATCCGAGAAAAGTTTCTAGAGATGATAAAGATTTAACGGCTATGTTAGGTATTGAAACTGCTCAAATTGAAACTTTACCTAAAACACTCGACTTTAAAATAACAGAAATCAAAACCATGATTCCTGCGGCTATTGATCAAGAATTGTTCGACAAATTATTTGGTCCTGGCACTGTTAAATCTGAAGATGAATTGCGTGAAAAAATAAAAACGGACTTAACTAATATGTTCCAAAATGATTCTGATCGTTTATTTAGTCAGTCTGTAACTGAGAAAATTATTGAGAAAACAAAATTTGACTTGCCAGAAAACTTCTTAAAAAGATGGATAAAAGAATCTTCAAAAGAAGAAATTTCAATGGAAGAAATTGAAGCAGACTTTGAAAATTATAAGAAAAGTTTAAAGTGGCAATTAATTCAAAATAAAATAATTAAAGACAATAACATGCAGGTACAGGCTCCTGAAGTTATTGACTATACTAAAGGATTATTGACGAATCAATATGCACAATATGGCATGCCTGCTCCTGAAGATAGTGAGTTAGAAAATCAAGCAAAAAACGTTTTGTCTAATCAAGAAGAAGCCAATAAAATATATGAAAACATATATGGCTTCAAAATTATGACCTTCTTTAAAGAAAACGTTAAATTGAATGAAAAAGCCTTACCATACGATAAATTCATTGAAGAGGCATACGCGCAGAAGTAAACAAAGTTTAACATATATTCTTACAAATAATGCCTATATTTATAGGCATTATTTTTTTATAAACGAATTTACACATGATAGATCAAAACGAATTTAACAAATATGCAACTAAGCATCACGGAATCAACAGTATGCACTTGCAAAGCTATATAGAATCATCACTGACCCCTTATATTATTGAAGAGAGACAATTAAATGTTGCTCAAATGGATGTATTTTCAAGGTTAATGATGGATCGTATCATCTTTTTAGGGACAGGCATTAACGATCAGGTGGCTAATATTATAACTGCTCAATTACTATTCTTAGAATCCGTTGATGCTAAGAAGGATATTCAAATCTATTTGAACTCTCCAGGGGGTGGCGTATATGCTGGTCTAGGCATTTATGATACCATGCAGTATATTCAACCTGATGTTGCTACAATTTGTACTGGTATGGCGGCTTCTATGGGAGCTGTATTATTATGTGCTGGCGCCAAAGGCAAAAGATCAGCTTTACCACATTCAAGAGTAATGATTCACCAACCTTTAGGTGGAGCTCAAGGTCAAGCGTCTGATATCGAAATTACCGCTCGTGAAATTGCGAAGTTAAAAAAGGAGCTATACGAAATCATTTCTACCCATTCTGGACAAGATTACGATAAAGTATGGCATGATTCAGACAGAGATTACTGGATGATTGCAGAAGAAGCAAAAAATTACGGAATGGTTGACGAAGTGTTAGCAAAACCAATTGCAAAATAATATAAAAAATGGCTAAAAATGAGACGGTTTGTTCGTTCTGCGGGCAGCCGAAAAGTGAGGTGGATATTTTAATCGCAGGACTTTCGAGTCATATCTGTGAAAATTGTGTAGAGCAGGCGCATGATATCATTTCAAAAGAAATGGTTCATAAAACAGCTAATACGCACTACGATTTAAAATTATTAAAGCCAATTGAAATTCGCAATAAGTTAAATGAATATGTCATTGGGCAAGAAGACGCCAAAAAATATTTGTCTGTAGCGGTATATAATCATTACAAGAGAATTAATAATAATCTATCAAGTACCGATAACCCTGAACTAGAAAAGTCTAACGTTATTTTAGTTGGACGAACTGGTACAGGTAAAACACTTTTAGCTAGAACTATTGCAAAAATGCTAAATGTACCGTTTTGCATTGCGGACGCTACTGTATTAACTGAAGCAGGCTATGTGGGTGAAGACGTTGAAAGTATTTTGTCTCGACTGTTGCAAGCAGCTGACTTTAATGTACAAGCAGCTGAAAAAGGCATTGTATTTATCGACGAAATTGATAAAATTGCTAGAAAGTCGGATAATGCTTCAATTACCAGAGATGTTTCTGGTGAAGGTGTGCAACAAGCCATGCTAAAGCTGCTCGAAGGTACTGAAGTAAACGTGCCACCGCAAGGCGGAAGAAAGCATCCTGACCAAAAAATGATTAAGGTAAACACAAAAAACATTTTGTTTATAGCTGGTGGTGCTTTTGACGGTATAGAGCGGATTATTGGAAGAAGAATGAATACAAGCGTTATTGGTTTTGCCAATAAAACTGGCGAAGAGTTAGATAAGGAAAATCTCCTTCAATACATTATTCCAACAGACATCAAAGAGTTTGGCTTAATACCAGAGCTAATAGGTAGAATGCCCGTTTTAACTTACTTAGATCCTTTAGATAAACCTGCTTTGCGTAGAATCTTAACTGAACCTAATAATGCCCTAATTAGACAATATAATCACCTATTTAGTATTGACGGCATACAGCTAAAGTTTGATGCAGAGGTATTAGATTTTATTGTTGACAAAGCACTAGAGTTCAAGTTAGGTGCCAGAGGATTGCGATCTATATGCGAGGCGATTTTAACTGATGCTATGTTTGAGTTGCCATCAGACAAAGAGACTAAAGAATTTCGAGTAACGCTGGACTACGCCAAACGAAAGTTCCAAAAGTCGAAGATGTCCAAATTAAAAATAGCCTAACAAATGGATAAGGATGTAATAGCAGTGGTTGACTACCATGACTTTATTTCGGACGATTCCAATAAGCGTAATGCGTTCATTAAAAGTTTTGGAGATTCTTTCAGCAATATGGGGTTTGCCATTGTAAAAAATCACGGTGTAACAAATGGTCTTAGAAATGACTTATTAAACGTTTCAAAAGCATTTTTTGAGCTTCCTACAGATGTTAAAAAACAATATGAAAATATTGCTTTAGCCGGACAAAGAGGATATGTCTCAAAAAATCGCGAAAGCGCAAAAGGACAGTCTGTGCCTGATATCAAAGAGTTTTTTCATATTGGACAAACAGTTTTAGACAATGATCCTATTAAAGATGAATATCCTGACAATATATGGCCGAAAGAAGTAGATGCATTTAAAACAATTTGCGAGAAGGTATATAATACATTTGAACAGACAGGAAAAAACCTATTAAAAGCAGTAGCATTGTATTTGCAATTACCTGAAAATTATTTTAATGATAAAGTTCACAATGGCAATAGTATATTAAGACTTTTACATTATTATCCTGTTGCAAATTTACAAGATATTCCTGAAGGTGCAGTAAGAGCTGCAGCTCATGGAGATATCAATTTAATTACCCTTTTAATGGGAGGAAGTGCTGACGGGTTAGAAGCACAAACACTCGCTGGCAAATGGATTCCTGTAAGTCCAAAAGATGATGAAATAGTCATTAATATTGGAGACATGTTAGCGCGACTTACTAATAATCGCTTTCGTTCAACACAGCACAGAGTAATCACGCCAGAACCAGAATCTTGGAAAAGCCCACGATTTTCAGCCCCATTTTTCTTGCACCCACGATCTTCAATGGATCTAACATGTCTCGATACTTGCATCTCACAAGGAAATCCGAAAAGTTATGAAAACTTGACTGCTGGTGAATTTTTAACAGAGCGTTTAATAGAATTGGGGTTAAAAAAAAGCTAAATTACCGATAAATCAATAAAAACCACAGCACAATTAATGCGTTTTGGTAAGTGTTTAAATTATTTGTATATTTGATTAAATAAATTTTCAAATGAAAAAGTCAATTTTAATTATAGGGCTTATTGCTTTTACAGCTATTTTTTCATCTTGTGAAAAAGAAGTAATTGAAGTGGTTAATGAACCAATTGAAGGTTCGGCATATAACCTGAGAAGCAGTTCAGTTGGCGCAGATTCTGGCGCAGATATTACTGATTTTGTAACTGATCCAAATGAAGATGAAGATTTTGATGCTGACAAAAAGAATCCATTAGGGCCTGGTAAATAGGTCTGGTACATATATACTTTTACAAAAAAAGGATGTTAAATAACATTCTTTTTTTTTGCTAGTAACTTTTTTCATAGAAGCGGGAGTCTTATATTGATATAGAGCAAAGCTGATAGCCTACTGCAATGGCATTTCAAAGCAAATCATAGTTTTCCGAATTATCATGATTCAGTTTGATTGCGATCAATTTAGAAAGCTTAAATCAAAAAAAGCCTTACAATATTCTGTAAGGCTTTTCACATTTTTTTATTTTTTCTTAATACAGTTATTCAAGTACGATCAATTTCTTAGTAATTGATGTTCCGTCAGAAGCTAAGACCCTTGCCAAATAAACGCCGGCTTCAAGCCTATTGCCATTAATGACTAATTCTAACACTTGATCTGCTTCTAATGTGCCATCAAATGTTTCTTCAATTATATTACCAGTAGCATCAAATACATCTACCGAAATATAATCTGACTGTGTTGAAGAAATCATCATTCTTGTATTGTTGACAAAAGGGTTAGGTCCTACATTAACCGTAAACTGATTAATAAAACCACCCCCTTCAACATAAACCACGCTATCAGTAACTGTACATCCATTTGCATCAGTGGCTGTTACATAATAAATGCCATTACCAATATTTGAAATAACTGGTCCCGTCGTTCCATTATCCCATATATAAGTATAATTTGGAATGCCATTGGTTGCTGCAGCTGTAATTAATGCAACATTATAATCAATAACAAATGAAACTTGAATTTGACTTGGTTCATCAACCACAATGGCAGCTGTTGCAATACAATTATTAGCATCACTTACCGAAATAAAATAAGAATCGGGACATAAGCTATCAATATTAGCTAACGTATCACCGTTAGTCCAAGTATAGTTATAAGGCATTACTCCACCAGTCACTAATGCGTTACCCGTTCCATCACATTCACCATAGCATGATACATCTGTTGAGCTTGCTATAACATGTAATGCTTCAGGTTGTGTGATTTCAACAGAATCCGTTAATATACAACCATTAGCATCAGTTGTGGTTAAAGTATAAGTGCCATTACATAAATTGAGGATATTTTCACTGGTTTGACCACTAGACCAGCTATAACTATATGGACCTACACCACCTGATACTGAGGTTGATATACTGCCATCGCATGCCGTGTAGCATTGCACATCAGTTGAAGTGAAAATAGCTGCTAAAGCTGTTGGTTCAGTAATGACAATACCATTAACGTCGACTGAACAACCATTTGCATCTGTAACAGTAACGGAATAAGTTCCTTCACAAAGTCCAGTAACAGTTGCTGTACTGTCACCTGTATTCCACAGATAATTATATGGTAGGGTTCCTCCCACAATAGCTAATTGAATTGAGCCATCACAGGTTCCGTTGCAGGAAACAGTGTTCACTACTGTATTGTTATTAGCAAGTAGCATTGGCTCTCCAACAAACAAATTGTTTACATTAAATGTACAGCCATTCGCATCTGTCACTGTGGCTGAATATGTTCCCGCCATTAATCCAGTAATTGTTTGTCCAACCATACCATTGTCCCATGCATATGTATAAGGTGGTGTACCCCCAATGATATCTAATGTAATTGAACCATCTGATAAACCATTGCATGTAACATTAGTAATCACAGTATTATTTTGGAACATAGGAGAAGGTTCGAAGACTTCTATACTGTCTGAGCTAATTGTACAGCCATTCGCATCAGTAACTAGTACCGAATAGAGTCCTTTACATAAGTTCACGACACTAGGTGTTCCATCACCATCAATCTGGTTAATAATTATCTCACTCCAACTGTAAATGTATGGCCCTGTACCTCCCGTCACATTTACTGATATTGATCCATCACAAGATCCAAAACAACTGGCATTTACCACAATTGGTGAACCTATGGCAAGCGCGGTTGGTTCAGTGACAATAATATTG
>JAWWDX010000066.1:0-12417 GCA_033719695.1 Putridiphycobacter sp.
TATTAGATTTAAATAATTTTCGCTTGTATTATAAATTCGGTATAATGCTTTACCCATTCAATTAGCATGGTATCCCAAGCATCATACATCTTGCACTCCCCCCACCTATTCTTTCAATAATAGACACATTAACTATAACTATTTCTGAGTACTTTTCAATTGTTGCTATTTGTTCCGCTTTTAAGGATGAAAATCCTGTTCTGCTCATCACAAGTTTGGAATTTCCATTTCTATCGTAAACTTCTAAACAATTTCCAGCAAAACTAAGCATCTGGTTCATAGAAATTTTAATAATTTCTTTGCCTGTCTTTTCAATTCTCTTTACGACAAGAGCTTTTTCTAATAAGTTTTCTATCGCATCTGCACATAAAATAGCATACTTGCTTGCAATAGATAGTAAAATATTAGTATGGTAAATTGGCGTTCCTGAAAAATCTCTGCCTGTAAACACAAAGCCTTCATAACCTATTTCATGACAAAAATCGTTAAACAATTGTTCATTTGTTCGCGCTGAAATGGCCGCATAAGCAATCCTGTCTTTGTAATCAAAAACAACCGATCCAGTACTTTCTAAAAATGCCCCAGCTTGCTCGTGATGAGACAAATCAACTGTTTTAACTATTTCAATTTTATTTTTTATCACTTCAACAATATCATGTCTGCGCTCTCGTCTTCTTGATTCTGCCTCCATTGGGAACAAATAAAGTTCCTTTTGAGGCATTACTGCTAACCAATTATTTAAATAAACTGCATCTGGATGTTCCAAAACGGCATCATCTTCAAATGTGTGAATATTAATTTTATGGTCTTCTAAAGTTTGTACCATATCATCAAACTCCAGCGTCGCCTTTTTTGCAATATAATTGCTATCAAAATTAACTTCGTTTTGGAAAGGATTGGTACTTTTAGTACCGTAATTGTAGCCGAAATTTTTCGGCCTTAACATAAAGACATTATGTACACCATCAATTTTATTCATTTGCAGGGATTGCGTTTATTGATATTGCTAATTATAATATGTGGATGCCAAAATACTGATTCAAAAATAGATAAAAACTTTGAAACTACCCACATTAATTCGATTAATACTTCAAATCAGTCGACTAAACACATTGTTTACCCCGTAAAACTCGATACACTTGAGCAAAAACTCATAGATGCTGGATTGGTAGACATTCAAAAAGTTGACGCATCAATAATCGTTTTATTAAAATATGCTACTAATGACAATTTCATGCAAACGAATGTTTATGGTAACTTGAAAAAAGCCTATTTGCAGGCTGAAGTCGCTCAAAGTCTATCTGAAGCGCAGCAATATTTAAAATCTATCGATACTTCGCTTTCGCTCCTAGTATACGACGCCGTTCGTCCAAGAAGTGTACAACAATACATGTGGGATTATCTAGACCTACCCGTTAGTGAAAAAATAAAATTCGTTTCTAATCCGAAAAATGGATCAATTCATAATTATGGCTCTGCAGTTGATTTAACCATAGCAAAAAATGATGGTACGCCGCTCGATATGGGCGCAAAATATGATGAAATTGAAAGTATAGCCTATCCGCGGTTGGAAAGCGAATTTTTAGCTTCTGGTGAACTAAGTATTGCCCAAGTACAAAACCGAAAGCTATTAAGAAAGGTGATGAAAAAAGCTGGTTTTACCGGCATTAGTAGCGAATGGTGGCATTTCAATAGGTATCCAAGATGGAAAGCAAAATCTCTTTATGAAATTATTGAATAAGCCGCTCTCTAATAATTTTCCCAGAATTGCTTCTTTGAAATTCATTTTGAAAGACAATAGACTTTGGCATTTCATAATTCAACAGAATTTCACGCATCATAGCCTCAATTTTTTGTCTTTTAACAGGCAAATAAGGCTCACTTTCAATAACCAAGATAACTTTTTCGCCTAGCGTATCATCTTGCATTTTAGTGATGTAAAATGGCTCTTCAATAGCTTTAGCCAGTTTCGCTTCAATGACCTCTGGATGTAATTTTACACCACCTGAATTTATAACAAAATCGGCTCTGCCTAGCCATTGGAAAGAACTGCTGTTTTTTAATGCGACAACATCATTTGTGCATATCGGGTCTTTGGCTATTCGCTTGGCATAAATAATTAAGGTATCATTATTTGATTGCCCAAACGAAATATCAGGTAATGCTTGGTAAAAGTCATTTTCCGTTGAAATATGTTTTAACGCAATATGGCTAACCGTCTCTGTCATACCAAAAGTAGCAAAAGACTTATTCTTTAAATGACAAATATCAGCAAACAAATCAGTTGAAATAGGCGCGCCACCAATAATAACATGTTTAATGTTTTCATATCTTTCTTTTGTCATTTCATCTGCCAAAATGGCTTTTACTTGTAAAGGAACAAAAGCCGCAAAATCAATCTCCTCATTAAATGCACGCAATGGATTACTTGACACTGGCACGACATGTAAAGACATCTCAAATACAATTGCTCTAACAATTTGCATCATGCCTGCAATATAGTTTGCTGATAAGCATAATAATACTTTATGTTTTTTTTCAAATTTAAAAAATGTCCCAGTAGCAATCGCAGAAGCAACCATAGCTGACTTTTCAATTTCAATCTTTTTAGGAGATCCTGTAGAACCCGAAGTAAATATAGAAATGGTTGCCCCATCAGATTTCCACTCATCAACGAAGTCTGTCACCGCTTTTTTTTCTGCTGAAGACACAGCTGATGAAAAAATAATTTTATTCTCCATGTGTAATGGTATGCTTTTTGATTCGTCAAAGTAACATTACAAAGTTATTAAGTTATACTATAAAACATGAAGAAAAACATCACCATCATCTTAACCTTGGCTTTAGTCGCATTTTTCGGATTTGCGTTTAGATCTGAAAAATCAGTGTCAACAGAAGAAACACCTGGCATAGTTTTTTTCAAAGGCACATGGGAAGAAGCCATAGTAAAAGCTAAAAAAGAGAAAAAATTAATATTTGTTGATGCTTATGCATCATGGTGCGGTCCTTGTAAAATTCTTGCAAAAAAATATTTTGTGAAAGAAAATGTTGGCGATTTCTATAATTCAAAATTCATCAATTATAAAATGGACATGGAAAAAGATGCCAACGGACCAAGACTTGCTAGAGCATGGGGTTTAACAGCTTACCCAACTTTATATTTTGTCAACACCAAAGAATCTGTCATCCATACTTCAGTCGGATTGATAAACGACAAAGCATTGATAAAAATAGCAGAGGAAGCACTTGCTAAATAATTATTTTAAAATAATTCTAGCCGTCTCTCGCGTTTTTTGAGTCAACAGAATGGTTTTATTAGCAGTTAGTCGCTCAATAATTTTATCGTCGAAGTGACGAATAGTGAGTAAACTCAGATTTTCATTGTATTTAACCTTGTAATTCCGTCCCAAATTATCCAATAACTGATCAAGGTTGTATTTACTGTCTATGAGAAAAGAAAAACTGACTGCTGAATTTTGCATTAAATTAAGCCTTATTTTTTGATTGGATAGCAGAGCAAATATTTCGGTGAGTTGATCTTCGACAATAAAGGAAAAATCTTTAGGTGTTAATGATATTAAAATTTGGTTTTCCTTGAAAATATAAGATGGTACTGCTGCGTCGTACTTGGTAGAAGATTGAATAACTGTTCCTTCATTCTCTGGATGAATGAAAGATTTAATGTACAACGGAATATCACTATTTTTAAGTGGTTGAATTGTTTTTGGATGAATAACGGACGCACCATAATAAGCTAATTCAACAGCCTCTGTAAAAGATATTTTCTTCAATAAAACCGTCCCGCTGAAATACCGAGGATCGGCATTTAGCATCCCTGGCACATCTTTCCAGATTGTGACGCTTTCGGCTTTACTTACGAATGCATAAATGGAAGCTGTAAAATCTGACCCTTCCCTTCCCAAGGTTGTGGTCATCCCTTCGTCCGTCTGGCCAATGAAGCCTTGTGTAATGAAAAAATCAAAACTGGCATACAAAGGTGAAACAACTTTATCGTAGGCGCTTTGTGTATCATTCCATTTTACACGTCCTTCTTGATAGGTATGATCAGTTTTCACTACTTTTCTTGCATCTAACCAATAGGCACTACAATTATTTTTTATCAAATAAGCTGCGACTATTTTAGTTGATAATAGTTCTCCAAAAGATACTATTTGGTCATATTCAAAATGAGAATTACTACTCGGTAAGCTGGACAGTTTTCGATCCAGCAATTCAAAAATAGCTTGGAACTCTGTCTTAAATGCAGTATCATTCAATTCTAGCTCATTAACTACCTTGGTATGAAAATCTTTTAGTTCATTAACAATGGTTTCTAATATTGCATCACTTTGCCAATAAGCTTCAGCAATACGTTCTAATAAATTGGTTGTTTTTCCCATTGCAGAAATAACAACTATAACTGGTCCACTCCCATATTCAAGCAGAATATTCTTTACATTTCTTATGGCCTCTGCATCTTTCACCGAAGCGCCACCAAACTTGAAAATTTTCACTTTTTGCTGCATGTTAGCTAAAAAAAATTGGTATTTTTATAAAAGACAAAGATAAGAGATTGAAACATTCTGAAATAAAACATTTCCGCGATTATAGCGATTTTGAGAATATTAACTTTTTAAAGGAAACTTGTGAGCAAATCAACAAAGATTTAAATGGATTTACTGACAAACAGGTCAAATTAACTGAACAGTTACTCGAGGATCCGATCTCTAATCTTATTGCACAACTAAATCCTATCATTTTGCATCTTGAAGCAGCAAATCATCTCAAACCATTTATTTACACTATAGATTTGCCAGAAAATAAATTTTTAAATTATCTCCACAAAAAGCATGATTTATCACAATTTATATTTCACATTATTGAAAGATCAGCACAAAAAGTCTTTTTTAGATGGCGATTTTCGAATAAGATAAATCATTAACAATTCTTTGGTATTAAATTGTGGCAATTATATTTACTACTTCAATAGATTTCTTAGATTTGTATCTTCATTTACCGAACACTACGCACAATGGATAAATTCACTTTTATCGGCAATGCAGATGTAAACGCCATTGACGATTTGTACAAAAAGTACCAAACTGACCCACAATCAATTGATATAGAATGGGTGAAATTTTTCGAAGGTTTTGACTTTGCAAAAACCGATTTTGAAACAGGTGAAGTACCTGAAAATTTTAAAAAAGAATTCAAAGTTCTTAATTTAATTAGTGCTTATAGAAATCGAGGGCATTTGTTCACAAAAACAAATCCCGTACGTGAAAGAAGAACTTATACGCCAACGCTAGATATTGAAAATTTCGGTTTAGATCAATCTGATCTGAATACGGTTTTTCAAGCAGGAGAAGAAATCAATATTGGTCCTAGTACGCTTCAAGATATTATCAGTCATCTTAAAGAAACGTATTGTCAATCGATCGGCATTGAGTACGTATATATGCGTGACCCAGAAAGAATTGAGTGGTTTAAAAATTCAATTGAAATAAAAAACAGACCGCAGTACAGTACATCAGAAAAAAAGAGAATTTTTCAAAAGCTAAATCAAGCAACTGGGTTTGAACAGTTTTTACAAAAAAAATACGTTGGTCAGAAGCGTTTCTCCATTGAAGGAGGAGAAGCCTTAATTGCAGGGCTAGATAAAATCATTACAAAAGGGGCCGAAGATGGTGTAGAGGAAGTAGTTATGGGTATGGCTCACAGAGGGAGACTAAATACCTTGGTGAATATCTTTCAAAAGGATCCAAAAGCTGTTTTTGGTGAATTTGATGGCAAAGAATTTGATGACGAGGATGAAGAGTTTGACGGTGACGTTAAATATCATTTAGGGTATTCAACTGATATTACTACATCTACTGGTAAGAAAGTACATTTAACTCTTTCTCCTAACCCATCACATTTGGAAGCAGTTGATCCTGTTGTACAAGGTATTGCGAGAGCAAGAATTGACGAAGTGCTTCATGACGAAAACAAAATCATTCCAATTTTAGTGCATGGCGACGCAGCGGTTGCCGGCCAAGGTGTTGTGTACGAAGTGGTTCAGATGGCGCAGCTAGATGGATATAGAACCGGCGGAACCATTCATATTGTTGTTAACAATCAAGTGGGCTTTACAACCAACTATATTGATGCCCGATCAAGTACCTACTGTACGGATGTGTTTAAAACTACTTTATGTCCAGTTTTTCATGTTAATGGTGATGATGTAGAAGCTGTTGTGCAAACCATGGAGATTGCTTTGGCATATCGCCAGAAATTTAACCGTGATGTGGTCATAGATTTACTATGCTATAGAAAATATGGGCATAACGAAGGAGATGAACCAAAATTCACTCAGCCAAAACTTTATAAAGCTATTGCAACACATCCAAATCCAAGAGACATTTATTTTGAAACTCTTAATGCTCAAGGTGTGATTTCTAAAGAAGAGGCTGATGAAATCGATAAAAATATCTACCAGTCTTTAGATACTGATTATGAGGAAGCTAAAAATACCCAAAAGACGTCAGTCAGAAACTTTTTAGCGGATATTTGGAAAGGATTGCGATACGGAAATAAGGATGACTTTGAAGGAACTGAAAAAACAGCTGTAGATTTGGAAATACTCAAAGATTTAGCTGCAAAAGTCGCCTCATTACCTGATGGATACAACTACTTTAGGAAGATAAAAAAGCTATTTAAAGACCGAGAGAAAATGATTGCTGAAAACCGTTTAGATTGGGGATTAGCAGAGAATATAGCTTATGCCTCTCTGTTAGTTGAAAACCATCCGGTTCGAATTAGTGGGCAAGACGTTGAGCGCGGTACATTTTCGCACCGTCACGCAGTTGTAAAAACAGAAGACACAGAAGATGAAATCATACCTTTAAACTTGTTGAAAGATTCACAAGCACCTTTTACAATCTATAATTCACTCTTATCAGAATATGCAGTGCTTGGGTTTGAATATGGGTATTCTTTGGCAACACCAAATGCTTTAACAATTTGGGAGGCGCAATTTGGAGACTTCTACAATGGCGCTCAAATTATGGTTGACCAGTTTATTACAGCTGGTGAAGATAAATGGAAAGTTCAAAGTGGACTGACAATGCTTCTTCCACACGGATATGAAGGTCAAGGTGGAGAGCATTCAAGTGGAAGAATTGAAAGATTTCTGCAAAGTGCAGCAGATTTGAATATTCAAGTATGCAATACCACTACTCCTGCCAATCATTTTCATTTATTGCGTCGCCAATTAAAAAGAGATTTTAGAAAGCCATTAGTTGTGTTTTCACCTAAGAATTTATTGCGTCATCCAGATGCGACTTCAACACTTGAAGAACTTGCAACTGGACATTTTATGCCTATCATAGATGATGCTGATGCCGACGTTAAGTCAGTAGACACAATTGTCCTGTGTTCAGGGAAGTTCTACTATGAAATTAAAGAGCAGATGAAGGAACGAGGTGTATCTAATGCAGCTGTTGTGAGACTAGAGCAATTATTTCCGTTACCAACAAAACAATTGGACGCTATTTTTGCAAAGTATAAGCAAGCAAAGAATATTATTTGGGCACAAGAAGAACCTTATAATATGGGACCTGCAATGCATATTTATATGACCTTAAAAAGAGACGATATTAAAATCATATCAAGGTCTGCCTCAGCAGCGCCAGCAACCGGTTCAAGTCAAACCCATAAAAGAAGACTGGCCGCCCTGTACGATAGCCTTTTTGAAGCGATAAACACAAAATAATAGAATTAGAATTTATAATAAAAAATAGTATGGCAGTATTAGAAATGAAAGTTCCATCTCCGGGCGAATCAATTTCAGAAGTTGAAATAGCACAGTGGCTAGTAGAAGATGGCGATTATGTAGAAAAAGATCAAGCTATTGCCGAGGTTGATTCAGATAAAGCAACGCTAGAATTACCTGCAGAAGAAAGTGGAATTATTACTTTAAAGGCCGAAGAAGGTGATGCCGTTGCCGTTGGTGCGGTTGTTTGTTTAATTGATATGGACGCGCCAAAACCTGAAGGATTTGACAGTAAACCTAAGGAATCTGAAGCCCCTACTACACCACCTGCAGCAGCAAAAGCTGATGTTAAGGAAGAAGTATCCCCAACCCCTAATCCTAATCCAACGCCAACAAAGTCTGATTCTTATGCTACTGGACACCCGTCTGTTGCAGCAAAGAAAATGATGGATGAAAACAACATTTCTGCCAACCAAATAAGTGGTACAGGAAGGGATGGCAGAATCACTAAACAAGATGTTGTATCTGCAATGGCTGCTGGATTCTCGACAAATGACGCCCAAGGTTGGGGAGGAACAAGAGAGACCAATAACGAGAAAATGTCTATGATGCGTCGTAAGATTGCAGAAAGATTAGTAGCTGTGAAAAATGAAACAGCTATGTTAACAACTTTCAACGAAGTTGACATGAAACCAATCATGGACATCAGAACTAAATATAAAAAATTCTTTGCTGAGCACCACGACGTGAATTTGGGCTTTATGTCATTCTTTACGAAAGCGGTCACAGAAGCTTTAAATCTTTTCCCTGCTGTAAATGCACAAATTGAAGGTAAAGAAATGATTATGCATAACTATGCTGATATAGGTATTGCTGTTTCTTCACCAAAAGGATTAATGGTTCCTGTTGTTAGAAATGCAGAGCAAATGAGCTTGGCAGAAATTGAAAAAGAAATTAAACGTTTAGCGATAAAAGCACGTGACGGTAAAATTACACCGGACGAGATGACTGGCGGCACTTTCACTATTACAAATGGCGGTGTATTTGGATCAATGTTATCTACTCCTATAATCAACCCGCCACAATCGGCGATACTTGGCATGCATAATATTGTAGAACGCCCTGTTGTTGTCAATGGAGAGATTGTAATTCGACCTATTATGTACCTTGCCTTGTCATACGACCATAGAATTATTGACGGTAAGGAATCAGTGTCTTTCTTAGTAAAAGTTAAAGAGATGCTTGAAAATCCAGAAAAAATGCTTTTTGGCTCTAAGGATCCAATTGAAGTTCTTCTTGGACTATAGTTTAATAATACTATCATTTTGATCAACAAGCCCTAACTGACACGTTGGGGTTTATTGATTAAATTTTAATTTTTTAATTATATTTACTTTTAAAAAAAAGGATAACTATGAAAAAATATTTTTCACTATTTGTATCAATTTTAACGGTTTCTATTTTCATTTCTTCTTGTGCCACCTCAAATGATGTAGCATCAAATAAATTAATTCAGAAACGGAAACACTTAAAAGGTTACCACATTTCTACAGGTCAATCCTTGTTTAATAAATCTAGTTTATCGCAGGAATCAGAAAGTTTACTCGTGCTCAAAAACGTAAAAGATAATGACGCACTAAATATTGAAAGAGAACTTAGACATAATAATTTTAAGTCGGTTGAATTAAAAGAAGATATTGCATCTAGCAATGTAGATAATGAAAGTACTGAAGCATCTAATTTGAAATTAAATAAGTCAGATACCGAAAAAACACCTACCACTGCGCAAACCACAGATGAAACTAGCTTAGTTGTTAGCAATACTACATCTTCAAAAAAATCGTTGAAAAAAATAATTAACAATAAGAAAAAAACACATACGAAGGCAGAAAGTTCAAGTGATGAAATGCTCATTCTTTTAATTATTCTATGTTTTATATTCCCTCCAATTGCTGTGGGGTTGAAGACGGATTGGGACTTAACAAAATTATTGATCTCAATTTTACTAACAATTTTCTTTTGGGTTCCAGGAATAATTTATGCCATCTTGGTTGTTTTTGACATTATTTAGAGCGGTCTACAACTCACTAGAGATATATTGAAAAAAAGGAGACAGATGAAAATTTGCGCTCCTTTTTTATTTTAAACGATCAGGATTCTCACCTAAAAACGCTTTCCAAGAACCGGATTTACTTTTATTGTGCAGCCCTACTCCACCCTGAAAATGATGACAAACTGCTGCAGCCAGGCCGTCTGTAGCATCCAAATATTTGGGCATTTCTTTCATGTTAAGTAAACGCATTAACATTGCCGCAACTTGCTCTTTAGAGGCATTACCACTTCCTGTAATCGACTGTTTTATTTTCTTTGGGGCATATTCTTCAAAGGGAATGCTTCTGTTTAAGGCTGCCGCTATAGAAACGCCTTGAGCACGGCCCAGTTTAAGCATAGACTGCACATTCTTCCCAAAAAAAGGTGCTTCAATCGCCATCACATCAGGTTTGTATTCAACAATTAATTGATCAACACGATCAAAAATACGCTTTAGTTTGTCGGGATGATCTTTAATTTTACTTAAATGGATGACACCAAAACTCAGCAGTTTTAATGTTTTACCATCAACCAATATGACTCCATACCCCATCACTGAAGTACCTGGGTCGATACCTAAAATAACTTGATTTTTTTTTTGCGTCAACTTACAATGTCTTAGGTGTAATCACTTCTATTAATCTTCCAGCATACCTCGAAAAATGCGCCGAGGATTGTACATCAAACTCAATAATAGCCACCATGCCAGTTGACAGTGTTATATCAATTCCCGTATAAAAATCAACTAAGTCGGAAATACCATAATTATGTCCCACAACCATCACATCCTTTTCAGTAACATGCGTATTGATGACATTATTAATAGTTTCTGATGAAGCTAAATACAAATCTTTACTTTCGTACACTTCCTCAATATTCAAATACTTATTAACCGAATCAAAAGTCTCCATAGTTCTCTTGGCCGAAGAGACAATAGCATAGGATATACCTGAATTCTTTAAATATTTCCCAATTTTTTTACTTTGTTTGAACCCTTTTTCTGCAAGCCCTCTATCAAAATCCTTCTGATTATCAATACCTTCCTTTGCCTTACCATGACGTAATAAAAATAATTTCATAAAAAGTTCAATTTCTACCAACCCAAAGATAATGAAATACGTGTATGATGATGATATTTCCTTGATATTGGTTTTGGGTTATCCGTATTGAGGTGAATAACACTACTTAATCAAACATACCGGCTTTCATTCAATTGAAAGTCGGTTGTTTTTTAGTAACTTTAGGTTAATGATAAACCAAGCACTCATAGATTCATGCCGTAAAAACGATCGGAAAGCTCAAGAAAAGTTGTACGAATGGTGCTATGTCAAATTGATGCCAATGTGTGCTCGCTATCATAAAAATGAAGAAGACGCGAGGCATGTTTTAAACATTGGCTTTGTCAAAATTTGTAAAAACCTAGATAAATTAAAAGAAGACGCACCTTTTGAAGCTTGGGCCAAAAGAATTATCAAAAATACCATCATTGACGAATTCCGGAAAACAAAAAATTATTTGCAATTAGTTGAAACAAAAGAATTCGATCGAGAATTAGAAATCAAATCTGTAAACGTTGAAAATACCGTCTGGAGTAAATTAGAGACAGATTTGCTCATGGGAATGCTTCGGAAATTACCTGATGTTTCAAGAAAAGTATTTAATCTATACGTGATTGACGGTTACTCACACAAAGAAATAGGTGATTTGTTAAGTATTTCAGATGGGACATCAAAATGGCATCTTTCGAACGCACGTAAAAAATTGCAAATGATGGTAAACGCCTTAAATGAAGCTGAGGATCAAAGAATGTGGAGTAATGGATAGTAGGTTTAAAAATATTGATAAGGAATTACACTTTGCACCCAACAAGGCAATAATTGAGGAAGCATTTCAGCAGTTTGATGATTTGGCTTTAGACAATGCCTTTCTAAACGCATGTCAACAAACTAAATTCACTTATGACCCTTCTTATTGGACACTGTTTAAAAATGAAGAAGCTGATCTTATTCAAAATGTAAACTTTTCAGAAGCTGCTCAAAATTCAACTGTAGCGTATCACCCATTTTATTGGAATGAAGCGGAATCTGCTTTGATTGAAGAAGGCCTTCATTATCAGTATGACCCTACTTATTGGTCGGAAGCAAAACAACTCCTACATAAAGCAGACAAAAAAGTGTTTTTTAGAAAATGGCTCAGTATTGCCAGCTTGCTGCTCATTTTCGGTTTTCTTGGGAATGTATTTAACCCAACGAAACAACTTCCATCTACAGAACCAATTGTTGCGGTTGAAAACTTAAATTTAAGAGATGTACATGACAATCGCACTCAAAAAACAAATGATGCGACAAATATCAGACATGACGATTCTAACAAAATTTACAAACCAGAAGAATTAAACAAACAAAAAAATACAAGAATAGCACTGTCAGACAATACTAATTCATCAACGGCGAATAAAACTAAATCAGAAAGTACCTCTAGTCATAACAGTAGTGTAGAACTTGCCCATACGGATAAGCAGCCTGAAATTGGCTCTGTCCCATCACCTCTTAGCGATCAATTAGAAGGGTTAA
>JAWWDX010000067.1:0-12336 GCA_033719695.1 Putridiphycobacter sp.
AAATTGCATCCACCATCAGCAACGCAAAAGCGTTTATTATTATCCAAAAGACTTTTGGTAGCTTTAGTGAATATATTTGGCAATTCACAGATGGCAAGCCTATTCAAAATCATTTTAAAGCCTCGCATCAAATACCAACTTTTAGTAATGAATCAAATGCCATGAGCAAAGATTTAAAAAAACATGGGTTCAAGTTTGTTGGTTCAACAATTTGTTATGCTTATATGCAAGCTATTGGTATGGTAAACGACCACGTTGAAGGTTGTTACAGGCATAAGATGTGTCAGTAGAAATCTATTAACACACAATTCGTTAATAAATACATTATTTGTATGATTCATGCGTGCGATTGAAGCGGTATTTTTACCCTATTCAATATAAGGATGCAAGACACTTTTAAACATAAGGGAATGCGCAAACAGCTCATTCAAACATTAGCAGGCAAAGGAATATCTGACACAAAAGTATTAAACGCTTTTGATACAGTTCCTCGACACTACTTTTTAGATAAGGCTTTTATGGAGCAGGCGTACTCAAATATGGCCTTTCAAATAGGGGCTGAGCAAACTATTTCACATCCGTTTACAGTTGCTTTTCAAACGGAACTACTAAACATAAAAAAAGGTGATAAAGTACTAGAAATAGGAACCGGTAGTGGCTTTCAAACAGCAATACTTTGTGAACTTGGTGCGAAAGTTTTTTCAATAGAACGGCAAAAAGAGTTATTTCTCAAAACAAAGCATTTGTTGCCTAAACTAAATTATACACCTAGACTGAAATACGGTGACGGTTACGAAGGGTGGCCTAGTTTTGCACCCTTTCACAAAATAATTGTGACTTGCGGTGCGCCGTTTATTCCAGAAAAATTAGTTGAACAATTAATGCCTAACGGTATTATGGTTATACCTGTTGGTGAAGGCCAAGAGCAAGAGATGATTTTAATTGAAAAAGATAGTGAAGGCGACACTATTATTAGTAAAAAGGGTGTTTTTAGTTTTGTGCCAATGTTAAAAGACACAAATAAATAATGTTTGAAAACATAGAAATAGCGGCCCAAAATAATGGTATCGTCTTGTCAACAACAGGTCAAGAATATGAAATTTGCGAAGCGTTTTCAACTGACTACTTGTTGATTGATCAACTATTAGTACAATTGAAAATTTCCACCATTCGATATGGGTATTCTGTTTACCAAAATAAGTTGATTTTATTAAAGGAATGCGATTTAGATATGGAATTGTATGACGATACAATTCGGTTCGATTTTAATCATAAAATGATTATAAATAAAAATGATATTTACTTGTTAAATAGATATTTAGAATTAGTTAATGAAAGTGTTAATGGAATAGAAATATTTGTAAGGTTTGGTAAAAAAAATCACTTATTTTTCGATTATACTGTACAAGGCATATCAACCATTAATCACCGCAATAGACTTAAAAGACTGGCTATTGACATTGAGGATGAAGCAATGTTGCAGCAGCGATTTAAAGTTTTATTAAATAATACATTCTTGAATAAACTAAAAACGTATTTCGCGCTTTGGAAACAGAAGCATCAGGTGGCGTATGAATTGCCGAATTGGTTTCAAAAGTTATACACTTAAAGGTTATGTCAGCATTCTTTACAATTATCTATATCAAACCTAATCGGTTGTCACATGAAAAAATTGCGATTGGTATGCTCGCAAATAGTAATGGATTGCCAGAGTTTCATTATGCCGACTATAAATTAAGTTTTGCTCTAAAACAGTTAAAGACAGACCAATCACGAGCCATTCGAAAAAGTTTGCAACTATTAGAAAATGATGTCAATAAATATATTAATGGCGAAACTTCAGTGCCAATGTTTGATGAACCCTATGCCAAAAAAATTCTTTCAAAATTGGCTTTAAAAAAGCGTGGAATTCTAATTTACAGCGACCTGATAAGTATTGAAAAACCCATTACCTTTGCTCAGTTATTTGCAAAGTATATCAGTAAAGAAGGGTATCAAACAGCTTTAAAACAGGCTGCAAGTCGTGATAGTATAAAAAAACGATTCAACAATCATATTGCGCACCGAAGATATCAGTCTTTTGAAGCTAAGAAATGGTTGAACGACACAGAATTTCCTTTATTAGCGGCTCCTGTGCAAGTTGATTTGTTTAGACGAAGCAAGGGATTAACGGTTTTTAAAGTTATTGATTTCAATTTAACAGAAAAAACCGTTCAGCAACACATTGCCACTTTTAGAATGCTTGTAGAAAGTTTAAACCTTTACGCGTTGAATAATGGTTTGAGTAAGGGACGATACTATTTAGTTTATGAAACACCTAAAAGCGAGGGTAAACTTGAACTGGTGAATAAAATCAAAAAAGTATACACGCGATTTGAGCTCATTAAAATGAGTGAAATGGCAGACAAAATTTAAGCTAATCGTCTAAGAACGTAATTACTAACATGATTGTAGAAGTGCTCTGGTGTTTGCGTACGCCATGCAATGTTCTCTAATTCGCCCCCTGCAACAATATAAAAATCAATGTTTTCATTTTTAAATTCATCCATTACATGCGTTCTGAAATTAACAAAAGCAATCCAACCATCTTCGTCTTCTACTTCATCAAACCATTCTTCGTAGTAGCAATCATCTGAGCTATGAAAATTAAGCAAATTTTCACCAATAAAGATGAATTTACTGATCCCTTCTCCCATAAGAATTTCAACAAAATCGCGCTTCAAAGTCATAATGTCGTTATCTACAGCATCATTCCACTCACCGAATAGTTCCACAATACAATAGCCATCATCATAATCGGCGTAGAGTAGTTTAAGAAATAGTCCCGGAGACCCTATATTATCCCATTGTGGATGAATTAAATAGTTGTAAATCTGATCTGTAAATTCAAACTCACTGTACACGCGTTCGTAAAAAGGCGACCGATCATCTTCCTCAGCTGTATACAGGCCACGCCAGTTATAATATGGTTCAATTGTATGCACGATTCAAAGATAATTTCTAATTTTACAATACACAATACTGTTGATATGATATTTTCTAAGACTTTTGTTAAAATTCAAATGGTTTTTTCCCTCACTGTTTTAGTAATAGGGATATCTGCCTGTCAAAACGCTAAAATGGATCGAAAAGATAGGGTAGCGGCTATGGTCGGTTCAATGCAAGATCCTTTTATCGCCGCCACATTTACACCACAAATACTGATCGACAAGTCGGGTATGAATGAAGGTGCCTTACCTTTCACTTACCAAGCATTTGCAAGCTTTTTTATGAGTGAAGAAAAAACGGGTATCGATAACCATGCACAGGTGCAAGTAGTAGTTGAAAACTCAGGTGGAATGGTGCCAAATGCCTTTGCATTTATTCCCGTCAAGAACGCAAATCAATTTAAAAAACTTGTTGAAAAAGAGTTGAGTGCACAAGTTCAAGAAAAAAATGGTGCTTACTATTTCCGAAAAGATGAAGATAATTATGTTGTGGCCTGGAAAGATGATATTGCAATTATGACCAATATTCCTCTATCCTTGGATAATTTGTTTTCAAAAGGTATAACAGAGTCAAAAAAGACTGCCATAAGGTTAGTAAATATGCTCAATGAAGTTGCAAAGAAAAATATCAATGCATCTTTTAGAGCCTTTTTTGAAAAGGAAGGAGATGTTAGGTGCTATGTGAATGGTACAAGCACATACGATTTAATTGAAAGTATGCGCTTTATTTCAAAAAATGATAAGGTAGAATTAAAGCAACTATTGAGCGGAACCACAATGGAATCTGTATTAAATTTTGAAGCTGGTAGTATAAACTTAAACATAGATTATGAATTAGCAGATTCTTTAAAAATGTATGCTAATGTTTTGTCGGAAAAACCTATTTCAGTTGACTTACTTCAATATGGTTTAACCAGTAAACCAATGATGGCAATTGCCATTAGCTTGTCGCCTGAAAATTTTGTGAAGTTAATGAAAAGGCAACGCGATTTTATGGATACTGATGGATTAGAAAAAGAACTGCGTGCCATGGATATGACATTAGATGATTTACCAAATGTGATAACAGGGGAGATACTTGTTATGCTTGATGGACTTGATTCCGTCAGTCATACGTATACCTCATACAGTGGTGAGGAAGTCAGTTATAAAAATTACGAACCAAGAATTGCCACAATTATTGGTTTAAAAGACGTCAACAAAATTAAGTTTGGCATAACTAAAATGCTTGCAGGCACAAACGATAGTTCAAAAATAGAAGAAATGTATTATCATTTTAGTGGTAATCACTTGGTGTTAGTGAGTTCAGTAGACTGGTTATCAGTTATTAAAAATGGTAATGCAAAAGCAATTGATCAAAAGAACTTATTAAGTAATGGCTTGGGAATTTACTTGAATCCAAAAATGGGTGAAAAGTTGGATTTTGACATGACAGAATTTGGTGTGATTCAAGAGGAAATGATTGACCTCATAGGCGGGATGAATAATTCGGGAGGACAATTGACTATTAAGCTTAAAGATGCTAATAAAAATGCTCTACGGACCATTCTTGAGAAACTGATTGAGGCCTATGAACGCAATGAAAAAATGCTGAATTCAGACTTAGAAGCGACACTCAATGAAGAATTAATGGACCAAATTGAATCTGAAGTTGAGGCTAGTGTAGAGGAACTCATAAATAGTGATGAAATGAAAGCGCTTGAAAAGGCAATAAAAAAGCTTTAGTACTTATTATTTTTCAACAGCAAAAACCGCTTCATAAGTTGGTTTCTTATCTGCATCAAAAGCATATGGCTGGTAGAAATCAGGCAGGTTTTTTTCAGTAATATGCTTCACTTGAATGCCAATGCATGTTTTTTCTGGTTCGTTTTCAGCTATTTTCACGTTAGCTTCAAAGGTTAAGCCATATGCATGCATGCGTTTTTCAGCCATCTCTTCTTCACAATATTTTGTCAAAGCTTCAAGCACTTCGCCAACTTGAGGCATTTTTTTTGGGTTGTATTCATATTCTAACGGATGTACATTACCAATAGTATCTATAAATGCGCCAAACGGATAAAACTCTTTGGTGTCTTCTAGTAATTCTTGAGCATATTCAAATGAATGGTCTAATATTTTTACAATCTCTTCGTGCATCTGTATTTTTTTGTCAAAACTAATTAAAACTAATAAAGCAATCCTTTTTTCACATTAAAATTAATTCTATTTTTGGATGCAAAATGTACAAAGATGCCAACAGCTGATAATATAAGCTTATCGTTTGATAGAAAAGAATTAACTGATAGAGAATTACTATCCATTTATACCGCGCTTTTAAAGCCGAGGTTAATAGAAGAAAAGATGTTGATTCTTTTGCGACAAGGTAAGATTTCAAAATGGTTTTCAGGTTGGGGGCAAGAGGGAATATCTGTTGGATGCGCTTTAGGAATGGAAATGGATGAATACATTTTACCTATGCACCGAAACTTAGGTGTTTTTACTAGCCGAAACATTCCATTACACCGCTTATTTGCACAATTTCAAGGAAAAATGAAGGGGTTTACAAAAGGACGAGATCGCTCTTTTCATTTTGGATCCAAAGAACATCATTTAGTTGGAATGATCTCACACCTAGGACCGCAATTGGCAATTGGGGATGGAATTGCTTTAGCCAATAAATTGAAAAAAACTTCAAAAGTGACCATGGCTTTTACAGGAGATGGTGGTGCTAGTGAAGGTGATTTTCATGAGGCACTTAATGTGGCATCTGTGTGGGATTTGCCTATCATTTTTGTGGTCGAAAATAACCAATGGGGATTATCAACACCATCCAATGAGCAATTTCGGTGTGAGAGCTTTGTTGATAAAGGGATTGGTTATGGTATGGATGCCTTTCAAGTTGATGGTAATAATGTTTTAGAAGTATATCATGCAGTTAAAGAAATTGCATCATCTTTACGCGACAATCCACGCCCATTTTTATTAGAATGCGTCAGTTTCAGAATGCGTGGACACGAAGAAGCATCAGGTACCAAATATTATCCAGAGGGATTGCAAGATGAGTGGGCTAAAAAGGATCCAGTTGATAATTATCAGACTTATCTTGAAAGCATAGGATTATTAGATCAAGATACCATTAATAGTATCGCAACCACCATTAAGGAAGAAATACAGACGGAATTAGAAATAGCATACGCAGAACCACCAGTTTCAGTGTCGACAGATTATGAAGTAGCTGATATCTACGCGCCTTACAATCCCGTGATTATTTCTCCTCAGAGCAATGTCCAATCAGAAAAACGCTTTATTGATGCCATTTCAGATGGCTTAAGACAGGCAATGGAAATGCATGATAATTTGGTAATTATGGGGCAAGATATTGCCGAATATGGTGGTGTGTTTAAAATTACGGAAGGCTTTGTTGAGCAATTCGGAAAAGAAAGGGTTAGAAATACACCTATTTGTGAGTCAGCTATCATTGGAGCTGCACTCGGACTGTCAATTAATGGTATGAAGGCGGTGATGGAAATGCAATTTGCTGACTTTGTAACCGTTGGTTTTAATCAAATTGTAAACAATTTGGCCAAATTACATTACCGTTGGGGTGAAAAGGCTGATGTAGTTGTAAGGATGCCCACTGGTGCAGGTAGTGCTGCCGGACCCTTTCATTCACAAAGCAATGAAGCTTGGTTTACTCATACACCTGGTCTTAAAATAGTATACCCAAGCACGCCGACTGAAGCAAAAGGATTATTAGCAGCAGCCATAGAAGATCCAAATCCTGTTATGTTTTTCGAGCATAAAGGATTGTATCGCAGCATAAAAGAAGAGGTGCCTGACGACTATTATACCTTAGAAATAGGAAAAGCGCGTTTAGTTAAGGAAGGCGCTCGCGCGACGGTAATCACATACGGAATGGGTGTCCACTGGGCACAGGAAATTATAGAAGGTAAAAACCTTGATGTAGAAATTATTGACTTAAGAACATTATTGCCGTTAGACCTTGAAACTATATATAAATCAGTCAATAAAACAGGTAGAGTTATAGTATTACATGAAGATTGTTTAACTGGTGGATTGGGTGGTGAACTAGCGGCGTTAATTGCTGAAAATTGCTTTGAAAATTTAGATGCCCCAGTGATGAGGGAAGGTAGTTTAGATACACCAGTGCCATTTGATGCTCAGTTAGAAGTTAATTTTTTGCCAAAAGAACGATTTTCTAACAAGCTACTGAAGTTATTAGCTTATTAATTTGGTGTACTGTTTTTTAATTTTTTTCATAGCGTCTTTTGCTAATTTGGTTGAGTTGAGTGCCAACTCAAGTTTTGGTACTTGATTTTCAAAACCATAAATCATTTTAAAAGTGTCTAACACAGTCGGTTCATCTATATATGAGTGAATAAGTTCCATGCTGTCATCAAGTGACACTATTCCTGGCTGCAAAACACGAAAATATGCACCAGGGAAATCACTATTTACAAAAGCTTTTACTATTTTTTGTGAGCCAAATTTAATGCCAAGCTTAAAACATGGTTCCCGGGGCTGTGACACTTCCACTAGGCAGCTTCCAATTTTGTATTGGTCGCCTATTCTCACATTTGATTCGGAAAAGTTTTCAATGGTTAAATTCTCGCCAAAGAAACCAAAAGAAAAATCAAAATCGGGATACATTTGATCCCAATATAAATAAGCTTCACTGCTGTATGCATAGCAGGCTTTATCTACGCCGCCATGATACTTTCTATCAATAACCGCATCTCCCACAACATCTTCTAAACCTAATAGTAAAGGTTTCTTTGATGGGGTTTTATAGATGCCGGTTTGAAGCGTTTTTAGTCGCCATCTCACAGTTTGGGGCTGAGCAATATTTAAAGACTTAATAATCATGAATAGCTAATTAATATAAAGAGATAAAAATACAACAAAATTTGAGAGGGCAGTCAAATTGAAATTTAAGTTAAAAAAGCTTAAATTACTGTGTGTATGATGGTGATTAATTTAGACAAATCGACTATATTTAGAGCCGATTAAAAGATTCACATAACAAAAAATAGACATCAACAATGAGCGAAACAGCAAAAATTGAATTTGGAGGCCATAGTGTTGACCTGCCAGTAGTAACGGGAACAGAAAACGAAAAAGGAATTGACATTTCTTCATTAAGAGGGAATACAGGGCTAATTACTTTAGATAGAGGATATAAAAACACAGGATCTTGTTCAAGTTCAATTACATTTTTAGATGGTGAGAAAGGGATTTTGAGATACCGAGGTTATTCTATTGAAAGCTTAGCTGAAGGCGCTGACTTCTTAGAAGTAGCATATCTTTTGATTTTTGGAGAGTTACCGAATAAAGTACAATTAGACAAATTTCACAATGATATCAGAGAACAGTCTCATGTTGATGAAGATGTGAAGAAAATATTAGATGGTTTTCCTAAGTCTGCACATCCAATGGGCGTGCTTTCTTCTCTTACAAGTGCATTAATTGCTTTTAATCCATCTTCTGTGAACGTGGATAGTGAGGAGGACATGTATAAAGCAATTGTGAAAATACTCGGAAAGTTCCCAGTACTAGTTTCATGGGCTTTAAGAAAGAACAAAGGTTTGCCTTTAGATTACGGTGACAATTCTTTAGGATATGTTGAGAACATTGTAAAAATGATGTTTAAAAAACCGAACGAAGATTACAAACCCAATAGAATTGTTGTAGATGCTTTAGATAAGCTATTGATTTTGCATGCCGATCATGAACAAAACTGCTCTACGTCTACTGTTAGATTAGTAGGGTCTTCTCATGCAGGATTGTTTGCTTCTATATCAGCAGGCATTTGCGCTTTATGGGGACCGTTGCACGGAGGCGCCAATCAAGCTGTAATTGAAATGTTAGAAGCAATTAAAGCAGATGGTGGAGACACTAAGAAATACATGGCAAAGGCTAAAGATAAAGAAGATCCTTTCCGATTAATGGGATTTGGGCACCGTGTATATAAAAATTTCGACCCGCGTGCCAAAATTATCAAAGTAGCGGCTGAAGAAGTATTAGGTGATTTAGGAATTGAGGATCCTATATTAGATATCGCAAAAGGATTGGCTGCTGAAGCATTATCTGACCCTTATTTTGTGGATAGAAAATTATACCCTAATGTTGATTTTTACTCTGGTATTATTTACCGAGCTATGGGTATTCCAACAGAAATGTTTACTGTAATGTTCGCTTTAGGCCGTTTACCTGGTTGGATAGCGCAATGGAGAGAAATGAGATTGATGAAAGAACCTATTGGTCGTCCACGTCAAATCTATACTGGCGCTAACGATAGACCATTCATAGGTATTGAAAACAGATAACAGACTGATAAATGAATTAAAAAGGGGCGTCTTAACAGTGCCCCTTTTTTTGTGCTATTTTGCCATTTCAACCACCCATATACCTCTTAATTCATTAAGGCCGTATCCTGTCGCTTTGTCTTGCGGATAAAGTTTATTTATCTTTGCCAAAGTTTTGTGTTCAATTGTACTGGTAGCACCATGACATTGCATACACATTTGATTTGTTGTAATAGGGTAGTAGCCAATATTTTTTGTGCCGTATTCATCCATTACAGAAACAATTTCTTCTCCAGCAGCTAACGCTTGCTTATAATTTTCAATTATTTCAGCCTCCCGTTTATTAGCAATGGCTTCCGGATTCCTAGGTTTATCAGTAACCCTCTTAATAGAAGCGTTTAATTCATTTGCCATACTGTCAATTAATGATACTCCTTTAAGATTGCAAAACGAAACAGCATACTCACTACCTTTTGCATTTATTGCGCCCATTAAATTCTTTCCTAGAATCTTTTTTGTGCTAAGTGCCAGCTCGAGTCCTTTTTCTTTAGATGTTAGTTCCGTTTCTTCAACCGGAGAATTAGCATTATTCAAATGCGCTTCCTCATAATGCTTTTGAAACCAATCAGGCTCCTCTATGTCTTGCTCATATATATACTGAGCTATTAATTCAATTTCTTCTTTTGGAAAATTCATTTTGGGCATTAAGCCAAATTTTTTAACCGCACCAGGCATTTTTGATAAAGTTTCTGATGGATTATCAATAAAGGCTAACATAGCATTTCTAAAGTCCTCCAAAGTTGTCTCATTCGATATATAATGTTTCTTAATGGCAATCATAGGTGGACCCATCCTATTATCTAAAGCAGCATCTGGTCCATGGCAAGCAAAGCATTTTGTGCTCATCAACTCATAAGCTTTTGTAGTTTCCGCATCAGACAAAGCTGCTGAATTACCGTTACTATTAGAATTACAACTACCAATAGCTAGTAGCAGACCCATGCTAACAGTCCATATAATAAGGTTTTTCATATTATTTTTAATAGTAAATTTAAGAATTAGTAATTGTTAGAGTCGTGATAAATGTTACAATTATGAAGCTCTAAATCCTTAAGGTTTATCTGTAAATGCAAGATTTCTTTGTAAATTTAGGCATGTCTTTTTTACAAGTACGATCGATTTTTATAGCGGCACTGCTACTCATGAGCTGTAACCATGCTGAACCTAAGTCAGTCATTCCACAAAACCACGCAATACCTATGGAATATAAAATCATTTGGCATTGGGTGGATGAGTTCAGTTTTGATGAGCAAGAAAAACTGAAAAACTGGTTACGGGAAATAACAAAAGTGACCAGGGCTACCATAGGTGTTTATCAGTTTGATGTTCATTACTACTTCCATTTGTCAGATGGCAATGAGCCTGTGCCATATGCGCATACTGCTCGGCATCACAACCAACAAGCCGTTCATTTTTATGTAAATCCTAAATTTACTTTGCAAGATTTTATGAATGATTGGACGGCTCAGCACGAAATAAGTCATTTATCTTTCCCATTTATTGATCGTAAAAACATGTGGTTTTCTGAAGGTTATGCAACCTATATGAGTCGGAAAATAATGGTTTCACAAGGCATTTTTAATACAGCTGAGTTTGAGGCCATTTATTTGAATAAAATAGGGAATGATCCCAATTTATATCAGTTTTCAGGGGTTACTGTGCCAGAGTTGGCCGATAGTCTTAGAGCACGTCACCAGTATCCTTCTATTTATTATTTAGGTAGTAGTTTTTTTTTCCTAATTGATGACAAACTGCAGCAAGATTATGGTACCAATTTGGCGGCCGTTGTTTCGTCCTATCAAAAAGCGGGTAGGTTGAAGGATGAGACACTTAATGAGGTACTCTGTTCTCTCGACTGCATCATTAATTCTACTTTATTTATAGATTTATATAATGATTATCAAACCTTACCGAGTGAGGAATTGCTAAAATATTTTAAGCAAAATAAAGCCATGTATTGAGGTAATACAGGGCTATAAAAAATATTGTTTTGCCAATGTAATGGTACCCGTTAAGCCATCATCCGTTAATTTTAAAACTAATTTAGGTGCCATTAAACCTATTCTCGTATTCAAACTGTATGTCGGGATGAAGTTTACTAGCGGCTTTTTGAGCCATTTCAAGCTGTTTAAGGTACATGTTTTTTAGTACGGTGTTTTGTGTAATGTTAGGTTTGATGTTTAACAACTCTGATGTAAAGTGTAGTAACAGCTCAACTTCTGTTTGCTTCTGCTTTGAAAAACGAATATATTTTTTAGTTAATCTCAATATTTTTCTAGTCGACTTTTTGACATAAAAAAAACTATCGGTATTCATTTCTTGAAATAAATCTGATATTTCCTGCTTTACGGTGGATATAAATAAATCTTCATTGTCGGCTTCAAACAACAAGTAAGTTAAATATTCTTTCGATTCCTTTTTAAATTTTGCTAATTGTAAACAAAGGGTTTGTAATTCTTCTTTAGACTTGTACCTTAAGTCTTTTTTAATCTCTGATAAAGAAGCTGTTTTCATATTAGAGTGTTTTTAAGAGCCAAACATTACAGCCAAAATGGCCTGACTTTCCCAAAGGACCTTTTAGCGGTTCAAAACCTAATTTTTGATACAAACCAATTGCTGTGCTGAATTCTGGAATGCTCTCAATATACAATTGTTGATAATTTAGTGCTATTGCTTTCTGCTCACATGCATGGTATAGAGCTTTTCCATAACCTTTACCTCGTCCAGCTTTAGCCATATAAAATTTAACTATTTCAGTACACCCATTGGGTAAACCAACGGTAGGAAATATGCCGCAACAACCTAAAATTTCTCCATCAACTTCCGCTACAAATAATTGCGACTTTGGTGTCTGGAATAATTCAAACAAATGATCGGTTGTTGGATCGGAATAGACAGTTCCATCCATAGGTGCGTTGAATTCATGAAAAGTTCGCCGTATTATTTGAGCTAAAATAATATCGCCAGGTTTTACAATTTTTTCT
>JAWWDX010000068.1:0-12267 GCA_033719695.1 Putridiphycobacter sp.
AGGTGGGGGATATATCGAAAAGGGTAATGAAAGCTATTTTATTAGAGGGGAAGGTCTTGCAACCTCACTAGAGGACATCAAGAACATAGTTGTGACCACTAGAAACAATCAGCCTATTTACATTTATCAAATTGCTACTGTTGGCTTTGGCGCGGCAAATCGATTTGGTGCGATTACAGGCAATGGCGAAGGGGAAAAAGTACTAGGTCAAGTGATGATGTTAAAAGGTGGAGACTCTAAAAAAGTGATAGATGCGGTAAAAAAACGGGTTAAGGAGATTGAAAAAACGTTACCTGAAGGTATTCATATTAATGCTTTTCTAGAGCGCAGTGAGCTAATTGCTAAAACAACTTATACGGTGAGTGAGAACCTAATTTTAGGCTGCTTGATTGTGATTTTTGTAGTAGTGCTTTTACTTGGTAATTTGCGTTCCGGCTTGGTTGTGGCTTCTGTCATTCCCTTGTGCCTAGCCTTTGCCTTAACGTTAATGCATATTTTTGGAGTAGATGCCAATTTAATGAGTCTTGGTGCTATCGATTTTGGAATTATCATTGATGGCGCAGTTATTATTGTTGAATTTATTGCTTATAAAATAACAGCCGAACGGGAAACTATTAATGCTTTACCACGAGCTAAAAAAGCGGCATTTATAGATAAAGTAACGTTTAATGGGACCACGAAAATGATGCGTTCTGCTATTTTCGGACAAATTATCATCATCATTGTTTTTATTCCAATTTTATCGCTTGTTAATGTTGAAGGTAAAATGTTTCGCCCCATGGCTTTGGTATTTTGCTTTGCTTTAATTGGCGCTATGATTCTTTGTTTTACATATGTACCTGTAATGGCCTCGCTGTTCCTTAAACCAACCGACCCAAACAAAAGAAATCTTTCAACGCGTTTTGTTTCGTTTCTTGGCCGATTATACAAACCTGTTATTGTTTGGGCATTGAAAAGAAAAGCCATTGTTTTGAGTGGAGCAGCTGTTTTGTTGGTGATGGTGACGATTTTATTTTCTAAAATGGGTGGTGAATTTGTCCCAACGCTTGATGAAGGCGATTTAGTGATTCAACCGGTGCTAAAAACAGGAACTTCCTTGGCAAAAACGGTAGAAACCACCACACAAATAGAAAAGATTTTACTCACTTTTCCAGAGGTTGAACAAGTGGTGTCTCGAATTGGCGCGGCTGAAGTACCAACAGATCCCATGTCAATGGAAGAAAGTGATGTGATTGTGAAATTGAAACCAAAAAAAGAGTGGGAGACAGCCAAATCGAAAGATGAATTGACAGATGCTTTTAAAATAGCGCTTAGTGATATTGCAGGTATAGATTACGAATTCACCCAGCCTATAGAAATGCGTTTTAATGAATTAATTACTGGTGTACGGGCTGACTTGGCTATTAAAATTTTTGGAGAGGACCTTGATGTATTATACCAAACGGCTATTGCAATAGAAGATGCCATTCAAAGGGTAGAGGGCGCTGCCGATATATCAGTAGAGAAGGTTGCAGGTTTACCGCAAATGACAGTTCAATATGATAGGATGAAAATTGCGAAGTACGGTTTAAACATTGCAGACTTAAATAATATTCTGACCATGGGCTTTGCAGGCAAAGCGGCTGGTACTATTTTCGAAGGTGAAAAACAATTCGATTTGGTGGTTCGTTTCAACGAAAGTCATAGAAAAGATTTGTCTAATATTAAAACAACCTCTGTTCAACTGCCAAATGGTGGCACGCTGCCGTTTTCTGAATTTGCAGATATTTCTTATACCAAAGGCCCTGCTAAAATATCGCGCGATAATACCAAACGCAGAATTGTGATTGGCGTTAATGTTCGAAATAGAGATTTAGAATCGGTAGTAAAAGATGTACAAAACATTATTGAAACGAAAATTGAAATGCCAAGTGGTTATTTGGTAGAATATGGCGGTCAGTTTGAGAATTTGCGGTCAGCTAGAAGCCGTTTAATGATTGCTGTGCCTATTGCGCTTATTTTGATATTCTTCTTGCTGTATTTCGCCTTTCAGTCTATTAAAGAGGCTTTGATGATCTATAGTGCCATTCCACTATCAGCCGTTGGTGGTGTATTGTTTCTCTACATGCGTGACTTACCATTCAGTATTTCGGCAGGTGTTGGTTTTATTGCCTTGTTTGGTATTGCTGTTTTAAATGGTATTGTATTAATTGAACAATTTAAAGAGTTGAAGCATGAAGGTATGCTTGATATTAATGAACGGATTATTGTTGGTACGCAATTGAGACTTCGCCCTGTGTTATTGACCGCTGCTGCGGCCGCTCTTGGCTTTTTACCTATGGCTATTTCTACAAATGCTGGGGCTGAGGTACAACGACCGTTAGCAACTGTAGTGATAGGTGGGTTGATAACGGCTACTATTTTAACGTTAGTTGTATTACCGGTGCTATATGCCATGTTCGACCGACCAACAAAGCCTAAGAAAAAGAAAGTAAACTTAATGAAAGCAACAGGATTGGTTATGGTGCTTGGTTTAAGCTCAATTACACAGGCGCAGTCCACAGCAATTTCCTTAGATGAGGCAATCAACATTTCAATTGCTAGCAATCAAAGTTTGCAAGCGGCCCGGAACCAAATAGAAATGCGCAAAGAAGCTGAAGGTACCGCTTTTGCCATTGACAAAACAGAGATTTATTATAATTTCGATCAAAATAACATTGCCCCTAATGATTTACCGCTGAATGTTTGGGGAATTGGGCAAGCCATTAAGTTTCCATCATTTTATACTGCTCAAAAAAAGCTGCTCAAACAAGCCTCTACATTATCAGAACAAAATTATTTGATAACTGAACAGATCATAAAAAAAGAGGTTTCTAAAGCCTACTATACAGTGGCGCATTGGCAAGAAATGGTTGATAATTATACTTATATGGATAGCATATACAATAGCTTTCTACTAGCGGCTCAGAAGCGATTTAAAGTTGGTGAAACCAATCAATTGGAGTTGCTTTTAGCAGAATCGAAACAACAGGAAGTTAATTTATTAAAGAAGCAAAGCGAACTGAATTATCAAAAAGCCATGTTGCAATTTAATAAATGGATTCAGTCCGATACCGTGTTTACGATTGATCAATCTACAATTGAAAATGCAGCGGTTCAGCCGCTAGACACTGTCAACAACGCGTCTTTAAATTATTTAAATCAGGCCATTGCTTTTAGTGAAGAACAAGTGAAATTAAACAAGCAAAATTTATTGCCCGACATTAATGTTGGTGTTTTTCAAGGCGCAAATAACGGCTTAACACCAAATAGATATTATGGTTTACAAGCTGGCCTAGCAATTCCTCTTTTTTACGGAAACGACAAGGCAAAAATTCAAGCTAGCAGAACAGAAGTGCTTATCAAACAAAATGAATTTGATAATCATGCCACGCTATTAATAGCCAATTATCGATCTCTTGTTTCAGAAATGAAAGGATACAAACAAGGTATTGATTATTACCAAAGTTTTGGAGCAGATTTATTTAACCAAACGTTGAGTACTGCAAAAAAGTCATACCAAGCAGGAGACATTGATTATTTGCAATATGTTACCCTCCTTGATCATGCCAATGCTATAAAATTGAATTATTTACAAAATAGCTTCTTTTATAACTTAACTATTATCGAAGCCAATTATATTCTTAATTAATCATGAAAATCACTCAAAATAAATCACTTGTAAGCGCCAGTAAATGGTTTGCTTCCATTTTTTTAAGTTCTTTGCTTATATCTTGCAGCTCTGAATCGGCTCCGGCTGAAGCGGTAACTGATCACCTTACAACCACCAACCAAATTGTAATTACGCAGTCGCAATTTGAAATGGGCGAAATGGCATTTGGGACGTTGTCTAAGCAACCATTCAGCACGGTGATTCGCACTACTGGAATGATAGATGTGCCGCCAGAGAAAAAATCGACTGTATCGGCTTATTTTGGTGGCTACGTTAAGCATATCGCACTTTTAGAAGGACAAAAAATACGTAAAGGCCAAACTTTATTTACGCTTGAAAATCCAAATTACATTCAAGTACAGCAGGACTTTTTAGAGGCAAAAAGTCAATTAAGTTTTTTAGAATCTGATTATAACCGTCAAAAAGCCCTAGCAGAAGATAAGGTCAACTCGGAAAAAACCTTTTTAAAAGCAGAATCGGACTACCAAGTGATGTTGGCGCGCTATGCGTCTTTAAAAATGAAACTCCAACTAATGAATATCAATCCCCTAACGTTAACCCAGTCAAATTTGCGCTCAACCATTTCTGTAACTGCACCAATATCAGGGTATATTACGTCGGTTATGGCTACAACTGGCATGTTTTTAAATCCTTCTGATATAGCTGTGACCATTATGAATACAGAGCATATGCATGTAGAGTTAAATGTTTTTGAACATGATTTAGCCAAGGTAAAAATTGGTCAAGACGTCGTTTTTGGGGTTCAAAACAGTTCTAGAATTCATAAAGCCACTGTATATTTAATTAATAAAGCCATTGACCCAAAAACACGATCGATTAAATTACATTGTCATTTGAGCAATGATAATGAGGCAGACCAATTCACACCTGGTATGTATGTGGAAGCGAAAATTTATGCTACTAACGATTCTATGATGGCGCTACCTTTAGAAGCAGTTGTTGCTGCAGATGGCAAACACTATGTATTGATAAAAACTACTCAAACAGATTCTGAAATTCAGCTTGCCAAACGAGAAGCAATAGTAGGGGAAACAAACGGAGATTATGTGCAGGTGCTAAATGCAGATGATTTTTCAAATAAAGATGAAATCCTCATAAAAGGAGCATTTAATTTAATATCGGATTAGTTTATAGCTCAGATTTTAACATTAATGTTACTAGTTTAGTATTAATGAAAAGTGTCAATTAAATTGCTTAAAATTCGCACATAATCATAATTTCTGTGATTTTAGGTTAATAAATACTATCTTGTTGTCGGTAAGTTGATAATCAAGATGACAAAAACAGATAAAAAAAGAAGCCGCTTAAATGTGATTAGCAAAAGGAGGCTGTTTTTTGAATTTCTATCTATTTTTATGGCTGTTATTTCTGCTTTTGCCTTGAATAACTGGAACGATTATAGAAAAGACACTTTAGCAGAAAAGAAAATACTTGACGAGATTAATAATGGCTTATCGAAGGATATTTACGATCTAAAACTAAACGTCACGGGGCATCACACATGTATGAGGGCTTGTAAAATATGGAACAAAATTGTACAAGGTGAGCCGTACAAAGGCGATTCACTAGAAGACCATTATGGAAATTTAACCAGAGATTTTATAAACGTTCAAAACATTGCAGGGTATGCGGCTTTGAAGTCACGAGGTCTGGAGTTGGTCAGGAATGATAAATTGCGTGAAGAGATTATTTCACTGTATGAATACGATTATAATACACTGCGAAAGTTTGAAGAAGAATACCGCGAAATGCAATTCCACGACAGTTACTTTAAAACATTGAATGACATATTGGCGCCAAGTTTTGAATTTTCAAGTTCAGGTAGAATTATCGGTATTAGTAATCCTTTACAAATAAATGAAAACGAACGTGCTATCGTTCGGTCGATTATTTTAAGGATTTATAAGAATAGATTATTTGTATTGCAGTATTATGCACAGCTAGAATATAAACTGAAGCACCTACAGAATAGCATTGAGTTTGAGCTAGAAAATTAGTTTAAATGTGCTTATTTTACTATTGTTTCCACTCTAGCTACGGAATCATGTTTAGAAAGCGATAATCTTACAATGGCGTCTTCAGTTGCTGACAAATCGTGAGGGACAGCACTTTTCAAACTTATTAAATCGCCTTTTACTAATTTTACAATTTGGTCTGCTACACCAAAGTCAATACTACCTTGAAATACCTCTATCACAATAGGGAAGGGAGCTTGATGCTTTTTCATAACTTGACCCTTTTGCATTAAAATTTTAATTTCTTTGGTAGTTTCTGTTTCTAGTAAAACTGATATCGCAGGTTTGTCAGCTTTAAAAGTATTGTCTTTTAGGAGAGAAGCTCTATTCATAACTACAGTTCTTTTCTGTAAAGTTAAAACCTATTTTCGAGTATTATAGTCGCTTTCTGCATGATTTTGGTCATGTAATCATGCATAGAAAAGCTGGTACTAAATCGGCTTAAAATAATCATAACTTAGGTTACTAAACTAAAATGCAAATACGAAGGTTTCTCCTAAAATAGTCGTATTTTTGTCAGAGACAGGTTTAAATTCACAACATCACAAAAGGTTCGATAAAAAGATTGAACTGCGAAATTCGCCAACATTTAAGCCGAAATATATAACAGATGCTGAGCTGCTATGTACATCCTAATAAAAATACAGAAAAATGGATGACATTTATTCATGGAGCAGGGGGAAGTAGTTCCATTTGGTTTCGACAAATCAGCGCATTTCAAAAGGAGTAAATTAATAACGATATTCCTTTTTTGGTTTATTTTATTGTATATTTAAGCTATATAATTAGCGCATGCACTCCACAAACTATTTTAATACTTTTATCCTGGTAGCCGACGATTGTCCTGCAAAGGAAGGTAAAATGCCGCCTGTAAAAGCTGAAGCTAAAACGATTGCCAATTTACAGTTTGAAATGTTATATGAAAGGCCATATCAGTATACATCTGATGAGGTATTGTTTGGTGTTTATGCCAAACGTAAGAGTTTTTTACCAGAGGAAATAGCGAGAGAAAAAACGGTTTATTTTTCAAAGGGTCAGCCTTGTTTTAGAGCTTCACCCTTAACCAAACAGTATGGATGGGGTATGCACGCGAATTCGGCAGGAAAAATTGCCATTTTTGGTGTGGAGTCAACTGAATATCAAAATTTTCTAGAAAATGATGGACTGAGAAAAATAAAAGCCATGCGATTGAATAAGGTAAAAGACTAGCCAAATATACTGACAAAGAAATAGCGTGTACCGGCAGATACACGCTATTATTTCTACTACTACTATTATGAAAAAATCTACTGTTAGTTACAATTTTCTTTGTCTGAATTGATGATTGATTGAAATTCGGCGTCAGATATATATTGGCTTTGATAATCTGCTCCTTCCATGGTTAGCTTTTTATAAAACGATCGCATGTGATTTCTTGAGCCACATTCTAATAGATAATACACTTCTAATAAGTCTACTTTGTCAGTTCTGTCAATATTTAACTTGAGGTCATTTATGTCTAAGTCTTCAATTGTTGCGCCAACAATCAGTGCATCAACTAGCGAACTGTCAACTTTCACTACAAGTTGATTGTACAAATTCTGCAAGGTTGAGTTTGAAAACTCGCCTGCTAACTCAGTGGCTGAATCGTCAATACTATACTTATTTAATAGTGTTAAAATATTGTCCATATGCGTTTGCTCACTATTACTAATATTGTTAAAAATCATCATACTATATTTGGTTGCAGCATAGGCATAAACATCTCTCGCCAACTTCTCTTCCTCACGTAAAAAGCGTAAATCCTCAATCTCTTGCTCTGTAAGTGCTTCTATTGGTGCTTCAACAACAGTGGTGTCGTCAACTATAGCAACTGGTTCAACTTCCGTTTTTTTACAGCTGGTAAAAAGCATGCTTACTGTAAAGAGGCTGCTGAGTAAAATGGTTTCGAAAATTTTAATTGCTTTCATATGGCATTTGGTATTGATTTGGTATAAAGGTATGCCTAACCACTTTATTTAATTGTAATAAATATTACTTTGTGCACTAGTTAGTTAACTGATTTTCGTCAGTTTTACATATAGTGATGAAAACAAAATCTTTCTAAATTAACGGTCGTTATAAAAGCAATCGACTATTAAATGCAAGCATATAAATCAACTACTTTTGTAAGATCTGTTGCACTATTAATCATAAAAAAATAGGATAGTTGCCATTTTTGTGTTGTAATAGCTTGTTTGCTTGTGGGATGATCCCATATTGGATAGACTCTAAACGCTCTTTTGCCTTCCTTGTATTTAGTGGAAATAATACCTTTTTTAATTAGCACTGATTTTGGAAACACAAACTGCCCCTGTTCGTTTTCGGTGGCAATGTTCACCACAAAAAAATCAAACATATCACATTCGCTAAAAGGCGCTATGAGACCGTTGTTTTCTCTTTTCCAAAAGGTCACAAACTGGCCTATTTTTTTAGGCGTTTTTTTTGCTGTTCTACAAATGATTTTTAGTCTGTTTAGTTGGTAGCTACAAGCTTCATAGTCTTTGCTTTCAGTTTCAGCTTCAAAGTTTGATAACTTGAAACCACAATGCTCATAAATTGTTGTTTTGATGTGTTTTAATTTACTGTTCACGGCCCTTTTATGATTGTGTATCACTATTATTGTTTTTCAAAAACCAACGTGTTTGCCGATTGGCCCCATAACCCTGAGAAACCTTTAATAGTCATTTTTTTTCTTGTCATTTCAACAATAGTATATGTTTCAATATTATCTGGAAACATAAGGTTTAATTGCGTATGGCCATTATTTAGCGTCCATTGACATTCAACACGCTTATCTGTATACATTTTATTGTCTCCTCCCAAATTTCTAGTCCACATAATGTTATCATTCTTAAACGCGTAACCATTTTCGTACAGGTTAGAAATAAAAACAGGCGGACGCCCTTTGAATATATGCGTTACAGAATCAGCATAGTCAATGCAATCCCATTTACCTATGATTAATTTATGACGATTAGCTATGTCTTCTTTTTGGCAAGCAACTGAGGCAATCATTAGAATTATAAATACTGTATGTTTAATCATGTTAAGAGTACACTTGTTGATGATGGCGGTTGTCTGCAAATTAAAGATTATTACCAAAAGTAGGTTTTTATAGGTGGATAGTAATTATTTGTTGCATTAAACTTACTAAATCGGAATCTTCAAAATCAGCCTTTTGATAGTAAGGATGGTACATACCTTCTTTTCGTTTGATGAATGCTGTGCTGAGTCCTGCTTTTTTTGCCCCAAAAAGATCCCAGTCGTGGGTTGCTACCATGATAATTTCCTCTGATTTTAGCGCTTCCTGTTCGGTAACCGACTGGTAAATGTCTTTAAATGGCTTGTATTTTGCAACCGAATCAACTGAGTATACGGCATCAAATAAATCGTAAATTTGCGCATTAGCTAGCTGCTCTTGAATCATCTTCAATGATGAATTTGACAAGGCAATAACGCGGATATCATGCGCCCTAAGCATAGTTAAGGCAGGCTTAACATCTTCGTAGGCAGGTAATTTTTTAAATTCACCTAATATTTCTGTTTTAACTGATAGACTTAGGGGTTTTTGATTCTCGATAAAAAGGTTTTCTAAGGCCACTTCTGCCAGTTCTCCAAAGTTCCGATATTCATCCATAATACCCATTACAGTTGAGCTAAGCAGAAGTTTTGTGAACCAATATTTAAGGACATGGTCGTCATCAAAATGTTTATCAAATTGATTTTTGAGTAAACTTAAGTTTAACAGGGTCTCGTTCATGTCAAAGAATACAGCTTTTATCATTTTCATTTCTTTTCACCAAGTTGAGCTTGGTTATTGGGTTGGCTAAAATTAAGAATTTACTTTGTTTACTAAAAAACAATAGTAGATTTATACAAATTAGTTTCGCTATATAATTTGCAGGAGGTTGACAAGGCGGACGTTTTTATTTTTGAATCAATATTGACGCTGTTTTGGTTTTATGGGCATGGTTTAAAATACCATCTATAAAACTGTACATTAATTCAAGATGCTTCACATAAAGTTGAAGTCTAGCTTCAAGTATTGCTACATCAGATTGTTGAAACGCTTGCCCTAAAAAGTACCTTAAATAGAAACATGACAGGTAAGCATTATGTTCAAATTCAGTTGTTGTACTAGCATAGGTGATATGTGGCGCCTGCACATTTTCTAGAAAGTTAAAAGGTTTCGCTGCTCCTGTTGCCGCACAGAATAAAATAGGGAAGGGGTAGTTCACTTTTTCGACCATAATATTTTGATAAACCTCAGGCCATAGCGTTTTTATTTTTTCAATATCTGTTGTAAACTCGATACTTGTTTCTAATGAAACCATTCCTTTTATTGTACTGTCCCGACCAAATGTTCTTAAGCCCATTTGAGCCCCCATACTATGGCCTACAAAGAAGATCTGAGACGACTCTGTAAGTGACTTTACAAATTCGGTAATCGCTTTTAAGCTTTTTTCTTCCTCGTCAGTAATAAACCTGTCATACGGTAATAAACCAAAAGGTGTTTGCTCAAATGGCAGTTCAAAACTTGCTGCAATAAATAGATAGCCTCTTGATGCAAAGTACTCAGCCATAGCAAAATTCTCAAAAGGATGTCCTTGCGAGCCGTTATAGTAAATGATGACAGGATAATTATTGTTGCCGATAGTGGCATCAAAAACACTCCGTGTTTCAATTGATCCTATTGAATCAAGTACATCTTCAAAAGTATATTTACTATAGTGGTTGGTTTCGCCACTTAGTAAATTCTCAGTAAGGTAGTCACGGATAAATAGCGTTCTGTATTGTCTTGTGAGTTGTTCTTGAACACCCTTGAGTGCTATATTTTGTTGAAAAGTAAAGAATTCTTTTACAGTTAAATAATCATTTTTTTTCATTTTGGTCGGATGCCAAATTTGCACAAAGTATGGTTTCTGTCCTTTATAATCATAGCCATTATAGTTATAATTGCCGTCCAATACCAAGGTGTCCATAAAACCTACTTGATAGCCTCCCAAGTTAACAAAGTCGTATAGGTTATTCTGCGCCCTGCTAAAAAGGCATGGTATAAAAAATAAGGCGAATACAACCGTTAGTCTCATTACTCAAATGTATTGTTTCTTTTTCAATAACCAATGAAAATTTGATGACAGCTATCAAATGATCTACTGCAGCCCTGTTGCAGCATGCCACGGCTGTATGCGTTGCAATATCTGTTTATTGCTACATCAACTACATGTTCAGATACTGTGAGTTGTTAGGCCGCTTCAATCTTTTAATAATGCTTCCTTCAAAGTATTTACTTTGTTTTCACTATAATCAACTATTGTCAATTTATTCTCTTCACCTTGCATGGAAAAATCTTTTTGGTTCCATTCATCTGTCCATTTTTTACAAAAAGTTTGTCTTTAGGGTTCGCTATGGCAATATTTGGAATAAAATCAATATCTAATCTTAACTCGTTAAATAATTTTTCACTATCTAATTTTCATGTAATTTTACGATATCGCGATACCCTTTATCAGGAACCATTAAAAGATAGAAATTAATACTAAAAGCATCCTTGTTTACTGCAATACATTTAATTTCAAAGTTGAATGATTAACAGTATGTCGTTTTGCAAATAATCTCGTGAATGAATTCATTTTCTGCTGTTTCAAAAACTGGAAATACAATTTAAAATCTGGGTCGACTACCGAAAAATATAAGCTGTCTTTTTTTGTCTCCCAAATGCTTGAATTAAATTATAATCATCTTTGTTAATTTCTGAATATGCCTAAACTAAATATGCCATAATTAATTTGTTTTTTATTGATTTAGCTATACAATAATGGTAGTTAGGTTTTATATTTTTAATTCTGTGACTCTATAAGAAAAATATTTATCAATCAATTTCATGGCCATACGTGAAGGGATTGCTTTGAAGAAGAAGTTTCTTAAGGTGATGAATATAGGGTTGGTAATTTGGCCAATTTTGCCAAGTTTTAAACTTTCATTTACAATTTCTTTAGAACGCGGAAATTGATGCTTTTCGTAAATTTCATATGCTTTAGGAGATAATCCATATTTATTAATGCATTTTGCCAATAGATGAGCACCTTCAATGGCCATACAACCACCTTGACCTAGATTCGGTGTGGTTGGGTGTGCTGCATCTCCAATTAGTGTAATATTGCCACTTGTCCAACCTTTGTGTGGCTTACGATCCGACAAACTATTTTTCAATATATTTTCTGTGTTTTCGATAAGTTCAGGAATAGGATAATGCCAATTTCCAAAAAGGCGTTTAAGTTTTTGTTTTGTGCCTTCAGGTTCGTCATCTTTCAAAAACGCTTCATTATAAGTTGCCCACCAACCATAAACACCGTCTTTTATTGGAACAATTCCAACCCTTTGACCTTTACCGTAGGTTTCACTTGCGTATCCAATATCAAAATTGGTTTTTACCACACCACGCCAAATATTATACCCTCTAAATATCGGGTCTCCATCATTGATGATGTGCTTTCTGACTATGGAATGTATTCCATC
>JAWWDX010000069.1:0-12120 GCA_033719695.1 Putridiphycobacter sp.
AAAGCCATTGTGTCTCGATCCCCACTGACATTGATTGAGAAGATTTTGAGCCTTTTTATTAATGTGAAAAAAATTGACTTGTCGGTTTATGAAGAAATACAGAGATATAGCGGCGTTGATTATGACCCAACTTATACTATAAAAAAAATGATAGCACAGTACACGACTATGAAATGGTTACTGAAGTTGAAAAAGCCTAAGGTTGCATTTATTAGTCCTGCATATACCGCTTTTGGGTATGTTAAAGCATTGAAAGAAAGCGGAGTGATTGTGGTAGAGATGCAGCATGGCTTAATTCTGAAAAGTCATCATGGGTATAATGTGTACACTGCATTTGATCAATCATACTTTCCCGACTATCTATTGAGCTTTGGGAAAAGAGAGAAAGATGTGTTTGATGAAGAAAATAAGTCATTATCTTCAAATCAAATTATTCCTGTAGGAAATTTCTTTTTAGACCATGTTACAGAAAATTACAAAGAAGAAGGTTTTACAGAACAGCAAAGTGAATCTTATAAACTATCAATTGCAGTCTCTCTTCAAGAAATTGAATTGGGTGAAAAATTGATTCCATTTATTATAGATTTAGCAAATGCTAACCAGGATGTTGTGTTTTACTTAAAACCCAGACGACGTCCAAAGGCTTATTTCATAAGTAAATATGACTTTCCAAATAATACTGTTATAGTAGAGCACGTAAACATTTATGAGCTCATACTCAATACAGATTGTCATGCTACTATTTTTTCAACCACGGCTTTAGAAGCACCGGCATTAGGTCGACAAAATGTTTTAGTAAATATCAATAATAAAGCCAAGGAAATTTTTGGTGATACACTCACTAATTCTTCCACAACAGTTTTCGTTGATGACATAGCATCTTTTCAAAATTTTATTGATAGTTTTCAAAAAATACCGAGTGAACAAATAAAACAGGAGCATGAAGATATTATTGCAAGTAATTTTAAGAACAATGTTAACCAGTTTTTAAAGCGCGTTTATGCATAAGTTTAGCACTCGAAATAAATTAGCTTTTTCAATTGGTGCTTATACCGCAGTTAATGTCATTAACAAAGGAATTCCGTTCTTATTAATTCCTATTCTAACCCATTATTTATCTCCAGCAGATATGGGGGTATTAACTAATATTGAATCTCTATTTGTTATCGTAATTGCGCTAGTTGGAATGAATATTTCAACTGCAGTAACTCGCCAATATGTTAAAAAGGAAGTGTCGTTAAATAGTTATATATTCACCGCTTTTAGAGTTATGTTAGTCTCTTTCGCTATTTTAACACTCTTATTTTCAGTTTTTGCCAATTATATAAGTGAATTTACTGCCATACCAATAAACATCATTTATTTCATAAGTGTTTACGCCTTGCTAGACAATGTTGTGGAGGTTTTGCTTGCTTTGTGGCGAATGAAAGATAAACCTTTTTATTACGGTTTGTTTAGAATATTACGTACCATAATTGAATTGTCAATTTCGCTGGTGCTTGTAATCGGATACAAATATGACTGGTTTGGAAGGTTTTTAGGCATCTATATATCGGGCATCATACTTTCGATAATTGCTATTTCGATACTCGCTAAAAATGGAATTTTTAACGGTAAATTTTCAGCCAAGTATCGCCGGCATTTTCTGCACTTTGGTGTTCCACTTATCCCTCATACCATTAGTGGAGTTTTAATTCTCTATTCCGACAAATTAATTATTACAAAAATGATAGGTATTGAGGAGAATGGGTTGTACAGCGTTGCTTTTACCATAGGGATGGCAATATCCTTGCTCCAAAATTCTTTTAATCAAGCTTGGGTGCCTTGGCTCTTTAAAAAACTAGCATTAAACAATAAAACTGAGGATAAGAAACTGGTGCGAATCACGTATTTATATGTGTTAGTCATGTTTGGTTTTGTACTATTACTTTGGCTTCTGACCCCAATTATTTATATGTTTATTGATGAGGATTTTGCAAGTGGAATGGAAGTTGTGGTTATTATTGGCTTAGGTTTTGCTTTTAATGGCATGTATAAAATGATGGTTAATTATTTATTTTATGCAGAAAAAACTAATATTATTTCTATTATAACCATTTGTTTGGCTGCCTTCAATATTGCTTTAAGTATTTATCTGATTCCAAATTATGGCATTTTAGGTCCTGCTTACGCATCAGCGTTTACGTTTTTTCTTCAGTTTATCATAACATGGTATATTAGTAATAAATACCATCCAATGCCTTGGTTTAAATAATAAATGAAAACGGTTCAGCATAACGCCTCTTTTTTAAGGAAGATAAATATCTTCTTAATTTCGATAGTAGTTTTTTTTGTACCTTTCAATTTAAAGATTATTGCTCCCGCTATTGCATTATTTACTGTCAGTTCTCTGGTTCTAATACTTAAAGAAAAACTAGCTTTTCAGCTTGATAGAAATCACCTATTGCTGTTTGCATTTTATCTTTTTTTAGTGGTGGGGGTATTCTGGTCAAACAATTTTTCAGCAGCCGTATTTGATTTGGAAGTAAAGATGTCTTTGTTCATCTTTCCTATTTTGTTTTCATTTATACGCTATTCTAAAAATCAGTTAATTATTATTTTTAAAGTGTTTATTTTTAGTGTATTATTGGTCAGTGTTGTTTTATTACAAAGTGCAATTGGACGGTATTGGCAATCTGGTTCGGTGGATACTTTATTTTATGTGAATCTGTCTCCAAGGGTTCACCCTTCTTATTTGTCCTTATATACGGTAACAGGCTTAGGATTTTTGTTTTTAGGTATAAAAGAAAAGCAGTTTCGAAATAGCTGGCAAAAAGTTGTGGCTGTCACCCTTTCTGTGTATTTTTTTGTGTTTAATATACTTTTGCTTTCTAAAATTGGAATTATTGCGTCTGTATTACTTGTTTTGATTTTTATAGGAAACTATATGATTAAAACAAAAAAAGTAGGCTTGGGAATCTTTGTTTTAGCGGTTATGTATACTTTCATGTATATGTCTTTTCAAAAGTCACCATATTTAAAGCAAAGGGTTAATGAGTTTACAGTTGGTCTCACTGCGTCTGAAGGTAAAAGTAGTTCTGGGTCAACCGGGATTAGATTAAAAATATGGAAGAATGCCGTTGCCCTTATTAAAGAAAAACCATTTCTAGGCTATGGAACAGGTGACGTTAAGGATGTATTAGTAAAATCCTATCATCAGTCGGGTTATACTGAAGCTTATAAGAAAAAATTAAATGCCCATAACCAGTTTCTTCAGGTTTCAATTGCACTTGGTATTTTTGGGTTACTTCTATTTTTGAGTATTTTTGGTTTTTATATTTATGATTCAATTCTGAGTGAAAATTTAAATGCTTTACTTTTTATTATCATTGCAATTATATTTATGATTCCAGAATCAGTGTTAGAAAATCAGGCAGGAACTATATTCTTTGGGTTGTTTTTTGCCCTTTTGAACCAAAAATCGACACCTACACAATGAAGCTATTGATATTAACACAATACTTTCCACCTGAAACAGGGGCGCCACAAAACCGATTATTTGAATTAGCTATCCGCTTAAAAGCAAAAGGGGTGGATGTGGAAATATTAACCGCTATGCCAAATTACCCCAAAATGGAAATTTTTGAGGCGTATAAAGGAAAATCATATATCGAAGAAGAGCTGCATGGTTTGAAAATTTATCGGTCCAGAATATTCGTTTCAAAGAGTAAAGGTATTTTTAAGCGGCTGTTAAATTATTTTTCATTTGTGGTCACGTCATATTGGAGAGGACGAAAATTAGGAAATTACGATTATATTTTATGTGAATCTCCTCCATTATTCCTAGGTTACTCTGCAACAAGACTAGCAAAAAAACTAAAGGCAAAGCTTATATTTAATGTATCTGACCTATGGCCTGAAAGCGCAGAAAAGTTAGATTTAGTGCGTAATAGAACCTTTTTAAAACTCGCTTATAATTTAGAAGCTAAATTGTATAGTAAATCATATTTAGTAACTGGGCAAACTCAAGGCATAGTTGATAGTATTTCTACTAGATTTCCAAATAAGAAGGTATACTGGTTACCAAATGGCGTAGATATCGCAAAGTATAATCCTCAAGAAGTTTTTAAATCAGGGTTTCGAAAAAAATATGGTATTTCTGAAACCGACCTTGTTCTGTTTTATGGAGGAATAATTGGGCATGCTCAAGGATTGGAACTAATTCTAAATGCGGCTAGGGAGTTTACGGAACAGCCTGTAAAGTTTGTGTTGCTAGGGAGTGGTCCCGAAAAGGATAAGCTTTTATCGATGCAAAAAGAATTGAATTTAAAGAATGTGATATTTGCAGAACCTGTTGGAAGGAATGAAATGGGGGGCATTATCAAGGAAATTGACATTTCATTAATTCCTTTAAGAAAACTAGACCTATTTTTAGGAGCCATTCCATCAAAAATATTTGAAATATTAGCTATGGAAAAACCAATTTTGTTGGGCGTTGATGGAGAAGCAAGAGATCTTTTTATCGATTCTGGTGACGCTGGCTGGTATTTTGAACCTGAGAATGTTATTGATTTAACAGAAAAGATATCACATATTATTACCCACACAGAAGAGATTAAGATCAAAGGTATGAATGGTCGAAATTATGTGTCTAAACATTTTAACAGAGAAACGATCGTCAATAAGTTTTACAATTATTTAATTGATTTAGAAAAAGCAAGCTAGGTTAGTGAGTTTAGAACTGATACTGCACACCAATGGGCAAGTACATATTGTAAACTAAATTTGAATATTGTTGTACAGCCCCAGTACTATTAGCATAAAGAAGAACGCGGCCGATATTCACGGTGCTAGTAATAGCTAAAGAAAAATGTTGAGACAAACTATAGTTGTAGCCGATACCTGCATGCAACCATATATTTGGTTTTTTTCTAAACGAATGGTCTTCTTCCGACGAATTAATTACCGTGCCATCTACATAGTATTGAGAATTATTAGATTCAATGGCATACCGATACATTATTTGAGTCCCTGCTATATAATAAATAGCAGATTTTTTGAACCTTATCACATGATGCGAAAAAGAAAAATCTAATCCAATGTTTTGATACAACTTCTGTTTTTTGGTGTTCGCAGCATCATTAACAGTCCATCCCCATATCCACCCATCTGACATATGGTCAAAATATTCTTCAGTATTATAGTTAAACTGGCTAATACCCGCTGAAATTGAGAATGTTTCCTTTAAGGTGTAGCCAACTTTTAATTGAACCTGCTGAGCCGACCGAAGGTAATTGACATAGTCAAAATCATAAATGTATTGGTCTAGGCCTAAATTTTTATTCACACCAAGTACTGTATTATTTATATTCAGTGAGTATGGATTGAAAGAACCTTTTACAAAAAAGAAGTTTTGAGATACGTTTTGAGCTTGGCTGCTAAAAATTGAAAATACTATTAGAAAATACAACATTAATCTCATCTCTAGTTAGTTTATGTTTACCCAAAAGTACAATTTTTTGCCAGAAGTTTAATCTTCCTTACCTATCGGATAAATTAGTTGCTTACCGAAATTAGATTTTGGAAATTTTTCATCATTATGAAATCCTAATTCAATATCACCACTTTCATGAGGAATATAGTTGGTTTTAAAGATGTAGTCCCACAAACTTAAACTAATGCCAAAATTCACACCATTTCGCCTATCAGCAGGCAATGCTTTTACATGATGCCATAAGTGCATAACGGAATTATTAAAAACATACTTAAGTGGTCCCCATGTAATCTTGACATTGGCATGGTTTAAGTGGCCAATTGTAATGGCTATGAAGTGAACAATGAAAGCATCTGACGGTTCTCCCCCTACAATGAGCATCACCACCAACGTTTTAAGTGGTTTGTAAACAATATTTTCCATCCAGTGGTATCTTAAATGCGCCGCAAAGCCCATTTCTTTTACTGAATGGTGTACTTTATGAAATTGCCACAGAAAGTCGTATTTGTGCAGAATAACATGTGTAAACCACTGTACAAAATCGTTTAAAATAAAGAAAATAAGCAGTGCTAACCATTTAGGTGAGGCCGATAAATCCAATATGGCCAGAACATCTAAACTATCGCCATATAGATACCTTACAATATAATAGAACCCACTGATAACCGAAGAAAAGATGAAGAAATTAAAAAACATGTAAAAACCATCTAACCAAAAATCTTTTCTAATTGCTTTTTGATTTTTTCGCCATGGGAATGCTAACTCAAGCAGATATACAAAGACTGATATAAAAACTAATCCCCAAAAATAATTGTCGTACCAAGCTACGTCGAATGTAATTTGTTTCCAAACCCAACTAAAACTTCCTGTAATTTGGTCTAAAACCTCTGATAAAAAACTAGCCATAAATATACTTTTTCTCAAAAATAAAGAAACCCAACTTAATTAAATGTGTGAAATGTCACAAAGCAAGAATTCTTAAAATAAATTGTATTTTTGCCGAAAAAAAATATGATTCCTTTTTCACCACCCAGAATTGATCAAGCAATAGTTGATGAGGTTTCAAAGGCGTTGCTTTCGGGGTGGATTACCACTGGTCCTCGTACAAAGTTGTTCGAAACAAAACTGACAACTTACACAGGGTGCAGAAAAACAATATGTTTAAATTCTGCAACAGCTGGACTTGAACTGATATTAAGATGGTTTGGTGTGGGACCAGGTGACGAGGTAATTTTACCGGCCTACACCTACTGTTCAACGGCAAATGTAGTGCTGCATTGTGGCGCAAAACCTGTTATGGTTGATTGTCATGAATCAGATTTTAACATTTCAGTAGCCGCTATCAAAAAGGCTATCACCCCAAATACCAAAGTGATTATGCCGGTCGATATTTCAGGCTATCCAGCTGATTACGACCGTATCCATCAAGTGATAGAACAGGAATCCATCAAACGTCTATTTTCGCCATCTACAGAAGCACAAAAGCGATTGGGTAGGGTATTGGTATTGTCAGACGCAGCTCATAGTTTTGGCGGAACAATGAGTGGCAAAAAATGTGGTGCGTTAACGGATGTATCGGTCTTTTCATTTCATGCAGTTAAAAACTTAACAACTTCTGAAGGCGGAGCGGTGTGCCTAAATCTGCCAGAAGTTTTTGATGTTGAAGAAATTTATAAAATATTGAACATGAAGTCTCTTCACGGTCAATCTAAAGATGCGTTGGCAAAAACACAGATTGGTAATTGGCGTTACGACGTGGTAGAGCCTGGCTATAAGTGCAATATGACTGATTTGTCAGCTGCCATAGGTTTGGTTGAATTAGACCGCTATCAATCAAATTTAGATAGACGTAAGGCTATTTTTAATCAATATGTTTCTGGTTTTTCAAAGAAAGATTGGGCCATTATTCCGGCTTATCAAAGCGAATCAAAGGAAACAAGTTATCACTTATTTTTGCTAAGAATTAAGGGGATAGATGAGCCGACAAGAGACGCGATTATGCAGTCAATCTTTGAAGCCGGTGTGTCGGTGAATGTGCATTTTCAACCTTTGCCGTTACTATCAGCATATAAAAATATTGGCTACAAGATGAGTGATTATCCTGTAGCTTGGTCGAAATATGAAAATGAAATTACATTACCTGTGTATTTTGATTTAACTGATGATAACGTTGCAACTATAATTGCGGAAGTATGCCGCGCAGTTGAAAAATTAATCTAGTTTAACATAGTTGTTGGCAAGTATATATGCTGCGTAGTCGAAGTCTTCTTGCGTATCAATGTCAATAGAAAACTGTCGGTCCATAACATACTTTACAGTTTTCTCAAATTTTAAATCAGAGTTTGCAAGTAGGGCAGATATTTTTATGACATAAATGGAGCCGTTTAGCTCGTACACTTTTGGACAGTCTTGGCGCCTCGTGAAATTTCCTTTTTTACTATTCACCAAAAATCCATGTTTGTCTTCTTCAAATAGCACATAGTATGGGTTGCTATCTGTTTCCTTTACAGATACTACCATATCGGCATCTGTTGTTAACGCCAATTGAATTGCATTATCAATATCGTCTTTTTTTCGAAAAGGAGAGGTGGGCTGCAATAAAACTACATAGTCATATTGTTGACCATGTTTAGCTAGATATGAAATGGCATGTACTAACACATCTTTTGAAGTTGCGGTGTCTGAACTTAAGTGATCTGGTCTTACAAAAGGCACATAAGCACCAGCAGCTTTTGCAACTGCAATAATGTCTGAGCTGTCTGTAGATACTACAACAGTGTTTACTTTGTTAGACTGAAGTGCTGATTCTATGCTATAATTAATCAACGGTTTGCCATTTAACGGTTTAATGTTTTTTTTAGGCAATCCTTTACTTCCGCCTCTAGCTGGTATAAGTGCAACAACTGTCATCAGAGACTGATATTTTTAATATCTTTTTGAGCCCTTTCAAAATCAACATGTTTGCCAATATCAAGCCAATAGTTTTTTATCGGAAAATGCAAAACACGTTTGTTGTCTTTAATCAATGTTTCAAGTAAATCTGTTGCATTATAAAAGGTTTCTGACGGAATAATATCTACCATACTTTTTTTGAAGATATATATACCAGCATTGGAGTAGTATGTGTATGTTGGTTTTTCTTTTAACGCAGTTATCCTGTTTCCTTCTGCTTCAACGACACCATAAGGGATTTGTATTTTATAATCAGTAGTTGCACAAATCATATCTGCGTCGTATTCTAATAGCTCATTATACATTAATTCTAAATTTATATTAGTCAGTAAATCCGAATTCATCACCAAAATATAGTCGTTGTAAAACTGCTGGACCTGTTTCACTGCCCCAATTGTTCCTAGGGCCTTACTTTCATATACATACCTTATTTCCATATCTCTTTCATGCCCATCTCCAAAATATGTTTCAATTTGTTCTGCTAAGTATTTAACCGAAATATTGAGGTGTGTAATCCCGTATTTTTGTAAAAGTTCTAAATTGTATTCCATAATTGGTTTATCACCAATTTTCAACATTGGTTTTGGGGTATTTTCAGTTAATGGAAGCAATCTTGTACCTTTGCCGCCGGCCATAATTACCGCATCTATTGGAAGAATAGTTTTAACATGTTTAAAATTGATAATTCTTTTTAAACTACCATCTGCATGCAATTCGGGGACGATCTTTAATTGAAGCTTTTTAATTGTCTCAATTTTTTTAGGTTCATAGGTACCAGCTGTTAAAAATGTGAACGAGGAGTTCATAAAGTCTTGGACTATATTCCTTTTATCTAACCCCTTAATTAATCCTCTTCTGATATCGCCATCAGTTAAAGAGCCAATTATTTTCTGATTTTCTTCTATTAAAAGTGTTTGCACTTGCGGGTTTGCATCTAATTTTATTAATGCCATTTCAAGGGAATCCTGCTTTTTTATAATGATATCTGGTATGCTCATAGTGTTTTTAAAATACTAACAATTTTCGAAGCTGTATCTCCATTTCCATATATATTTAGATTCTCTAACTTAGGAGAGGCTTCAATTTTACGGACAGCTTCAATTATTTCAGGTGTTGTAATCGTTGTAGTTATGATATTTTCAGTCTCAATTCTACCTGCCTGTCTTTTTCCTAAATTAATAACATACTTTGGGAAATAAGTTGCCTCAACAAAGCCGCTGGAGGTATTGCCTAGTAAAAAAGAACAGTGCTTCATGCACGACAAGTAGCCATTCATTCCAAGAGACTCAACAACGATTAACGAAGGGTTTTCGTTTTTGAATTGGATAATCTTATCTCTAATCATTTGACCCATTGTATCTGTATTTGGCATGGTAACAATTATTTGATATTGCAAAAGCAAGAGTTTGAAAGCCTCTAGTAATTCTTCTATGTGTTTTTTGTTTTTATGAAATGAGACCGTTTCGGGATGGAAAGTGGATAAAATAGTTGGCTGAGATAAATCAAAGCCAAATTTATTTTTCATTTCCTCAATAGTAAGGTATTTAATTTTTGTCAAATTATCAATACTTAAGGCACCTACATTGTATATTTCTATGTCTTTTTCTACGATTTCTTTTGCACGTTTAGTATAGCTATCGGTGGTGGTGAAGAGATATTTAGAAAATAGAGAAAGGCTATGTCTGTAGGCATTATCGATTGCTCCCAGTGTTGTTTCTCCTGCATGAATGTGTGCAAAAACTGTGTTAAAAGGACTAGCAGCTATAACTGCAGCGAACATTTCATACCTGTCACCTAAGGTTAATACAAGATCAAATTCATGGTTTGCCCAAAAATCAGCAAACTTGAGGCTTGTATGCGCAATAGCTTTAGATAATTCAGCTGGTGTGTTTGAAGCTTGGTAGGAATAAATTTTGTGAGCAACAGTAAGTTCATTGGCTTCTATTTCTGAAATGGTCAGTCCATGTTCTTCACTTAAATGCGTACCAAAAGCGATAATCTCCAGATCAAAATAAGGGTCTAGCTGTAGCGCTTTTGCTAATGGCAAATATATACCAAAATCAGCTCTTGAACTTGTTAATAATCCTATTGTCATTCCTCTACAATTAAATCCTCTGATTCATAATCTCGCTTAGCTTTTCTTCCCAATATATCGTACCATTTCATTGGAGATATTCCTGTTCCAGGTCTTTTTATTGTTAAGTTGTCTTCTGTAAATGTGTTGCCAATTTTAATAGCTTTTGAAGCTATAATACTTTTACGCGCCACAGCGAGGTTTTTTTGTTCACTTTGGGAAGGGGTTTTAATTCCATTTCCCATGGCAGACTCTATATTTCTAATGGCTGAAACCATATTCTCTAGTTCTGAGGGAGAAAGGGATGCTTTATGATCTGGCCCAGCCATTTTTTTATCTAAAGTAAAGTGCTTTTCAATAATAACAGCGCCCATTGCCACAGCCGCTACTGGAATTTCAATACCTAGTGTGTGGTCGGAGTACCCAACCTTAACTGAGCATGCTTCTTGAATCGTCTGCATTGCCGTCAAGTTCACATCTTCCATTGGTGTAGGATATTCTGTGTTGCAATGCAAAACTGTAATTTTAGGCAAACTCAAACCTTTTTCAGTCAATACACTTATGGCAGCTTTAATTTCTTCCAATGTCGCCATGCCTGTACTTAGGATAGTAGGCAGGTTTAGTGAAGCAACTTTTTCAAGGTATGGTCTATTCGTTATTTCACCAGAGGGTATTTTATAGCAGTCAATTTTGTTGCTTAAATAATCAATACTGTCCAAGTCAAAAGCTGTTGATAAGAACTTTATCTGATGTTTTGCACAATGATCAATAATCATATCGTGATCCTCTTCACTTAATTCTAATTTTTTTAACATGTTGAATTGAGAATCATTATTTTTGGTGTTGTTGACCTGATAGGCTGCTTTCTTTGCAGTTTTACTAACTAGTTTTTCTGCTTTGAAAGTTTGGAATTTAACATAATCTGCACCCGCTTTAGCAGCAACCTCCACCAGTTTTTTTGCTATTTCAATATCACCGTTGTGATTAACACCAGCCTCAGCTATGATTATCGTTCTTTCCATTATTTTATTTTTCTAATAGGATTTCCAATGTACACACCAGGTTCAGTAATCGATTTGTTAATGAGTGAGTTGATACCTATAAATACATTGTTAGTAACATTGATATTGTTTACAAAGCTAGTTGCGGAGCCAATAAAGCAATCAGAACCAATTTTTACTGTACCATTAATAACTGTTGCCGTCGATACATGCGTATTATCGCCAATAGCACAATCGTGTTCAACAAGTGCTTTCGTATTTATAATGCAATTTTCACCTATGAATGAGTTAGCATTTACCAATGCGTGATGCATGACAATTGTTCCAATGCCTAGAGATACGTTTTTTCCAATATATGCTGTTGATGCTACTATAGAAGGTAAATTGAAACCTAAATCCAACAAAAGCTTAAAAATGTTTTTTCTTATGTTAGAGGATTTGATTTGACCAACTGTTATGAATGCATTGTCGCAAAGTTTTCTTAATGCAGGTAGATCACTGTCGGCTCCAATTATCGGATATCCGAATACACTGTCATTTTCTGTTAAGGTCTGATCCACTATTCCAACAATGTTATATAGTCCTGTCGATTCGATTACATCTATACTTGCTTTACAATG
>JAWWDX010000070.1:0-12108 GCA_033719695.1 Putridiphycobacter sp.
CCACCTCTGAATGGACCTATACAGCGATAATTCAATTTAGCATTGATAGTTGGAAAAGCATCACTGTCGCCATCAGCTTGTGCTTGAATTGTTAATGCATTGAATAGAAATAATAAAAGGGTAAGTGGACGTAAAATCATAATGATAAAAGTTTCCTTGACAATAATGGTATAGCCTATTAATTAAAAGAAAATGGGTTATTGTTTCAGCAATGTTTTAACAGCAGCTTCTAATTGTTGATCCCTTCCAGTAATGACTACAGCTGGTTCTAAAGCTACTTTGATGTCGGGTTCTAGTTGTTGATTCTCAAGAAAATTACCATCTTTATCAACCATTCCAACCATTGGTATGCCAAACATTGATCCATTTTGCAATGGTTCCCACCATACGGCAGTGCCTGTTCCAGGTACAGGCATGCCAATGAGTTTTCCAATTCCTAAGGCTCTGTAGGTTACTGGGAACATATGCGCATCAGAATAGTTGCTTTCACTCATTACTACTACCGAAGGTTTAGACCATTTGAATTGCGGTTCAGAACCGAGATTTTGTCCTCGGGGTCTAAAGTCCATATAAGATTTTCCATTTAGGAAGGTTGCCAGGTCGTCATGTAGCCATCCGCCACCATTAAATCTAGTATCTACAATCAACCCTTCTTTATCGTGATATCTGCCGAGGGCATCATCATAAACTCTGCGAAAACTCTCATCATTCATACCTCTCACATGGACATAGCCCAATTTGCCATCCGACAGTTTAGCTACAATGTTCTGACAGTTCTCTACCCAGCGTTCATAGCGAAGCTGTCCTTCCTCTCTTAAACTAATAGGTTTTATTGTCTGTTCCCATTTATTTTTTGTTTTAGGATCAAAAAAGGTAAGGAGCATATTTTTACCGGCCTTACGATTAAGTAGTGGAAAGTAATTCATATTCTTTGTGATTTCTACCCCATCTATCGAAAAGATAATGTGACCAGCTTTAGCTTTACTGTCATTTTTATTTAACGGACCTTTATCCATAATCTCAATAATTTTAAGTCCGTCACCTGAATAAGTTTCGTCTAGGAAAACACCTAATGACGCTGTCTGGTCACTATTGGGATTAAAATTTCTATAGCTAGCACCTGTATGTGATGCATTTAGTTCACCAAGCATTTCGCTCATGAGTTCAGCAAAGTCGTAATTGTTGTTGATGTCGCTTAGCTTTACAAAGTAAGCTTCCTTATAGAAATCCCAATCTACCCCTTGCATATCTTTTCTATAAAACTTTTTCTTGGTTTGACGCCAAATATGTTCTGCCAGGTATGCTCTCTCTGCCATTTCGTCTAACAACATTTCGCCTTTGATAGCGATACCTTCTACTTTTCCATCTGCTAAATTCACTTTACTTATTTTACCACTAGACAAGAGATACAGAACTTTACTTTTTGGTCCCATTTTTAAGTCTCCTGGGCTACTTGCGTTTAGAGGCGCAAGGATTTTCGTCTTTTTGGTCCGAAGATCAGTTTGCCACAGGTTGTGACCTTTTTCAAATTTGGCTAAGTAGTACAGCTTTGTTCCGTCATTTGAAATAATTGCAGCACCAAGATCTGATGAATGGGTTGTTAAGCGCGTCATACGATCTTTTCGCCCATCCATTTCAAATTTAATTGGCTCCACTTTCTTTTTCTTTGTACTCTCCTTATCTTCGTCATTTTGTTTGTTTTTCTGAGTTCCATTGGTTTCAGATGAATCTGCATCCTTTTCTTCTTCAGCTATTAATTCTGCTTCAAGCTCAGTAAGCTGAAATTCATCCCATGCAGCACGGGTCAAAAACATACCGTATAGGTCGCTTTCTGTTCCCCAACTTGCATGGTTTTTCATACCATTTCGTCCAGATAACCATATAATTAGTTTACCATTCATCATCCACTGTGGTTTATATGCACCATAACCAGTAGGGGCTAGGTTAATGACAGGATCTTTACCAGAAGCATTTACTAGTCCGGCTTGAGGTGTCCACTGGCCATCTCGTAAGTAATTAACTAAAAACCACTTGCTATCGGGCGACCATTCATAGAATTGGTCGCCATCTGAATAAGAATAGTTATTATTACCAGGCATAATTTCTCTTACCACCTTAGTTGCTAGAGTAATTACTTTAAGATTTGTTCGTTCCTCGAGAAAAGCGACTTCCTTGCCATCAGGAGAATAGCTAGGTTGGAATGTCTCCTTATCAGATTCGAGGATAGCCGTCTCCTTAAGTAGCGTAGAATTAAAGAAGTATTTCTCTTCTTTGCGTGCAAGAGAGGTTTGATAAAGGTTCCAACTGGCTTGCCGTTCACTGGCATAAAGTAACGATCTTCCATCTGGACTGAAAGATACACTGCGTTCTTGTTCTGGGGTATTTGTAATGCGTTTAGTAATACCATCTTTGATAGAACTCACGAAAACTTCTCCACGTTTAATAAAAGCGACTTCTCTTCCGTTGGGAGAGACGGCAAATTCTGTGAGTTTGTCGTTTACTGGCACAGTTTGCACTGGTAAATGCCGTAAGTCAGCTCGTATTTCTATTTGTATAAGCTGAGGTTCTGAGCCCTCAGTTTGAATATAAATTCGACCATGATAGCCATAGCAAAGTGTAGCATCTTTAGCAATACTGAGATGGCGAACTGGGTGCTTGTCGAATGTTGAAATTTGAATTGGAGAGCCGCCAGAAAGATTAGCTTTAAAAACATTGAAACTGCCAGATGCCTCACTTAAGAAAAAATATGACTTGCCATCCATGGCAAATTCTGGATCTAAATCTTCGCCATTAAAAGCACTCAGTTGCATGTATGTTTTCGACTCTATATCATACTTCCAGATATCTCGGGTTACTGATGATGTGTGGTGCTTACGCAGGGGGTCCTCATATCCCTTGGCGTCTTGAAAAATCAAAGTCTTGCCGTCAGTACTCATTTTGGCATTATTTGCTGGTGTTGTAAGTACTTGTTTTACGCGCCCACCCTCAACAGGTACTTGATATAATTCTGGAAGAACACCTGAAGGGAATTGCTGATTGGTATACAGATCTAATCGCGCAGATGAAAATATAACCTGACTGCCATCTGAAGAGAAATCACTTGGGCTATCATTAGATGAGTGGTAGGTTAGTCGTTGTGAGACACCTCCTGTTGAAGGCATTATAAAAACATCAAAATTACCATATCGGTCAGAGGCAAATGCAATCTTCGAACCATCTGGTGACCAAACGGGCATATGGTCGTATCCTTCACTCAAAGTTAAGATGGTTGCCTTGCCGCCCGAAACAGGAACTGTGCAAATGTCGCCGTTATAACTAAATGCAATTGTTTTACCATCAGGAGAAATGGCCGGAAATCGGACCCATTGAGAGCTCTCTTGCGAATGGGAAAATAGAACTGCGGCAGTGAATAGGAGGGAAAGTACAATTGATTTTTTCATGAACTTAAAAATTGGTTAAAGAATGGTATATGCTAAGATAAGTATTTATTTCGTTGAGATGTTATTTAGTAGTGGGTTGTTGGTAAATGTATAGATAAACAAGTGTTAATGTTTACTTTGCATGCCTTATTAATGAAAAAAAGCACTTGCAGAAATCAAGCGCTTTTTTTAATGTGACCCCGGCAGGATTATTTGCATGATCCTTTGGGCTCCGAATTCCGAGAGTAAAACTCAAAATCAGAGATTTTGTTTTTTATTTTTCCAAAATCTCTTTTGAATGAGATTCAAATCGATTTGGTCAAAACAAAAAACTCCAGCCTATCGGCTAGAGTTTTACTTTCTTAGTGACCCCGGCAGGATTCAAACCTGCAACCCTCAGAGCCGAAATCTGATGCGCTATTCAGTTGCGCCACGGGGCCGTTTCTGCACCGTGATGCAACTAAATCTCTTTACTAAGAGGTTGCGCCACGGGGCGTGTTTTGGATGGCAAAAGTAGTAAATTTATACTAAATCTACCAGAAGTTTTTAATTTATAAACTTTTTGTTCTGCCGCCATCAACTGGCACGTTAATTCCATTTATATAACTCGCCGCAGGTGAAGCTAAAAAAGCAATAGCATTTGCCACTTCTTCAGGTTGCGCTACTCTTTTCATTGGCGAGGCATTGGCCATATCATTTAAAATAGAATCGTAAGATTGACCTGTTTTAGCAGCTTTACTTTCGATAATTGATTTAAGACGCACTGTGTTAGTTGCACCCGGTAAAACATTATTTACCGTAATGTTAAATTCGCCCAATTCATTCGCTAAAGTTTTGCTCCAATTAGCAACCGCACCACGCACCGTATTCGATACGCCAAGATTTGGCAAAGGCTGCTTCACAGAGGTGGATATAACATTTATAATTCTTCCATAACCAGCGGTTTTCATTTTATCTTTTACAGCTTGTACAAGAATGTGATTGCAAATGAGGTGTTGATTAAAAGCAGCAATAAATTCTGAAGGTTCAGCTGCATTTACTGGACCACCTGCCGGTCCGCCAGTATTGTTAATAAGAATATGAACTTCTTTGTCGGCAATAAAGGTGTTAAACTTTGATTTTAAATCATCTGGGTTCGAAAAATCGACGGCTAAATAAGTATGTTTGTCTGATTTTGGTAATTTATTTATAACAGCTTTTAACTTATTTTCGTTTCGAGCAACTAAAATTAAATTCGCGCCCATATTGGCTAATTCCTGGGCCGCAGCTTTACCTATTCCTTGAGTGCTGCCACAAACTACCGCAGTTTTTCCTGTTAGATCTAAATTCATACTTTAATTTTGCGCCAAATATAAGCAATCAAATACTATTTTTAAGTAAACAGGGAAGTGATGTCTTGGTTCACCAAATGATGAGCTTGTAGGCCAACTTTCTTGGCACCTTCAATATGTTGAATACTATCGTCAATAAATAGGGTTGTACTCGGATTTAATTGATGTTTGGCTATAATTAAATTAAAGGCTTCGGCATTAGGTTTTCTAAAACCGATTTGGTGAGAATAAAAGGTTTCTATAAAAATCGATTCTAACAAATCATGGTCGCCATGTTGATTTTTAATGATACTTTTAAAAGCGCTCAAATGAATTGAATTTGTATTGCTTAATAAATAAATAGGGGTGTTTTTACTTAAGTTTCTGAGAAATTGAATTCTTGCCAAAGGTAAGTCTAGCAGCATGGCATTCCAAGCAAACTGAATTTGTTGATTACTTAGTTTTGTGGCTGCTAAATTTTTAATCTCAGAATAGAAATCATTTTCGGTAATACTGCCTACTTCTAATTTATCAAATAAGTCATTTTGTTGCGCTTGTGTGTACAAGGAGTCGAAATTTTGCACACCGAGATTTTTAAAGGCATTTATGGTTTTATTGTAATCAATATTTAAGATAACACCACCTAAATCAAAAATGATAGCATCAAAATTCATTTTCATTCGCTAAAATTATTAATAATTTATTTTGAATATACATTTTAAACAAATACATTTGCACCCCTTAAGCAATATGCTGATGGAATGAGAACCCAACTCACTAAAATACCGGGCCTATAGCTCAGCTGGTTAGAGCACTTGACTCATAATCAAGGGGTCCCTGGTTCGAGCCCAGGTGGGCCCACACTAGTAAAATCAAGCCTTAACAAATTCTGTTAAGGCTTTTTTGTTTCCTCGGTTTACACATGGTTTACAAAAATCACTCTTGGTTTACCTATTTTTGATTTTTATTATAAATTGTTATTTTCACGTTTACTTCAAACAAACATGGATAATGAATGATAAGAAAGCGTACTTAAAATTCCTAAAAGTATTTGATCAATTGGCTGAGAAAGTTTTAAATGAAAATGAGCCTAAGAAAGCAGTTGGTCTAATAGAGAATAATTTTAAGGAACTAGATAATTCTTTTAAGGCGGCAATTCCATTTCTAGAATCAACTAACGATATCGAGGATGATGCTGAACTTACAAAAACACAAGACCACATTAGGAACGAAATTGAAGATATCTATGCAAAAGTAAAGCATGAACCAGAGAAAATACGAGTTGATTTCCGTTTGAAAGAAAGTATTGCGGAAATATATAGAAGCTTGTACATCTATGTCGAAGAGGCTGGTTCTATTCTACGAGGCATTAAACCGTTCTACCCCACAAATCCAGACTACATATTAATAACAGATGAATACATGCTCAAGAAAAATAGCTTGAATGGTAATCTGGAGGGAAACGATTTGTACAAAGGGATTGTGTTTTCTAACAGTGCCTTTAGACAAGAGTTTTATGAGTTACTGGCAAACAGGGTCGCTGTTGAGAATAGATATGTTTTAGAGCAATTACTTCTGGGTAGAAAAATTCAGGGCAAACTCCTCTTTTCTGGTAGTGTCGAGTTATTTGCCATGTATTTTTCGCTTCCGTTTCACTACGGATTAATAAGTTCCACAAGGGAAGTTCTACTAAATTGGATGATAGATAATTTTCAAACATATTCAAATCGCGGACCTTTTGATGTTAAATATGACACTATCAAAAAAAAATTTCCTTCAAATACATATAAAAATGAGGAACCTGAATCTTCAGATCAACACGTAAATGAAATTATCCATTTAGTTACCAAATACAAATAACCCAAACTTGTAAAAGAGGGATAACCTTACTTTTTTTTACATAATCACATAAAGAATTAGACATTCATTATTGCTGAAGAAGGATTATTTTGTCTTTTCATTCGATTTGAAACACTCTTATCTTACTAGTTAAAAAATTAGTTTTCAGAATCTTATTTAAAAATTTTCAATGACCTAAAAAATACCCTAATAATATTTACCTTTTTAGGTCAGATAATTATAAAATATTTTTGAGCCATTAATCATTAATAAAAATGAATTATGAATAATTTAAATTCAATTATCGAAGAGCTCTTAAGCCCTATCATTAAAAAAAGTGTTACGGAAGCCATCAGAGCAGAACACTTTAAATCAAAAAAAGAAGTAGCCCCTAAAAAGATTGGAGGCATAGAACTGGCAGTAGAAATTACTGGACTGGCCAAACAAACCATTTATGCCATGACTAGTAAAAACTCTATCCCACATATGAAAAGAGGGGGCAAACTCTATTTTAAGGCTGAGGATCTATTAAAATGGATTGAAGCAAGTGATTCACATTCAAAAGAATTGAATCATGAAAAATAGATCAAAAGATAAACTAAAGTCAGATTTTGAAAATCGTTTTAGACATAGAAGAAACGTCCCTCAACAAATTGGGAAAATTATTAACCAGATCTTTCCTAACCTGTTACGAAATGAAAAATAGCCAATTAGAAAAGTTGCTGGAACAGGACGACATTAAAGTTACCAAAGAACTTGAGAAGTTGAAAAACAGCACCAAAGTTTTGATGGTTAAACCAGCTAACACTTGGACTGAGGAAGCAAGTAAACGACCCATGCCAAAAGAGTTATTTAGCAGTTTATGGTTTGAAGGTGAGATATGCATATTATTTGCAGATACCAATGCAGGAAAATCAATTTTAGCTGTGCAAATAGCTAATGCAATCTCAAAGGGAGAAGCTGTTTTTGATTTAGGTGAAAAGCCTCCACTTAAAAAAGTGGTATACCTTGACTTTGAATTATCGGACAAACAGTTCCAAATAAGGTATTCGAATCAGTTAGGCGAGAACTACGATTTTTCAAGTGAATTTTACAGAAGTGAATTTGATATACAATCATTGGATGATAATCAAAAACTGGAAGACATTGTACTAGCAGACATGGAGAAAATTATAAAGCTTCATGAAGTGAAAATCATCATTATTGATAATATCACATACCTAAAGGCTGAAATGGAAAAGTCAAAAAATGCTTTGCCACTAATGAAAAAATTAAAAGCTCTTAAGGAAAAGTACCAACTCTCAATTTTAATATTGGCACATACACCCAAACGAGATTTGTCTCGACCAATTACGAATAATGATGTAGCAGGAAGCAAAATGTTAATTAATTTTTGTGACAGTGCTTTTTCAATTGGTAGAAGCTCTGAAGATGCATCCATGCGCTACATTAAACAAATTAAAGTTAGAAATGCTGAAGAAAAGTATGGAGCTACCAATGTGGCTGTTTGCTTAATTGAAAAGGAAAATTGTTTCCTTCATTTTAAATTCTTAGGGTTTGACGAAGAAACAAACCATCTAAAGGACCAAAACAATATACCGGACGACGACATTGAATTTCAAGAACAAATCAAAGAACTAACTAGTAAGAACCCAAAGATTAGTAATAGGGAAATTGCTAGGCAATTGAAAACCAATCATCAAAAGGTGGGAAGACATATTGATAAAATGAAACAAAGTGGTACACTGGTATAATGGTATACAGTATACCATTATACCAGTGTACCAGACAAAACTGTAAGTCATGGCCTATAAATTCACTTTAGATCCTTCATCTAAAAAATTCGAATGTCCAAGTTGTAAAAAAAAGCGATTTGTCAGGTATATTGAAGTAGCAACAAAAAAATTGGCACCACCCCACTTTGGAAAGTGTGATAGAGCCGATAATTGTGGATACTTTGAGTACCCAAAAGGAATAGTTGGCGACTACAATACAATACAATATAAAAAAGAGGAAAAAGCTTTCAATCATTATTTGCCAATTGCGCTTATTCAACCAACTTTAAAACTATATCAACAGAATAATTTTGTGCAGTATTTATACTCTAAGTTTGCAGAATCTGAAGTGAAAAATGCCATTACCACTTACAAAATTGGTACAGCAACCACTTTTAAAAGTGCAACATTGTTTTGGCTGGTTGATATCAATCAAAAACTTAGGTCTGGAAAAATTATGCAGTTCGATAAGCATATTGGAAAGCGAGTGAAACAGCCAAAAGCAAAAATAGATTGGGTACATAGCCAACTAAAAAGGAAGAAAATATTACCCAAGAATTACAAATTAAAACAATGTTTGTTCGGTGAACACCAGGTGAACCACTTTGAAAAGTGCAATAAAAAAATTGCGATTGTAGAGTCAGAGAAATCTGCCATCATCATGTCAATAATCTTTCCCAAATATCTGTGGCTTGCATGTGGTGCTAAAGACGAAATCAAATTATCAAAATTATTGGTTATAAAATCTAGAGATATCATCTTGTACCCTGATAAGTCATGTTTTAACCATTGGCAATCAAAAGCAGATGAATTGAACGAATTGGGATTTAATATTGTTGTATCAGGTCTATTAGAGAATATAGATATTGAAAATGGTGCTGATTTAGTTGACTTGTTGACATGATAATTCTGAACCACTTTTAAAAGTGGAACATTATTTTGGTTAGTTGATATCAACCAAAATCTAAGGTCTGGAAAAATTATGCAGCTCGACAAACATACTGGTTTGCGTGTAATACAGCCAAAAGCAAAAATTGATTGGACACATTTGTCGTCTTGGTAATTCTAAACCACTTTGAGAAGTGTATTGAACATTTGCGCAAAAAGTGGTTTTTACACTTTTATTAAGCTCAGTTCTTTGTTAGCAAGTCGTTTTTTATTTTTAAATACTTTTTTAATTTTTTTCCAGCACGTGTTTTCCTCCTCTAGCAATGGTGTTTTGAATTCAAGCCAAATAGTTAAAACATTTTGGGCATTTTCAAATACAACGGAATCTGTCGTGTTAATAAATAATAAATTCAAATTTTTGTCTAATCTATAGTCAGCTCTTATAGTGTTTGGCCAAATAGGACCGTTTTGTTGCTTTTCTAAATCCTTACCGGCAAGGATACATTTTCCATTAATGTAATAAGGAATAACATATAAATTATGGTCTTCATAATCAAGAGGCATTAATTCATCCATGGCTTGCCCTACGTCCTTTGATAAATCAATACCAAGTTGCTCATCTAGACCGTTGATTAATTTCTTTACTGTGCCTAATTTTGAAACATAGTTTAAGCAATCTGGACAAGTACAAGAAAAACCATTTTGAGTTTCATAGAATGCTTTTGTGTTTTCTAAATCAAAATGTAATTCGATATTACCTATTTTTATTAATTGCATCAAGATTTACTCATTATTTGACTTTGTTGGAAATTTTCAAAAACTCGGTTAATGTCTTTTTTATTTTGAACTGGTTCAAAACCTAATTCACTTTGAAATAAACGTAACTTTTTTCTATTAATATGAAATGTTAAAATCATAAGCCTTTTCAAATATTTCTTGTGCTTTTTCTTTTTAAGTTGACTGCTCAACCGTATATACATCACTTCGTACAAAGTCCACAGAGCAACAAAATATAAAAAAGGTAGATATAGAATTGTTAATAGAATCGGTAGTAAAAAGCTTTTTAAAGTTAAGAGATTAGCAAACTCATTAAACCCTTGTGAAATCTTATAGATTGTGTAAATGAGAATTACTCCTCCAAAAATTGAAAGTGATCCATTAGAAAACTTCTCCACCGATTTATACTCTGGTTTGCCTTTTGTTACGATCGGAATAACTGCTATAAAGGTCAATACAGGAATTATTAATAATTCTATACCGATTGAAAAACTATAAAAATTAGCAATAAACTCAACTATCACAATCCCCTTAACACTATCCTTCAAAATACTAACAAGGTAGTTGTTTTCTGAATTAATTTTATTTGAGTTCATTAGCAATAGAAAACCTACAAAAACAATCCACAGTATAGTGTCTTTTAAAAATGCAATTTCCCAAAACCTTAATGTTGCCAATAAAATCAGGAGTATTACTATATAGCCCAGCATAAAGAGAATTAAAGTTCCCATTTGCTTTTGAAATAAGATTGAAATTAACTTCCACGCTGAATTCAAGACGCCTTTTTTGGTGGCTGAAAAAGCGAAAAATAGAGTAAGCCAAATAATAATGGCAATTTCTCTATTACTAAATATTTCACTCATTTGTTTTTTTAACTATGCTTGCTAACGGTTGAATAAAAATAGGCATTTATGCCGAACAGCTTTGCTGTAATTTTTATTTTTTGTTGTACGTTGTTTTTCATTCCGTGGAGGTTAGCGTTCCATTTCGGTCATACGTTTTCCAAACACCTACTTTTTCACCATTAATATATTTTCCTTTTTTATAGCCTTCAAGAACTAAATCAACATTGTGAGAACCATCTTCATTTTCATATGATCTAGTTTTATAAATGTTTTCTATCCAAACTCCACTTTTCTTGTAGTTCTTATACCTGCCTTCGGATGTGATTTTACCATCAAAAGAGTAATATTTCCAATAGCCTATTGGTTTGTAATTTTCAAAGTTCCCTTTTCCCGTTAAGTTTCCGTTTGAATAGTATGTTTTAACTAAACCATTTTGAAATTTTGTGACTTCCGAAACAAATTTAATTCTCTGGCTCATAATTATTCGATAAAAATTGACATCCGAATACACTGAGTCAATATATTCTTGTTTGTAAATTTGTTGAGAACCTCTACAAAAGTGAGATGTTAGCTCGCCTGTTTCATCTAAGTAACCGTAAATAATGAATTCTTTTCCAATTTCTTTTTCAAGATTCCACTCGCAAGATGAACCAAAGTTAAGAGAGTAAAATTCTACTTTTTTACCAATGTCCCCTTTATACTTTTTTGTTACTGTAAAAAATAATTTTTGACTCCATTCATCTTCTGTCTTTACACTGTCAACTATTCCTTTAAAAATGTACTCACTGTCATTCCACCATTCTAGGTTTCGTTCTCCATTAGAATATTCGTTCGCCCCGCTACAGGTACAAGCAAAACCGTTGAAATAAAGAGTGGTTAAAAGCAATATTAAAAAAATAGTTCTCATCAAATTCAATAACGGTTGGCTAAATTTTAGTTGCTGTAAGGTACGAAACAGGAATGAAATTTAGGTTTTGTTATGCTTTTGTTCTTAATTCTTTATAGCTTCTCGTTGGTAGCCCACCTTTGACAACTCTTTCATTCATGATTTTGATAAGGTTGTTGAATCAAAAAGGGGGGTGGGAAACAGCTAAGCAAAAGGTATTGGTGATGGTAGAATCTCAAGCACCAACAGATGGAACCCATAGAGGGAAACGCGGAAAACTTCGGATGGTTGCTGTACCAACCCTAGATCAAGTGGAGATTTGGAAAATAGAAGATCAGTTACTCAAAAGAACATCTTCCATTAGGACAG